>NZ_JBQQBR010000055.1:0-81167 GCF_052245935.1 Nonomuraea sp. 3N208 | reverse complement strand
AGGCGGTTTGACGTCTCCCCCCGCAGGGCGACGCCGAAGGGCCAGACCTTCATCTCCTGCACAGCACCGCATCCAGCAAGGTCACCTACACAACAACCTCGCCTTCTGCGCTCGTGGCGCACTTAAAGATCAAGTTGGCGGAGCGGTGCGGCGGAGCCGTACCACCACAAAGGCGAGCAGCCCGAGGGCGGCCAGCGCGAAGACCGCGTTGCCGATGAGGTCCACATTCGCGGGCGCTGGGAAACTCGGCGGCTGAGGGAAGCCGTGCCAGGCGTAGGTGACCAGGCCGGCGGCGCCCAGGGCGAACCTGTGCCAGGGTCCCCAGCCCATGCGCCGGGACCAGCGCAGGATGAGCAGCGTCATCGTGGCGGGCATGCGCGGGCGAACGGCGACTAACCGATCATCTTGGCGAAGCCATCGAGGAGCCGGCCGAGGCCGAAGTCGAAGAGCCGGTTGAGGTCGAGATCGAAGTCGCCCAGGTCGGCCAGGAGCTCGGCGAAGGCGGGGTAGCCACCTGACTCCCTGATCGCGCGCATCCGGTCGTCCTGCCCGCTCAGCCACTCCTCGTCGGTGAGCCCTGTGGAGACCCGTGCCCGGCGCTCCAGCTCGAGGTTGGCGCCGATGCCCTGGACGTAGCTGTAGAGCAGGATGTGCAGCCGCATTTTGGTCGTGGCGTCCAGGCGGGTGCTCGTCAGCGCCGTCATGACCCACTCGGTGTGCTTGATCAGACCGGCCGAGGGCAGCGGCCGGTACAGCGAGGTGATCCCGGCCATCCACGGGTGCGCCCGGTAGGCGGCCCACTGCAGGCGCGCGGTCGTCTCGAAAGCGGCCCGCCAGCCGGGCGGCCGCTCGGCCGGCAGCGGGAAGTCTTCGATCGCCGCGTCGACCATCATCAGAACCAGGTCGTCTTTGCTGCCGACATGGCGGTAAAGGGACATGGTGGCCATGCCGAGTCGGTCGGCGATCGCCCGCATCGTCACGTCGGGGAGCCCTTCGGCGTCGGCGATCTCGATGGCCGCCCGTACGATGCGCTCCCGCATCCGACCAGATCCAGAAATTTCCGGACGCCGTGCCACGCGCCCGCCGCCTCGCTCCGCCACGACCGTGCCCACCCGCGGCTCGGCGACCACGACGCCCTCCTGGGCCAGCACCGCCAGCGCCTTGGTCGCGGTGGCCAGCGCGACCCCCCAGTCCCTGGCGAGCTGCCTGGTGGACGGCACCCGGTCCCCGGGCCGCAGCCTGCCATCGGCGATGCGCCGCTTGATGTCGCCCGCGATCCGAGCGTAAGGCGGAGTGTCCATTTGACCTCCTGTACTAGTACAGATCTTGCCAGCATACCGTTGCTAGCGGCTGTATGTACGACGTACATTCAGCTCTGCGTACAACGTCAACAAGGAGTCAGATCATGAAGGTGCTCATTTCCGGTGCGAGCGTCGGCGGCCCCGTCCTGGCCTACTGGCTGCGGCGGCAAAATGCCGAGGTGACGGTCATCGAGCGTGCCCCGGCGCCGCGCAAGGGTGGCCAGGCCATCGACATCAGAGGCGCCGCGCTGACCGTGGCCGACCGCATGGGCATCCTGGAGCAGGCCAGAGCGCTCCGTACGACCATGCGCGGCATGTCCATGGTGGACGGCGACGGCAACGAGATCATGCGCAGCACCGAGGGGACGCTCAGCGGCGGCAACTTCGACAGCCCCGATGTCGAGATCCTGCGCGACGACCTGACCGCGCTCGTCACCTCGGCCGCCGACGCCGAGTACGTGTACGGCGACTCGATCGCCACCCTCGCCCAGGATGCCCACGGCGTGGACGTGACGTTCGAGAGCGGCAGGCAAGGTCGCTACGACTACGTGGTCGGCGCCGACGGGCTGCACTCCAACGTGCGAAGGCTGGCGTTCGGCCCGGAGGAGCGGTTCCTGGAGCACCTCGGGATGTACGTCTCGATCTTCACCGCGCCGAACTTCCTCGGCCTGGATCACTGGCAGACCTGGTTCCGCGAGGGCGATGTCGGCGGCGCGGTCTTCAGCGACAGGGACACCGGCGTGATGCGGGTCAACCTGGGATTCGGCGCGGGCCCGATCGACTACGACCACCATGACGTGGAGCAGCAGAAGCGCCTGATCCAGGAGCACTGCTCCGGGGTGCGCTGGGAGGTCCCGAAGCTGCTGGAGGCCATGTGGGCGGCCGACGACTTCTACTTCGACGCCATGGCCCAGGTGAAGATGGAGCGCTGGTCGGCCGGCCGGGTGACGCTGGTCGGCGACGCGGGCTACTGCGCCACGCCGCTGTCCGGGCAGGGCACGAGCCTGGCCGTGGTGGGGGCGTACGTGCTGGCGCAGGAGCTCGGCACGGACCCGGCCGCCGCGTTCGACCGCTACGAGGAGCGCATGCGGCCCTTCGTCGCGCAGAACCAGGCGCTCGCCGTTGAGAACCCCGGCCAGGGCGCCGCACCGGAGAGCGTCCAGCTGGCCGCGAACGGCATCACCTTGAACTGAACCGATACGATTTGCCGCCATGACGGGTATCAGACTCACGATGGCCGCCCTCGGGGCCACCGCTCTGACGTTGACCGCCTCCCCCGCCATGGCCGCGGAGGCCGGGATCACGGACGAGGTGACGCTGACCCTCGGCAAGGACGGCACCCTGCACGTGGTCGAGAAGATCAGCGGGGCCTCGAGTGGGCTGAAGCGTACGTTCCTCACCCGGACGCGGTACGACGACAGCTACGACCGCATCTACCAGATCTCGAACGTCAAGGGCGGCACGCTCGCCGGCGACGTGCTCACCGTGACGGGCCAGACGGTCGAGTACGACGTCAAGGGCGCGGTGACGACCTCGGGCGGCGTCGAAGAGCTGCGCTGGTTCGCGGTGAACGGTTGGAACCAGCAGGTCGCCAAGGCCACGGTCAAGGTCAACGGTCCGGGCCAGGTGCAGAACCTGTCCTGCTTCGCCGGCGATCTGACCTCGGCCATCGGCTGCACGGCCGCCTCCATGGACCACGCCGCCACCCAGGCCGACTTCGAGCAGGAGAACATCGCGCCCGGCCAGGCCCTGACCGTCGTCGTCGGGTACGCAAAGGGCTCCAGCGGCGGCACCCCCATCCTGGAGAAGCGTTTTTCGCTGGCAGCCGCGTTCACCCTGGACACCGTCACCGGCGGCGCCCTGGCGGGCCTGCTGGTGCTGCTGCTCGGCGGCGTCGGCCTGCTCTACTGGACGCGCGGCCGCGACGCCCGGGTCGCCGGCCACGAGCAGGGCACCATCGATCCTGTGCAGAACGGGCACTTCTCACCGCCCGACGGGGTGCGTCCCGGCCAGATCGGCACGCTCGTGGACGAGCAGGCCGACGTGATCGACGTGACCGCCACGATCGTCGACCTCGCCGTCCGCGGTTACCTGCGGATCGACGAGCAGCCCCGCCAGACCTACGACGCGCCCGACTGGTTGCTGGTCAGGCTGCCGAACGCACCCGTCAACGCGCTCCTGCCGTACGAGCACGCGCTCTACGACGCCATCTTCGACGGCCGGGACATGGTGATGCTGTCGCAGCTGTCCGGCTCGTTCGCGGCCCATCTGGGCAAGGTCCGCGACGCCCTGTACGCCGACGTGGTCAAGCAGGGCTGGTTCGCCCGCCGCCCGGACACCGAGCGCACCAAGTGGACCACGATCGGCGTGGTGCTCATCGGCGTGGGGCTGCTGGCCACGGTGGCGCTGGCCTGGTTCACGACGTACGGGCTGCTGGGCCTGGCCGTGATCATCGCGGGCGGCGCGCTGGCGGTCGGCGGCCAGTACATGCCGGCCAAGACCGCCAGGGGCTCGGCGGCGATGGCGCACACCATGAAGTTCCGCGAGTACCTGTTCTCCGGCGAGCTGGGCAACGTGCCCGAGCAGCACCGGGTGGAGCTTTTCTCCCGCTACCTGCCCTATGCGGTGATCTTCGATGGGGTGGAGCACTGGTCGCGCGTGGTGGCCTCGGTCACCGGCAACGGGAGCCAGACTGACAACCTCTACTGGTACCACGGGCCCGCGGAGTGGGACCTGTCCAAGTTCGCCGGCTCGATGCGGACGTTCACCACGACCACGTCGGGCGCGATCTCCGCGACCCGCCAGTTCCGTACGCTTTAGCGGACCCGTACCTCGCCGACCGGGCGGCCCCCGCCGACCACCGGCGGGGTGGCCAGCTCGGCCAGCTCAGGGGCGTCCAGCCCCAGCGAGCGCAGCGCCGCCACCGTGACGGGGACGCGGGCGCGCGCCGAACCGTCCTCGATCTTCACGGTGCCCGCGCGCCCGTCCTCGAACACGAACGCGTCGAACGCCTCCGCCCCGGCCTTCAGCATGAGCCCGGGCAGCGCCCGCATCAGCTTGGCCTCGGGGCGGTCGGTGCCCGACGTCCACTCCGGGTAGGCGCGCATGGCGTCGAAGATCTTGCGCTCGTACGAGTCCGGCGACGACATGGGGAAGGCCCGGAACGCCTTCGTCACGCCCACCATCGACACGAAGAACAGCGGTGCCCCGCACCCGTCCACGCCCGAGGCCGCCACCCGCTCACCGGTCAGGTCCTCGACCGTCTCCCTGATCGCCCGCTGCAGCGGATGCTTGGGCTCCAGATAGCTCTCGACGGGCCAGCCGTTCAACACGCAGGTGGCCAGCATGGCGGCGTGCTTGCCCGAGCAGTTCATGAAGACGCGGCCGCGCTCGGTGACCGTACGGTCGAACGGATAGTCCTCGGGGCACAGCAGCGCCGACTCCTCCAGCCCCGCGCCCGCCAGGATCTTCCTGGCGCCGTCCACATGGAACGGCTCACCCGAGTGCGAGGCGCAGGCCAGCGCGAGCAAGTCGCCCTCCAGCCGCAGGCCGCTGCGTAGCATGCCGAGCGCCTGGAGCGGCTTCATCGACGACCGTGGCGACGCGGGCACGTGCACCGCGCCCCGCGCCTCGACCGGGCGACCTTCCGCGTCCACGGTGAGCATGCGAGCCTGATGCGTGGACTCCACGAACCCGGACCGGACAACTTCCACGATCAACGACATTTCCCCATCCTTTCCGGCATGAGTCTACGGAGCGTTTTCCTGGGCCAGAATGGGATCCCATGCGAGCAGTGGTGCAGCGAGTGAGTTCAGCGTCCGTCGAGGTCGAGGGCCGGTCCGTCGGAGCGGTGACCGAGCCCGGCCTGCTCGTCCTGGTGGGCGTCACCCACACGGACACGCGGGCCGAGGCCGCCAAGCTCGCCGCCAAGCTCTGGGGCCTGCGCATCCTGCACGGCGAGAAGTCCTGCTCGGACGTGTCCGCGCCGCTCCTAGTGATCAGCCAGTTCACCCTGTACGGCGACGCGCGCAAGGGGCGGCGGCCCACCTGGCAGGCGGCCGCCCCGGGGCCGGTCGCCGAGCCGCTGGTGGACGCCGTGGTGGATGAGCTGCGTGCCCTGGGCGCGCACGTGGAGACGGGCGTCTTCGGCGCGGACATGAAGGTGTCCCTCGTCAACGACGGCCCGATCACCCTCGTCGTCGATATTTAACGGATGCGACGTCGCAGCGACGGGTCGATGGCGACGTTGCGGCCCGCGTCCGGCGGCACGACGACTTCCTGGGCCGCCGCGACCCCTCCGGCCAGCAGCGGAGCGTCCGCCGGCACCGTACGCTTGATCACCGCCAGCGCGATCGGCCCCAGCTCGTGGTGCCGGGCGGCCGACCCGACCACGCCGACCTCCTGGCTCTCGAAGATCACCGGCGCGCCGTGCGGGGGCAGCGTGTCGACACTGCCGTCGAGGTGCAGGAACACGAGGCGGCGCGGCGGGTGCCCCAGGTTGTGCACCCGGGCCACCGTCTCCTGGCCCCGGTAGCAGCCCTTGCTGAGGTGCACGGCCGCGCCGATCCAGCCCACCTCGTGCGGGATGGTCTTGTGGTCGGTCTCGAACCCCATCCGCGGGTGGTGCGCCTCGATCCGCAGCGCCTCGTACGCCCACAACCCCGCCAGCGGCTTACCCAGATGGTCGGACAGCTCCGCGCGCGGCACCAGGAAGTCCTCCGTCGCCGTGGAGAGCACCACCAGGTCGTCGGCCCGCGACACCTCGACGCGGAGCATGAACCGCATCCGGTCGAGATAGTCGATCAGGCTCTGCGCGGTGCCCGGCTCGACGTGGGCCAGCACGCTCTCGCCGTCGTCCACCAGCGTCAGGTGGTGCTGCACGCGGCCCTGCAGGTCGAGGTCCAGCGTCTGCGTCCACTCGCCCGGTTTCAGGGTGTCGAGCTTCTGCGAGGTCAGGTCGTTGAGCCATTTCAGCCGGTCGGCGCCCGAGATCCGGATCACCTCGCGGTTGCTGCGGTCGACGACCGCCTCGCCCTTGGCCAGCGCGCGCTGCTCGGCGTACAGGTCGCCGTAGTGCGCGGCTACGTCGGAATCCGGCGCGTCTGCCGCTACGGCGCCGGGGAGATCGAGCAGAGGGCTACGCATGCACTCCAGGCTATCCGCAGCGGCGGCGGCGCCCGACAACGGCTACCGGCAGTTTCGGCAGCGCCCGAAAACGGTCAGATGATGAACGTCGGCCACGAACCCCATCTCATCGTCGAGGCCCTTGACCAGCCCTGCGGCCAGTTCCGGCCGCACCTCGAACACCTCGTCGCACCCCCGGCACACCAGGTGCACGTGATCGGCCTCAGCCGCCAGATGGTAGGTCGGCGCACCGTGGCCGAGATGCGTGTGGGTGACCAGGCCGAGCTCCTCCAACAGCTCCAGCGTGCGGTAGACCGTCGAGATGTTGACCCCGCGCGCCGTCTCCCGGACCTTGACGCAGATCTCCTCGGGCGTGGCGTGCTCCAGCTCCTTGACCGCCTCGAGGACGAGCTGGCGCTGCGGTGTGACCCGGTAGCCCTTCGCGCGGAGTTCCTCGTGCCACTGCGTCTCGGTCATGCCCCCGAGTCTAGGCGCAACGGTCCGCTGCCTGCGGTGGACCGCTGAACGCGGTCCACCGTACGACCCGGGGATATTCACTTGCCCAGTCCGCGGACTACCGCATAGCTTCGTGAGTACGCGGAAAGGAGGTGGTCCGAATAATGGATAGTCATAGTCGGGCTAGCGAGGTGGTTGTCCGCTAACGCTGCGGACACTTTGTCTCGTCTCGTGACGTTGGCGAAAACGAGGCAACCACCGGGGCCCCTGGCAGCCGGAGGGCGGGACTCTGATCCCGACCATGGTCCATCCGGCCCGCCTGCACCGCAGGCGGAGTGATGCCTGGGGCCCTTTTTAATGCTCGCCCCTGATCGGCAGGCCGAGCTTGCCGCACGCCTCGCGATAGAGCATCACCACGGCCTTGCGCACCTGGGCGCGCTCAGTGAGCGTCTCGCCCCAGGGCACCCGGACCCGCTCCCCGCCGTCGATCGTGAACTCGATCGCCTCGGCGTCGACGTCGCTCGTCAGCGCCGTGGTGGCGTCGGGCCGCCCGCCGAGGCCCCGTACGATGATCAGCGAGTCTGCGGCGTGGTCGTCGTTCATGTGGCGCTTGATCGCCTCGACGGCGTCAGCGGTGAAGGGCGTGCTCATGCCACCTTCTTCAACTCGGCGGACATATGGTCCGTCAGGGGGTACCCGACGGCGGCCATCTCATAGGCCCACATCAGGTTGCCGTTGACCAGCCCGTAGAGCCGGTGTCCAGCGGTGTATTCCTTGGCCGTGGCGGTGCGGGCGACGACGTCCGTACGCAGCTCGATCTTGTGGAAGACGACCTCGCCGATGTAGATCTCGACGATCCCGGTCGGGTGCGCGAGCACGACCTCGATCTGCCGGTCCGGCTGCGGCCGCCAGTAGCCCGACTCCGTGGCCAGCGGCCTGACCCGGTTGCCTTCCTGGTCGAGCAGCCAGGTGCGGCTCACGTAGCTCAGGAAGGGCTTGCCGTTGTGGCCGAACTCGATCTCCTGCCCGAAGTTGAAGCTCTCGATCGTCGGATAGCCGCCCACGCCCGCGCCTTCCCAGCGGCCGAGCAGGAAGGCGATCGGCTCCAGATCAGGGTGCACCTCAGGTTCTTCCATGCTCCCCAAGCGTAGTGGCGTGTCGTGCCCGTACGGCATCGCATCACGGCCTTGAGCTCTGCCTCGACCGCATGTTCGCTCCTGGCGCGTTAGGGTGACGGATATGGCACGATCACTGGTGATCAAGGTGACCGCCGGGGCGGACGCCCCGGAGCGCTGCAACCAGGCGTTCACGGTCGCTGCCGCCGCGCTCGCGAGCGGTGTCCCCGTTTCCCTGTGGCTGACCGGCGAGTCGTCGTGGTTCGCGCTGCCGGGGCGGGCCAAAGAGTTCAGCCTGCCGCATGCCGCGCCGCTGACGGACCTGCTCGACGCCGTCCTGGCGGCCGGCCGGGTGACGCTCTGCACGCAGTGCGCGGCCCGCAGGAACATCACCGTGGACGACCTCATCGACGGGGTCCGCATCGCCGGCGCGCCGGCGTTCGTCGAGGAAGTGACCACCGAGGGGGCCCAGGCCCTGGTCTACTGACGGCCTCCCGGACGCCGCAGGAGGCGTCCCCGGCGTTGCCCGGTGTAGGCGCCGTCGCGGATGACCGGCTCGCCGTCCAGGAGCACCGTCATCGCTCCCGTCACCCCAGCGCGGGGATCGAGCGGGGTGCCGTCGTGCCCGATCGTGGCCGGATCGAACACGACGGCGTCGGCCCCGCTTCCGGGGAGCAGCGTCCCGCGGCCGTGCAGTCCGAAGTGGCCGGCCGTGATCGAGGTCGCTTTCCTGATCGCCTCCGGCCAGGTGAGGACGTTCAGCTCACGGACGTAGCGGCCGAGCAGCTGCGGGAACGTGCCGTAGGTTCGCGGGTGCACCGGGCCAGGGCCCGGCAGCGCGTTGTCCGAGCCGACGCCGATCAGCGGGCTCGCCATGATCTCGCGTACGTCGGACTCGGACATGGCGGCGATCACCATCCCGGCGGCGGGGTCGCGGGCGACGAGGTCGCACATCACCTCGA
This sequence comes from Nonomuraea sp. 3N208, assembly GCF_052245935.1. Lineage (NCBI taxonomy): Bacteria > Bacillati > Actinomycetota > Actinomycetes > Streptosporangiales > Streptosporangiaceae > Nonomuraea > Nonomuraea sp. 3N208. Next base: position 72,209 of record NZ_JBQQBR010000055.1, on the reverse strand, counting down.
ACACGTCGCGGTCGCCGGCCAGCTCGGCGAGCGTCCGGCCGGACACGCCGGGGTCGGCGTGCGCGGTGACGAGGATCCCGTCCGGCTGGGCCTCGCCCCAGATGCCGTCGCCGGGCTCGCCCCGTCCGGCCTGTCCGCGTAGCCGCGCGCGGAACACCGGGTCACGCAGCCGCGATGCCAGATCCGCCGCGCCACCGGTGAGTGCCGAGTTCGGGAGCAGCGCCGCCAGCATGGTGGCCGCCGCGGTGTAGGGATACTGGTCGCCCAGGACGTCCACGCCGTCGCGGCGCGCGGCCTCGAGGCGCGCGAGCAATTCTCCGGCCCGGCCGTGGTTCTCGGCGCCGGCGAGCTTGCAGTGCGACACCTGCAGCCGCAGACGACCGGCGCGCGCCACCGCGACCGCTTCGTCGACGGCATCGAGCACGCGACGGCCCTCATCTCGCATGTGGGTGGCGTACACCGCGCCATACGGTGCGGCGGCGCGGGCGAGTGTCTGGAGCTCGGGCAGGTCGGCGTAGCAGCCGGGCGGGTAGATCAGCCCGGTGGAGAAGCCGACCGCCCCGGCCTCGAAGGACTCGGCCGCGAGCCGGGTCATCGTGTCGAGCGCGCCCGGCGCCAGTTCCTCGCCGGGGCCGTTGGCCGTGAGCCGGAGCGTGCCGTGCCCGACGAGGTAGGCGACGTGGTTGACCGGTCCGGCTCGCCGTACGGCGTCGAGGAATTCGCCGAACCCCATGGGCCGCACGTCGACCTCGCGGACCACGTCGTGCAGGGCGCCGCCGAGCCGTTCCGCCGCCGGCGCGTCGGTCGGGGCGAAGCTGATGCCGCAGTTGCCGTTGATCTCGGTCGTGACGCCCTGAGTCAGCTTGAACGGCTGAGGCTCGGCCATGAACGGAGCCAGGTCGCTGTGGGCGTGGGCGTCGATGAAACTCGGGCAGACGAACAACCCGTCGCAGTCGAGGATCCGCGCGCCCTACCGCCTGCACGCGTGGGGCCGCCCCGTAGTAGCCCTTGTTGGGCTCGAAGATCGTCGTGCCGTCGGACTGGAACTCGGTCACGGTGAAGGGCCCGCCGGCCACCACCGGCAGCTTGTCCTCGGGTCGGAAGGCCGTCATCTTGGAGCCGTCGCCGACGGCGTGCGGCTCGTAAACGTGCTTGGGCAGCACGTGGAAGTTGGCCAGCAGGGTGAGCACACTCTCGGCGACGGGCTCCTCGTACGTGACCACGAGCGTGCGGTCGTCGGCGGCCTTGACGCTCTTCACGCCCTCCAGCGCGAACGAGACCAGCCCGGCCGCGTCACCGGCGTGCTCCAGCTCGAACGTCGCCGTCCACGCGGCGTCGTGCGCGGTCATCGGCTTGCCGTCGGACCAGCTGCCGGGCTGCAGGTGGAAGGTGTAGACGCGGCCGTCGCCGGACACGTCCCACTTGCTCGCCCAGGCGGGCTTGAGCTGAGTGCCGTCGAGCTGGACCAGCGCGGGGTAGATGAGCTGGCGGGCGATCCACGACCCGTACAGGTTGTCGGCCAGCGGGTTGAGTGACTTGAGCCGTCCGAGCGAGGCGGTGACGCCGACGCTGAGGATGCCGCCGCCCTTGGCTTCGCTCGCGGGCGGCCCGGAGGACGCGCCACAGCCGGTGGCCACGGTGGCCGCGACGGCGAGGCCGCAGCACATCAGGGCCGTCCGCCTGCGGCGAGAGGTGGTGATCATGGTGTCCTCTTTCTTACGGTGGCCGGCTCACAGCCAGCCGAGGGGGCCCGCGGCTTTGACGTTGATCCGCACCGCGGGCTCGTGCAGGTAGGACAGGGGCGTCTCGGTGATCTCGATCACCTGCACCGCGTCGGGGTCGGCCCCTGCCTGGACCGCCCGCCGGACGGCCTTCTCGCCGGCGTCCTCGATGGCCTTGCGGCGGCCGTCACCGGCCGGAGCGAGGGTCTCCCACCGGCCGCTGACCAGCGCGATGGCGGCGCCTACCGCGTTGGCCACGTCGGCGTGGTCGGGGCGCAGCACCTTGGCGGCCCCGGCGAGCCTGTCGGGCACCAGGAACGCGCCGCCGCCGACCGCGACGACGGGCCGGTCCTTCCTGCCGAGCGACATCTGGTCCACCGCGTCAGCGATGATGCCGTCGGCGGCGTCCAGAGCGGACCTCAGCAGGGTGCGGACCTGGGCCGGCGACTTGTGCGGCGTGCCGAGCGCGACCCGGTCGGCGAGCACGGCCGCGTCGGTGAGCGTGGGCGTGTCGCCGCCGAACGCCAGGCTCTCTGAGGTGATGCGGAAGCCCACCGATACGGGCCCGACGGCGGGATCGTCAGGAGTTCCGCCGACGATCGTGCCGCCGCCGACCGCCACGCTGAGGATGTCCGGCATCCGGAAGTTCGTCCGCACCCCGCCGATGACCGTCGCGAACGACGACTCCCGCGGGAACCCGCGCACCAGCACGCCGAGGTCGGTTGAGGTGCCGCCGACGTCGATGACGATGGCGTCGTCCACACCGGACAGGAACGCGGCGCCGCGGATCGAGTTGGCCGGCCCCGAGCCGATCGTCAGCACGGGGTAGCGGGAGGCGTAGTCGAGCGCCATCAGCGTGCCGTCGTTCTGGGCGAAGAAGGCCGCCGCGTCCAGCCCGCGCTCGGCGAGCACGGCGTCCAGCGCCTGCGTCACCTCGCCGGCCACCCGGTAGAGCGCCGCGTTCAGCACGGTGGCGTTCTCCCGCTCGAGCAGGCCCAGCGAGCCGATCTCGTGGCTCATGGAGACCGCGACACCGGCGCCTAGCTCGTCGTGGACCAGCTCGGCGACCTCCTGCTCTTGGTCGCCGGCGGCGGGGCTGAAGATGCCGGTGACCGCCACCGCGTCGGCACGGTCCGCCACCGATGTCAGGAAGCGGCGGATGGCGTCGCGGTCCAGCGGCGCGATCGGCCAGCCGTCGACGAAGTGCCCGCCGCCGACCATGACGGAGCCGGCCGAGACGGTTTCCGCGAGATCCGCGGGCCAGGTCGTCAGCGGGGCGACGGCCGTGCCGGCCGGGGCGCCCAGCCTGATCACCGCCACCCGGCCGAGCCCGCGCCGCTGCAGCAGGGCGTTGGTGGCGTGGGTGGTGCCGAGCATGATCCGCCCCACCTCGCGCTCGCGCTCGCCGAGCGCGCCCAGCACCGCCGACAGGGCCTGCCCGATGCCGGTCCGGACGTCCGATGTGGTGGGCCGCTTGGCGCGGGCGACGATCGTCTCGGATCGGTCGAGCACCACCGCGTCGGTGTTCGTGCCGCCGACATCGATCCCGATCTTCAGCTCGCGTCCGAGGTCAGATGCCGGCATGGACGAGCTCCTCAATCGGCCGGTAGTCGAGGTTGTAGCCGAAGGCCCGCGGTCCCACGACCGCCAGCCCGCGCTCGGTGCGCCAGAGCGGGTCGCACGGCCAGGCCAGCACGCTGACGCGCTGGCCGTAGCGGAGCGTCTCGGTGGAGATGGCGTCCGCGGTCTGCGTGTCGACCACGGTGATCAGGTCGGGGACGCTCGCGCGTACCTCGCCGGACTCGAAGACGACCAGGTTCTCGTTCTGGATCTCGATGCGGACCATGCGGCCGGCGTCCGCGCCGGTGCCGTCGACGACTACCGAGCCGCGGACGAAGCCGCCGCCGGTGTGCCGCTCGACCTCGACGATCTTGCCGTCGACGAGCCGCCGGGCGTCCAGGCGGCCCGCCAGCCCGGCGACCGGGTCGCCGGTGCTCTCGGCGATGCTGCGGCCGATGGCGAGCGCCGCGGAGATGCTGCCCTCGATGACCGCGCCCCTCGCCTGGCTGGCCGTCATGAGGTAGTTGGCCATCATCGAGCTGGCGCCGCTGGCGACGCAGACCGCCCGCGCCTGCCGCTCGGACCAGACCGCGTCGATCGGCCGGAGCACCGCGACGTTCCCGACGACGTCGGCCATGACCACCACGTCCGCCGACAGCCCGGCGACGTGCATCGACACCATTTGCAGCTCAGGGAAGGCCCGGCCCATGCCGTCGGCGTCGAGCAACGGCACGCCGAGCTCGGCGGCCCAGCCGACCGGTTCGACGCCGTTGCTGCCGCCGATCTCACCCGCCATGATCGCTGAGATCGGCCGGCCGGCGAGCCGCTCGATCTCGTCGCGCAACCGCTTCGGCTGGTCGACGCTCGCCAGCATCTCGTGCCCGACCGTCGGGGCGCCGATGCTGGCCATGGGCACGACGAGGGCGTCGTCGTCGAGCTCGGCCAGGCGCACGATCCGGACCGGGCCGTGGTCGCGCAGCGCCTGCAGGGCGCTGGGGATGGCGGTCTCCACCGATCCCCCGCCGCCGGTGCCCAGGATCGCGCATCCGCGTGCGAGCGCCGGCAGGTCCCTCTCGGTCAGCTGGCCCACGTCGTTGTCACTAGCTGGCTGCATGCGTCGATTGTGGGGGGCGTCCTTGCGGGTAGCCCATATGGCGGGAACACAACGCTTCCACGCAAACTGTGCTTGTGCCACAAACAACCCGGGCGACGGTTTCGGAGCTGTTGCGCCATCACCTCAGGTTCGGGCTCACGCTGCTCGCAGGCCCCGACACCGACACGCCCATCCAGCACGTCGCGGCCGCCGACACGCTGGCCGCGCTGGACCGCGTGCCCACCGAGAGCCTCATCGTGATCCTCGGATCGGAGCCGATCTCCAGTTACGAGATCGATGTCGCGATCCGCCAGGCGGCCGCGCGCGACGCGGCAGGCTTGGTGTTCGCGGCCGTTCGGGAGCTGCCGATCACGGCCACGCGGCTGGCCGAGCGGGCGCGGCTGCCCGTGCTGGGGCTCGACGACGGTCGCGACGGAGCCGAGCTCCTGCTCGACATCGACCGTTTCGTACGGGGCGGCGCCTCCGACGCGCTGGCCCGCGCCGCGGCGGCGATCCGCGCGGCCCAGCAGGCCGCCGAGCTGGAGGGCCCGGACGCGGTGCGCTCGCTGCTGGACGTCGTGTCCGAGGCGCTGGGCTGCCGGCTCGTCCTCGACGAGACCAGACCGACCGACCAGGCCGACCCCGGCGCGGTCGTCGTCGGCCGGCACCTGGTGGCCAGGCTCGTGCCCGACCTCGACGACGACGCCACCCGTGTGGCCCTCCCGGCGATCGCCGCGCTCGTCTCGCGGCTCCGGCAACGCGAGCTCAACCGCCGCTTCGCGCCCGCGCTCACCCGGGCGGGGCTCATCGTCCAACTCGTGCTGTGCGATCGGGCGCAGTTGCCGCAACTCGTCGAGCAGGCCTTCCAGCTCGACTTCCCCGTGGAGCAGGCCCACGTGGTGGCCTGGCTCCAGGTCGAAGACGCCGAGACGTCCTCGCTGGTCCGGGCCAGGCAGGTGCTGGAGGAGGCCGAGTTGTCGGCGCTGCAGGTTCTCCACGCCAGGCCGGGCGCCTGGCACGTAGCGCGGCTGGGTGGCGACCTGATCATCGTGCGCACCGGACCGGCGGGCGCTGAACTGCACCGGCAGGTACGTACGGAAGTCGGACGGCTGATCGACGTCCTGACCGATCGCGGCGACATCGTGATCACGGGAGGTCTCGGCACGCCACAGACCGGCCCGGACGGGTTGCGCCAGTCCGCGGCCGAAGCTCGAGTAGCGGCCGATTCCGCCCACGCCACGGGTCGCCGCGGCGCCCTCGTCGAGGCCGACGCCACCGGCCTGCGCCGGATCCTGGCCGACCTGTACTCCTCGCCCCTGAGCCGGAACCTCCTCAGCGAAATGCTGGCCCCGCTGGACGCCCTCGGCGCGGCACGCTCCCGGGTGGGGCTGACGACGTTGTCCGCGTACCTTGACGCCCAATGCTCGCCGACCCGGGCCGCCGAGGTCTTGCACCTGCACCCGAACGCGGTCGCCTACCGTCTGCGCTGGATCACCGAGGCGCTGGGAGCGGATCTGACCGACCCGGACACACGCTTCGCCCTGCAGATGGCGTGCCGGGTCCGGCTGCTCAACGGGTAACGGGTCAAATCCCCTTCCGCCAGGTCCAACGGCCGCCGAGCATAGTGCCGGCGACGGGCATCTCGCGGAGCGTGGTGGCCGAGGCGGTGTAGGGGTCGGCGTCGACCACGACGAGATCGGCGGGGTCTCCCTCCGCGAGCCTCGCCCTGCCCGTGCGGGTGGAGGCCGCCAAGGCCTGCGCCATCGAGATCTCCTGCTCCGCGTGCCACCGGTCCCGGTCGTCCCGGCTCCGGTGTACGGCCGCCGCGAGCGAGACCCACGGGTCCAGCGGAGCGACCGGAGCATCGGAGCCCAGGGCCAGAGCAGCGCCCGCCGCGTGCAAGGCACCCAACGCGAACGCCCGATCCGTCCGCCCTGCCCAGAGCTGGTCGGCTACGTCGCGGTCGTCCATCGCGTGCTCGGGCTGGACGCTCGCGACCACACCGAGCGCGGCGAACCGGTCCAGGTCCGATCGGCTGAGCAACTGTGCGTGCTCGATGCTGCCCCGCGCGCCGACCCGCTCGAACGCGTCCAGCGCGAGCGTGTTGGCGTGGTCTCCGATCGCGTGCACGGCCGGCCGCAGTCCGTGCGACCAGGCCTTGCTCATCAACGTCACGAGCTCGTCAGGCGGGACGAGCAGCATGCCGTACGGGTGCTCCCCCTTCTCCAGCCCCGGGTAGGGGTGGTGGCAGTACGCCGTTCGCGTGTTGAGCGACCCGTCCGTGATCACCTTGAACGGTCCCATCTCGACCAGCCCGTCGGTACCGGGGATCACGTCACCGGTGCGCAGCCCCCGGGCGATCGCCTCATCCAGGCGCCCCGGCCAGACGCCGCAGGCCACCCGCAACATCCGGTTACCGTCGCGCACGCGGCGTACCCACGCGTCCAGAGACCAGGGCGCCTCCAGCTCGACGACGCCGACGACGCCGCGCGCGGCCGACGCGGCGGCGGCTTCCCTCGCCCATCCGTCGAGCAGCGGGGCGGGCAGGCCGGCGAGTTCCTCGGCGATCGGTTGCCACTCGGTTTCGCGGAGGATGCCGGTCGGATGATCTGCGTGGCCGTACCGCCGGGCCGCGGCCGAGTTCATCCAGCAGCAGTGCAGGTCCCCGCTGGCCAGAACCACGGCGACGTCCGAAGGCGTCACGGCGTCCAGCAGGTCACGGTGTGGCTCGTCCGGCCACAACGCGTCCCGGAACCCGTAGCCGACCAGCGGAAGGCCTGCCTCTGGCGGTTTGGCGCGCAGTCGTTCGGCCACCAGCCGGACGGCCTGCGCTGCCGACGACGCCCCGGACAGGTCCAGGCGTTGCCTGGCCAGGGTCCACTGGTCGAAGTGGACGTGGTGGTCCCAGAGGCCGGGCAGCACCGTCCGCCCGTCGACGTTCACCACCTCCCAACCGGGCTCGGCGGGGATGAGCGCGCCGATGCGCGCCACCTGCCCGCCCGAGAGCAGCACGTCGCCGAGCGTGTCGCCCCGGCCGAGCCGGGCAGCGCGGATCAGCGTCGAGCCGTCGTTCATGCACTCTCCTCCGGTGGTACGCGAGTCGGCATGATAACGACTATCTCTGCTGAGGAATCGTCTGGCCTAGATGACGCCGCCACAGCAGGGCAGTGGCTTGTTGTGGGGTGAGCACAAACCCACGCCGGCGTCCGGCGACGGATCCCCAAGGGAGCTCAGGAGCGGGCTTCTTCCTCTTGCGGCAGGGTCTCTCCTGTCTCCAGCAGCGTCTTAAGGCTGGACAGGATCGCCGGCCAGCCCTCGCTGATCGACTCCCTGACGGCGCTGCCGGGCTCGAAGCCGCCGTGTACGACGGTCAGTTTGACCATCTGGCCCTGCGGTTCGATGTCGAACGTCACCGTGGACCGCGGCTCCGCGGCCCATTTAGCGACGTCGTCGGCGTCGAAGCCGAAGACCTTGGCGAAGTCGGGGGTGAAGGTGTGCCAGGTGTAGGCCAGGCGGCGGCCGGGCTCGGCCTCCAGCACGACTTGCTCGGTGTCCTCGATCGTGATGCCGCCCTGCTTGTAGGTCACCGTCGAGCCGACCTTCCAGTCGGACTCCAGGACGGCTCCCCAGTAGCGCTCGGTGAAGGCCGGGTCGGTCAGCGCCTGCCAGAGGCGTTCGGGCGTGGTGTTGATGTACGTCGTGTAGACGAAGTCGGTGCCGGCCACGTGCGTGCCCTCCAATGCGGTTTTGAGATCGGCCAGCGCGCTGGCTCGCCGGCGGTCGTACTGGTTGATCCAGCGTTCGGCGATGGCGTTGATCGGCACGGCGTTGAGGTAGTGGAATTTCTCCCGTCCGCGCCACACCGTGGTCACCAGGTTGGCCGCCTCCAGCACGGCCAGGTGTTTGCTGACCGACTGCCTGGCCATGTCCAGGCCGGAGCACAGCTCGCGCAGGGTCTGCCCGTTGCGGGCGTTCAGGCTGTCCAGCAACCTGCGGCGGCTGGGATCGGCCAGCGCCTTGAAAACCTCATCCATCCACCGCACCTCTGCCAAAATGCAGCCATTTGGCTGCATGACTTCACAATAGGCAGCCAGATGGCTGCATGTCAACACGCCACCAAGAGGACCTACGCCGCTCGGGCAAACAGCGTTGGGCCTTACTGAACCCTGCCAGCCGCCGGGCCGTGCTGGCCGGGCATCGGGAATGGCTGCTGGGAAGGGTGCATGCCTTGTCGCAGATGGCCCGCAAGGTGGATCGGTACATCGAGAAAGGAGTCAGGATGCCGCAGGTGACCAGTCCGCGCATCGTGCAAGTGACGGTCAACGTCCGGGACCTCAAGGAGGCCAGAGACTTCTACGAGGGGGCGTTCGGAGCCGAATACCGGGAGGAGATCTCGTCGTTCCAGTTTGGGACCTGGCCGGGTGACGAGTTCTTCCTGCTGACGGTCGCACACGAGCCGGGCCATCCCGGTCCGGAGGAACGCTCGAGATTCGGGTTGCTGGTCTCCGATGTCGACGCGGCGCATCGCCGGGCGCTGGAGGCGGGGGCGGCCGAACTGGAGGCGCCGATCGACAGGCCGTGGAAGCCGCGCTCGTCCTCCCTGTCCGATCCGAGCGGCAACCGCGTCGACCTCTTCCAGGCGTGATGCGCCCGAGCGATCTTCTCACCGGCAGACACGCCCCGGCTCGGGCCATGGCACACAGGTCATGGCCCGAACGCTAAGGTCAGGTCTCCAGGACGGTCGCCAGGCGTTCCTGGCGGAGGGCCTCGTAGCGGGAGTCGTCGAGCGGGGCCAGCTGCCCGGCCCGCCACGACAGCAGCAGATCAGCCAGCGCGGGGTTGCGGGCCAGCGCCGGCCCGTGCAGGTATGTCCCGACCACGTGGCCCGCGTAGCAGCCCTCGAAGCCGTCACCGTTCCCGACGCCCTTGACCGTCCTGGACAGCGGCCTGACGCCGGGACCCAGGTGGGTGACACCCATGTGGTTTTCGAAGCCGGTCAGCGTCGGCAGGTTGAGCGTGGCGTCCACCTCGGCGACCAGCTCACCCACCGCCCGGGCCGGGCCGCGGGAGCTGGCGATGTCCAGAAGGCTGATCCCGTCCACGGGCTGGCCTTCCTCACCGCCGAACGTGCTGCCCATGATCTGGTAGCCGGCGCACACCGCAAGCAGGGCCGCCCCGCCGGCGACGGCACGGTGGAGGCCGCCGTCCCTGCGCAGGCGCTCCGCGGCCAGGATCTGGGGCCGGTCCTCGCCGCCGCCGATCAGGTAGATGTCGCCGCTCTCCGGGACCGGGTCCGCCGACCGTACGTGGATCGTCTCCGTCTGGATCCCCCTGCGCTGCGCCCGCTGCTCCAGGACGAGGACGTTGCCCTGGTCCCCGTACGTGCTCAGCAGGTCGGGATAGATCCAGACGATGCGCAGGACGCTGTCAGACGGCACGACCGAACTCCGATCGGATCTGCTGGAAGGCGGTGTAGTTGGCGATCACGTCCACCCGGCCGGGCGGCTGCATGGCCAGCGCCTCCGAGAACGTATTGCACAGCGTGAACGGCACGTCCGCCACGTCGAGCCGGAGTGCCAGGTCGAGGCGGCGTTGGCCGGTGACGAAGACGGGACGGCCGCGCAGGATGCGGTAGTCGACGTCCCACAACCAGGATGTGTCGCGGCCGTCAGGGCCCTGCGCGTTGACCGAGAGGATGATCGGCAGCTGCGGGTCGGCGACGTCGAACGCCTCCAGCCAGCCTGCCGGATTCTTCGCCAGCAGCAGCCGCGCGTGTCGCCCTTCGCGCTCGACCGTCGTGTAGCGGCCGGCCACCGAGGTGACCTCGCGCAGCCGGGGCAGCGCCCGCTCCACCGGCACCCCGAACGCCTCCGCGACCGCCAACGCCATCACCGCGTTGGAGCGGTTGGCCAGGCCGGGAAGCTGGATGTCCAGCTGCCAGCGCTGCCCGCGCGGGTCGACGGCCACCTCGTCGTCCACCGCCCACTGCGGCTCGGGCCGGTGGAACGTGCACTCACTGCAGGCCCAGAACGCGTCCTTGCGGTCGAGCGGGCCGCCGCACTCGGGGCAGCACCAGGAGTCTTCCTTCCACCGCTGCCCGCCGGCGACCCACGTGACCTTGGCCGCCGTGGAGGCGCCCCAGGTGACGAGCGGGTCGTCGCAGTTGGCGATGACGTGGGTGGGCTTGCCCGACAGCGCCCTGCGCCACTTCTGGGCCAGCAGCCAGATCTCGGCGGCGCGGTCCATCTGGTCGCGGCTGAGGTTCATCAAGCAGACGACGCCTGCGCCGGTGGTGTCGAGCACCTCGGGCAGGTATTTCTCGTCCACCTCCAGCACGCCGTAGGGGGCGGCCTTGTGCTGGGACAGCGCTGAGACGTGGCCGGCGGGCATGTTGGCGCCGAACGCGTTGGTGGCCACATCCCCGAGCTCGAGCAGCGCCGAGGTGATCAACCTGGTTGTGGTGGTCTTGCCGTTGGTGGCGCTGACCAGGGCCAGCTTGCGATCGTGGGCCAGCTTGCGCAAGAGGTCGGGCTCGAGCAGCAGGCCGACCCGCCCGCCGATCACCGAGCCGTCGCCGCGCCCGGTCATCCTGGACAGCGTGGCAGCACTGCGTCCCAGGGCGCTGGCGAGCTGAGCCCGCAGAGGAAGCTGGGTCATGCCCAAGGATCCTAGTCGGCATTGGCCTGTAGTCAGGTGACGCGCGCGCGAAATCGCCATCCCGTTGGCGGCCCGTGGGCCGGGCGCTAAGGGTTGGCGCCGGGAGGGGGCGGAGGTTGGAGCTGGTGGCCCGTGCGTCGCAAGGGTGGCGGGTGTCACGACGGTGTCGGTGAGGGATCCATGAAGGAGATCTCCGGGGCGCCGCCGTGGTCGAAGGGCAGGACGAAGCGCCGCGGCCAGGACAACACGCCCTCCAGCCACCCGGCGCCCATGGTCTGCCCCACGTGCCGGATCCGGGCCGACGACTCGATGCCGATCGCGACGGTCGTGATGTCCCGCTGCACGCTCTCGTTCTCGTCATCCCCCAAGATGGCCCGCCACGCCAGCACCCGGTTGCGATCCACCTCCATCGACAGCGGGTGGTGCCGCAGCGCCTTGGCCCGGTGGCCGAGCAGCTCCGTGTGCACCCGATCCACCGAGGCGGCGCCATTGCCGTTGGGTGAGCGGAAGAGCGCGTACTCCATGGGCGGGGCGGGGTCGCGCAGGTTCGGGGCGGGCCGGCCGTGCGGGAAGAGCCTGTCCACCTCGTGCAGCCACCGCACCTGAGGAATGACCCACGACGCCCCAGGCCGCTCGCCCCCGCCGTCCAGGCCTGCGAGCAGGCGCGTGGCCGCCTCCGCGGCCTTCTCGGTGAGCAGCGCGGGGTCGAACCAGCTACGCAGCGACCAGGCGCGGCGCTGCACCGCACGCTCGATCAAGGTCGCCAGCAGGCATTCGCGTCGCCGCGCCGGCAGGTCGGACCAGGCGGCGGACAGGGCGCGCGGCACGCCGGGGAGCGGCCGGTTGCTGACGTAGGCGAGGACGACGGTGTCGCACCAGATGCGTAGCCACGCCCAGTCAGGGGCGTCGGCGAGCACGTCCGCCTCACGCAGCTCCACGAGCGTGCACGCCTGCCCGGTGCGGCACTGCGCGCCGCACGCCGCCGACCTGCGGCCCCGGATGGGCGGCGGCGGGCCGGGGAGGACCTTCTCCCTGGATTCGCCGAGCGGTACGCGGACCCGCAGCGGCCGGTCCATCCCGTCGGCGAAGACCGCGGCCGAGCCGGGCTGGAGCGAGACCACGTGCCGGGACTGCTCCTCGCTCAGGTTCATGGCGGCGCCGACGAGCTTCCTGTCGTCCTCGGCGGGCAGCCGGTGCACGACCTTGAGCGCGGTGTTCTTGACCACGTCGGAGACGAGCTTGGTGGGGATCTGCTCGGCCACGACGATGCCCTCGCCGTACGCCCTGATCTCCGCGAGCAGCCCGGCCAGCAGCTCCACGGCGTGCGTGGAGGCCCGCCCGTGGCCGCGGTCGCGCAGCAGCCGGTGGGCCTCCTCGATCACGATGACGTGGCGCAGCTCGTGGGACTTCTCCTTGCGTGCCCGCATGCGCAGGTGCTCGACGATCCTGATGATCAGCGTGCCCATGAGGAACGCCTTGTCCTCGTCGTTGGCCACGTCCTCGATGGCCAGCACGACGTCGCGTTCGAGCAGGCCGCCGATGTCGGCGGGGTGGCCACCCTCGAAGAAGCGCCCGGCCGAGCCGACCCGCAACGACCGCAGCCGCAGCGAGATGAAGCCTTCGACGTCGGCCTGGACCTCGCGGCCGTACCCGATCTCCTTGATCACGTCCATGGCGTGCTGCTGGAGTTGCTCGAGGGTGGGGACGCTGGGCGGGACGTCGGAGCCGGGGATCGCGCCGCCGGTGACGACGTCCCAGCCGGTGGCCTCGTAGACCCGCTGCAGTGCCAGCGACATGATCTGCGGAAACGGCTCCTCGGCGTCGAAGGCGGCCATGAACAGCGCCCTGACCATGTCGATGTGGGCCTGGACCGGGTAGCCGGGCTCGGGTTCGAGCGGGTTGATGCTGAACGGCACGCCGTCCGGCGCGGACGGGTTGATCACGGTGACCGGTTCTTCCACGCGGCCGGCCATGGCGGCGTACTCGGACTTGGCCGGCTCGATGGCCAGCCACGGGATGCGTGCCCTGCTGAGCTGCTCCAGCAGGTGCCTGACCGTCTGCGACTTGCCCGAGCCGGTCGCCCCGGTGATGAACGCGTGCCTGTTGAGCGTGGCCAGCGGCACCCGGAACGTCCCGACGCCCCGGTCCTGCCCGTCCAGGATCTCCCCCAGCTCGAGCTCGCCGCCGTCGGCCTCGGAGGTCACGTCGAAGAAGCCCGAGTCGAGCACGCGTACGCCGGGCACCTCCCGCCTGGGCAGCCCGGCCAGCGCGGCGAGCGCTCCCGCGGTGGCGGCGAACGGGGCGGCGGCGCCGTCGGCCGGGTCCTGCATGGTGAGCGCGAGGGCCTCCGACAGCGCGTAGACCGCGCGATGCGAGCTACGCAGCCGGTACGGGTGATGGCTCATCTCGACAGACCCGACCAGCACGGGCGCGATCTGCCGCAGCTCGTCGGCGGTGGCCCCGCCGGCCAGCACGCGCACGTTCCAGAGCCCCGCCTCCCTGAACGCGTCCAGCTCCTGCATGCGCCGCTCGGCCCGCTCGGCGTCGAACCTGGAGCGCTCAGAGGCGTCGCCGTACTGCCTGAGCACGTTGAGCTGGGTACGCAGGTGCGCCACCTCGGCGTCGAGCAGGTCCGTCGGCTCGGCCACCACCAGCCACGCGAACGGCCGGGACATGAGCGTGACCAGCGTCGCCTCGAAGAGCGTCGGCCGCGTCAGCTCGTCAGGATCCGCCTTCTCCCTGCTGCCCAGCGGCGGCGCCTGGCGCCCAGGGCACGGCGTCCAGACCAGGTCCGCCAGGTCGGCCAGGTATTCGTCCGACAGCTGCACGCCCCGGGCGCCGCCGGGGAACAGCAACGGCTGCGGCCCGCTCGGGTTGCCTGGCGTGTCGGTGGCCCGGCGCGGCTGGCGCGGTGGCGACAGCGGCCCCGCGTTGGTGATGAGCTCGAGCGGCGCCCCAGAACCCCGCGACAGCCACCCGATGACGAACGGCCGGTCGCGCTGCGCCGCCGACAAAACGGCGGGCAGCACGGTGACGAAATCCCATTCGGCCGACGAACTTCGCGAGGGCGCGGCGATGGACTGGATCCGATACCAGGGCCCGGTCAGCGAGACGCTCGGCTGCATTCTTCAATCCCCCACAGACGGTTTCTTTGTCAAACTCCGCCAACCGTCAGCTCGTCACCTTGACATTGACCATCTCATTGCCTTCCCTTTCGCCAGTCCAGGCGTGGCGGTGGTGGCCCCAGGTTCGGCGGCGGCTCCCCGTCGCCGTCCTGTGCCTGGGGATCGAGCGCCAGCACGGCCTCGCGCACGTCCTCCAATTCGCCCAGTGTGGTCTTGGGGAAGGTGAGGATGGCGGGGTTGGCGTCGGCGAGGCGGACGCGCCTGCCCTGGGCCGTGGCGTCCGTGACGATCACCGAGGTCGTGGGCAGCTGCTGGAGCTGATGCGGCTCGACGAGGAACTCACGCGACCGCTGCAGCACCCGCTCCTTCTCCGCGATCTTGTCGGCGCTCCTGCCCCACTCGGTGGACTCGGTGATGTCCCCGGCGAGGTCGGCGCTGCCCTCCTCCCGCTCCTCCCTGGCATCGTCCACCTGCGAGATCGTCGAGGTGTAGCCGCCGTCAAGGCCCGGCAGCGAGTCGCTGATCGTCTCGGTCAGCTGGGCCAGCTCCAGCCGGTGCTCGGTCCCGACGTGCTCGCTGGCGACCCGCGCGTCCTCGGCGTTGCCCAGCCGCATGAACGCCACCGCCGCGTGCCCACGGCCCAGGCGCTCCCGAACGGTGGGGGTGAGCGACCGATAAGTCAGGACAAGTCCGGTACGGGAGGTCTCGCAGGCATCCATCAGCCGGTCGAGCACGTCGCCCCTGAGCTTGTCCGCGCCCGCCACGATGATCGTGTGGTACCAGGGCCGGTCGGAGGCCGGCGACTGGCGCAGGATGTGGGTGAGCGCGGTGGCCACATAGGTGCCGAGCACGCGGTTGCCGAACACGCCGGCCTGCCGGTCCATGCTCACCACCCGGAGCCGGGCGGGCGGCAGGCGTACGGCCTCGGTGCCGAGCGTCTCGAGCTTGCGCAGCTGGGACTCCAGCGCCCACGCCCGCTCGATCACCACCCGGTCGCTCACCCCGCGCCCGAACAACGTCCCGATGCGCTCGAGCTGGGTCGCGGTGATCAGGCCGAACCGCAGGTCGTCACGCGGGTCGCCCACCTGCGCCAGCGCCCGCAGCGCGGCCGTGACCTGGCTGATCGTGGCGTTGTCCCCGAGGACCTCCAGCACCCGCTCCAGGATGGCGTTGTCGAAGCTGAGGTCGCGGGTCGTGCGGTGTTCCTCGCTCACGCTCACCACGTGCGCCAGCACGTCCGCGAACGCCTCAGGCTTCAGCGTGGCGCCCAGGTCTAACCGGGGTAAGTCAACCGGCAGCACCCAGACCAGCGGATCGTCGCCGCCCTTGCGGGCCAGCTCGATCAGGTCCTTCGCGATCGCCCCCTCAGACAGGTCCAGCACGGTCAGGTGCCCGCCGCTGTAGAGCCGCGTGGCCCCGAGCAGGGTGACCAGCGCCGACCAGCCGGGCAGCGTGCCGCCAGCCACGTCGATGCGGTCGATCTCGTGAGGTACGGCCACCGCGTACCACGTGAGCTGCCTGTCGTAGCGCTCCTTGGACTCCTGCCACTCGCGGTAACGCTTGGCGTGCTCCTCCTGGGCGCGGAACAGCTCTTTGTCACGTTCCTGGCGCTGGCGCTGATCCCTGGCCTGCTGCTCGAGCACCCGGTACTTCACCGCCCGATCGCCCTGCAACAGCGCGTAACTGCAGATGCCCGCCACCCCGCCGGCCGCGGCCAGCGCGACGAGCGCGAACGGCCAGGCGAGGTAGCCGGCGACGGCCACGGCCAGGATGAGCACGCTCAGCACCAGCATGAACAGCCGGAAGAGGCGTACCGGCCGATTGAGGATGTCCTCCTGGAGCCGCTCGCGGCGCATCAGCTCGATCTCGGCGGGGTCGGGCTCGGCGGTGGCGGGATCCTCGGCGGGTGAGGGGCGTTTGGGTGGTGGTCCCGGGTCGGCGTGCAGCAGAATGTACTGCCAGCCCAGGTAGATGCGGTCCGCCTGCAGCTGGGCATGATCGGGATGCACGTCGGTCACGTGACCCTCCGGCCGCGATATGTCGTTAGGTGTAGGGGCCAGCCCTTTCCGCTCCGTGACAGCGTATGAGCTTCAAGCCCTGAAGCGGCAGAGTTCTCCGCAATTTCGACCAGTCCGATGGGAGCATTGCGGCAGATGGGACAAGCGATACCTACTACCATCTTTGCTCATGACGGAACCCTCCGGCGCCAGCACTGACAAGCCACGACGCCCGGTAGTGGTGCCCGTAATGGGCCTGGTGGCACTCACGGCCGTCGGCATCACCGCGATCCTGGGCGGTCTGAACGAACGACCCGAGCCTCCGCCAAAAGCGCTCAAGCTAGGGGAGATGCTCGATCAGGGCCAGTTCGACACCCAGGTCGTGGAGTCGAAGTTCATCGTGGAAAAGGCGGAGAGCCAATTCGCCGAGGACAAGCGCTACCTCGACGTGGTGTTCAAAGTGACGAACAAGACCGACCAGACCGTCAGCGTGGGCAGGCCGCCCGACGACAAGGGCAAGGGCTTCAACTTCGGCAGCACGCTGCTGAAGATGACACCGCAGATCAAGACCAAGTTCGGCCCCGACATGTTCGTCCTGTCCAAGGGCGTCACCTCCAGGCAGCTGCACCCAGGCGTGCAGTCCACGGTGGTCGCCCGCTACGAACTGGACGCCGCCACGCAGCCGCCGAAGCAGGTGAGCTACGACGTGGGCGCCATGGAACTCGTGGAGAATCCGCTCACTGGCCTCGGCAACTGGTTCCTGGTCACCGAGCCGGAGCCGCTCACCAAAGCGTTAAAGGAAAAAGTGGTCGCCAAGATCACCCTGTCCGTCGAACCGCAGGGGGCGTGATGACGGCCACCCAGCAGCACGCCGTGGCCCCGCGCCGCAGCCGCAACCGCAGGCAGGCCGCCCGGCGCAGCGGCTCTGGCTCCCGAGTCGTGCACGTACTCGCGGGCCTGGTCCTGGCCGCTGGGGCGGTGGCAGTCCAGTCGCTCGCGCTGTCGGCGGACGACATGGACATGCCGCTCACCTACACCGGCGCTAAGGGCCAGGACGTGGACGCGGGGCGCTTCTCCGTGCGCGTACAGAAGGTCTCCTCGGCCAAGGCGGTCAAGGTCGAGAACAAGAACGTCCCGACCGAGCAGGTGTTCCTGGTGGTGGAGGCCGCGGCCACGGTGCCCGCCGAACCCATGCACCTGGGCATGCCGAGCCTGCTCGCGGCCGACGGCAAGGTCTACGCCGCGAGCGACAAGATCGCCAAGGCCAAGACGCTGGCCAACCCCTGGATTCAGCCGGGGTGGTGGATCACGGGCCGGTTCGTGTTCGAGGTGCCGGCCTCGGCTCTGCCGGGCGCGCAGGCCGTGTTCAAGCTCCCGATCTCCGGCATCTACAGCGAGCCGCTGCCTCCGGAGGCGCAGATCGACCTCGGCATCGACGACGCCACCGCCAAACAGCTCACCACCGCGCCCGCAGCCGTCTTCGACCTGGACGAGAAGAAGAAATAAGGCCATGACCAGGAACGACCCGAGCCGCGACTGGTTCGCCCCACCTCCCGGCCAGCCCGACCAATCGCCCCAGCCCGACCAGCCACCGCAGCCCGACCAGCCACGCCCGTCCGACCGGCCGACCCACCCCGGGCAGCCGCCCCACCCTGGCCAGCACACCCAGCAGCCGCAGCCGGGGTACGGCTGGCCGACGCAGCCTGGGCAGCAACCGCCCTACGGCCAGCCTTCTCAAATGGGGCCGCAGCACGGCCAAGCCCCGCAGCCTGGGCAACCCCCGCAGTACGGCCAGCCCTCCCAGCACAGCCAAGCCCCGCAGCAGGGGCAGCCGCCCCAGTACGGGCAATCCCCCCAGCACGGCCAGCCCCCGCAGTACGGCCAGCCCTCCCAGCACAGCCAAGCCCCGCAGCAGGGGCAGCCGCCCCAGTACGGGCAATCCCCCCAGCACGGCCAGCCCCCGCAGTACGGCCAGCCGCCACAGTACGGGCCCCCGCAGCATGGGCGGCCCGCCCACCCCCAGCAGCGCCACGGCCAGCACCGGCAGCCACCGCCGCCCGGCCCGATGATGCCACCGCGCCGCGGCGCAGGTGCCTTCCCCGACCACCAGGTGTGGCCCCCCGCATCGCAGTCGGAGCCCATCGGCGGCGCCACGCAGCCTTTGCCCGTCGTCCCCGGCGGGGCGGCACATCCATCCACCGTCCCCGGCGGGACGCCGCTCCCGTCAACCGCCCCTAGCGGAGCCGAGGCACCGCGTCAGCCGTCTCCCGCCTTCACGCCGCCGCAGCCGCCGGAGACCCCTGCTCCGGCCACGCAGGAGCCCTCGCCGCCTCGCAAGCCGCGCACCCTGCTCCTCGGCGTGAGCGCGCTCGTGGCGTTCGTGCTGGCCGTGGGCATACCGACCGGCGACCGGTATCTCTTCTTCAAGAGCGGCCAGCCCGACGACATCGTGCACGAGGTCCCCGAGGGGCAGGAGAAGGCGTTCGAGCACGTGTCATGGAAGACGTCGATCGAGCCCATGGTGCCCGCGCCGAGCGGCACCACACCCGACAAGCAGTGGCTCAAGATCACCATCACCAGGAAGGCCCTCGACGACACCGGCAAGGTGCTCACCGCCAAGCCGGAGCTATTCCTGCGGGACAAGCAGGAGCGCACGTGGCAGGTGGAGGTCATGGAGGACAACATGCCGGTGGGCGAGGACGGCGTGGTCGGCAAGCCGTACTCGTACACAGCAGGGGCCGTCGTGCCCAAAACGGTGGCCGGCGAGGTCGAACTGCACTTGAGGCCGAACACCACCTACCGCTCCGACACTCCAGTGGAGAAAATCATGGAGATCAAGCCGGAGGAAGAAGAGAAGGCCAAGCACAAGGACGTGCTGGTGTTCAAGCGGTGATGTCCTCGCCCTGCAGCCGCGCCCGGGTGGCCGCGATGTCGAACGTCGCGGCCAGCACGGAGTAGGCCAGGACGGTCACCAGCAGGTCCTTGACGAACTCGACGGGCCCGCTGACCACCGTCCACATGTACGGTACATCGGAGCCGATGAGCGTCTTGACCACCCGCTCCAGGTAGTCGGCGCCCACGTGCAGCCCGACGTACAGCAGGCACATGAACCCGAACAGCGTGACGCCGCCCTTGACGGTGATCCTGAAGGCGTTGACCACGGGCACCCAGCGGTCCCGGAACCCGCCGATGAACCGGTCCGTGGCCCGCTGGGTGAGGTCGTGGCTGCCCTCCAGCCGGTCCACGCCCCGCTCCAGCCGGGTGCCGCGCAGCGCCCTGCGGGTGTCGTCGACGGTGCCGCCGAAGACCAGCACCGCGATCGCCAGCCAGGTGAGCGGCACGGCCAGCGCGTCGATGACGTGCGGCCAGACCTCGCCCACCCATTTCCAGAAGGCTTCCCAGCCGGGCACGTTCTCCTTGGCGTGCTCCCATGCCTCGGTCGCGCCGCCCACGACCTGCCGATGGGAGGCCCAGTCCTCGCGTGCCAAGGTGAAGGTGAAGACGGCGTTCAGGCCGCAGAACACGAAGGCGAACTCCGAGAACGCGGCGGCGATGCCGGAGAACTTGCCCTTGTTCTTCTCAACGAGGTGGGCGAAGAGCATGCGCATGCCGAAGGTCACGACCATGGCACCGAGCGAGACCCGCCAGTCCAGACCGGCGAACCCCATCCCGTACGTGACCTCTTCATCGGTCCCGTTGGCCAGGTTGTTGAGGATCGGCCTGTAGAAGTTGTCATCCAGGTTGTGGAACAGGTCCATCGATTGGAAGTCGGAAGCGTCCTTGATGTAGAGCTCCCAGGCCAGGTAGACGAGCGCGAAGGCAGGCCCGATCCGGTTGAGCGACACCCAGAACGGCTCGTCCTCCTGTCCGTCCGCCCTGCGCGCCTGGGTCTCCCAGAGCACCCGGCGCAGCGAAAGGAACATGCCCGTGATGACGGTCATGGAGATGAGGATCACCAGGGTCACCAACACCAGGGTCGCGACCAAGCGAACCTGTCTGAGGCTCCCGTGCGAGATCTCCGTGGCCGCATAGAGGATCGCCCAGCGAGACAGCTCGCCCGCGGAGAACCACAGGATCAGCGGCAGCGCGGCTTTCCCCGCGAGGCGTAGCGCGTGCAGGGGCAGCGAGTATGGCGAAGGCATCCGCTGAGCCGGTGTAGGCCCAGGTTGGGGCGGCGCCATCACTCCTGTCGAACCGGACATCTGTGGAATCGTATCGGTCTGTCTCTTGCGTCGCAGCCGCAACCCGAGAAAGCGCCATGGACCCCCACGTCCCTGAGGAGTGACAAAAGAATTATCGGGCGAAGAATGCCCGCGACGCGGCCAGCCGTCTGTTGCACCATGACGGGTATGGAGCCGCTGCCCGCGTTCGACGCCGACCCTCGCGTGGTGGGAGACCGGTTACGGCGGTTGCGGCAGGAGCGCGGTGTCTCGCTGTCCGAGCTCGCCAAGCGGGCCGGCATCGGCAAGGCCACCCTGTCCGGGGTCGAGACGGGCACACTCAGCCCTACCCTGGAGACGCTCTGGGCGATCACGGCGCAGCTCGGCGTGCCGATCGGGGCCATTCTCGACCCGCCGCCCGAGCCGCAGATCATGCGGGGAACGGCGATGGAGGCCGAGTTGCTCGAGGTGTTCGAGGACGACCGGGTCACGTACGAGCTCTACCGCGTACGCGTCCCGCCCGGTCTCACGCAGACCTCACCCGCGCACCACGAGGGCGTGACCGAGCACGTCACGGTTTTCAGCGGCACGCTGAGCGCGGGTCCGATCAAGGAGCCGCTGACGGCTGGGCCGGGGGATCACATCTCGTGGCGCTCCGACGTGCCGCACGGCTACCGGGCGCACGGCCCGGACATCGTTCGCGCCACGCTCTTGATGCGTTACCCCGCCAAGCCACCCTGAGACCCCGCTGATCCCTGAGAGACCGCCGATCCCTGAGAGACCGCCAAGCCCTGAGCGGGCCGGCAGGTGCGGCACGGGCGGTAACCGGCCGCGCTGGCCTGGGCGAGGGTGCGGAAGCCGTGCCGGTGGGCGGGCGTGATGCGCCTGGCGTTGTGGCACGTGGGGAAGCAGACGACGCCGGTGCTGTCGCTGGCCAGGTAGAACACGCGCTCCTCGGCCAAGCGCCGCAACCGCTCCAGGTCGACGCCTTCGGCCAGCAGCAGCCGTTCCTTGGCGGCCGGGCCGAACACGTAGTCGCCTGCCGCGCCATCCGACCTGGTGACCCGGTGGCACGGGACCAGCAGCGGCACCGGGTTGTTCGCCAGCGCCGTGCCCACCGCACGCACGGCCCTGGGCCGGCCGACGTGCGCGGCGATCCACGCGTACGGGCGGACCTCGCCCCGCGGGATTGTGCGCGCCGCCTCCAGCACGTCGCGCTGGAAGTCGCTCATCCCACGCAGATCCAGCCGGACCCCGGAGGCGCGTCCGGAGCGCAGCGCGGGGAGGAGCCCCGCGGGTGGCCGGGCGCGAGCTCCGGCGGGCAGCAGCGGGCGGCCGAAGCGCGCTCTGTGCGCCTGCGCGAAGCCGGGGCCCGCGTGCACGTAGGCGACACCCTGATCGGTGAACGCGACGCTCAGCTCCCCCAGGGGACCGGGCACGCTCACCCAGCGGGCGGCGATCCTGTCGAGCAACCTGTCCGGCGCGTCGGCGGCCAGCGCCGCCAGCCCGGCGAGCAAGCGGTCCTCGGTCAACGAGCGGCTCCCACCGGTGGGCATGCGGTCCGTCGAGTGCCCCCCACCGGTGGGCGTGCGGTCCTCGGTCATTGGGCACCTCCCATTGCGCGCAGCCGCCGCAACCCCCGCGACACGTGCGACTTGACCGTGCCCTGCGGGATCCTGAGCACGGTGGCGATCTCACTGACCGGCAGGTCGACGATGTGCCTGAGCACCACCGCGGCCCGCTGCTCCTCAGGCAACTGCCTCAGCAGCTCGGCCAGCTCGTCACCGGTCTCGCGGCGCACTGCGGCCGCCTCGACGTCCTGTCCGGGGTCGACGGTGTCCACCGGCTCGTCGCGCAGGTCGGGCGGCGGCTTGCGGGCCTTGGTACGAGACCAGTTACGCCAGAGGTTCACCAGGACCGTCATCAGCCACGCCCGCGGCTGGAGCGCGGCGATGCGGTCGCGGTCGTAGCCGGCCAGCGCACGGTACGCCCGCAGAAACGCCTCCGCGGTGAGGTCCTCTGCGCAGGCCCACCGCCCGCTCAGCCGCAACGCGGTCGAGAAGACGAGGTTGCGGTAAGCGCCGTACATCTCGGCGAACCCCTCGTCGAGGTCGTCGAGGAGCGCCTTGCACACCGGATCGATCGCACTCACGTGGAAGACAACACCGCCAGAGCCGGATCGGTTGCACGCGAAAAGGCCCGCGTCCGAAAGACGCGGGCCCTCACGACGCCGGTGGCGCTCAGACGGCGACGGCGAGCTGGGCGACCTCGCCCAGCTTGGCCTCCACCTGGATGTCCCTGGTGACGCCGCCGCCCGCGATGATGCGGACGGTCCAGTCGCCGGGAGCGGCGAAGAAGCGGAAGATGCCCTCCTCGGACACCACAACCTCGCCGGTGAACTCGCCCGATTGGTCGAGCAGCCGCGCGTAGGCGGTGCTCGCGCCGGTCACCACGCCCTGGATCACGGCCTGGTTGGACAGATCGATCCCGGCCGGCAGCGCAATGGTCTGCTCCGGCGCTCCGCAACCCTGTGCAGTCATTAGCGGGCCTCCCCCAGCTCGATCGGCACGCCCACGAGCGAGCCGTACTCGGTCCACGAACCGTCGTAGTTCTTCACGTTGTCCTGCTCGAGCAGCTCGTGCAGCACGAACCAGGTGTGCGCCGAGCGCTCCCCGATGCGGCAGTAGGCGATGGTGTCCTTGCCGAAGTCGACCCCGGCCTCCTGGTAGAGGGTGCGCAGGTCGTCGTCGGACTTGAACGTCCCGTCGTCGTTGGCCGCCTTGGACCACGGGATGTTGCGGGCGGTGGGCACGTGGCCCCCGCGCTGCGCCTGCTCCTGCGGCAGGTGAGCGGGAGCGAGCAACTTGCCGGTGAACTCGTCGGGCGAGCGCACGTCGACCAGGTTGAGCTTGCCGATGGCGGCGACCACGTCGTCGCGGAAGGCGCGGATCGCCGCGTCCTGCTCCCGGGCGACGTACTGCGTCTTGGGCCGCTGCGGCACGTCCCTGACCAACTCGCGCGAGTCGAGCTCCCACTTCTTGCGGCCGCCGTCGAGCAACTTCACGTTGTCGTGGCCGTAGAGCTTGAAGTACCAGTACGCATAAGCGGCGAACCAGTTGTTGTTACCGCCGTAGAGCACGACGGTGTCATCGTTGGAGATGCCGCGGTCGGACAGCAGGGCCTCGAAACCGGTCTTGTCCACGAAGTCGCGGCGGACCGGGTCCTGCAGGTCCTGCCGCCAGTCGACCTTCACGGCACCACGGATGTGGCCCTTGTCGTAGGCGCTGACGTCCTCGTCTACTTCGACGAGAACGACGCCGGGGGTGTCGAGGTTGGCCTCGACCCATTCAGCGTCCACCAGGGCGGCGGAGCGGCTCATTTGGGTACCTCCATGTTGGCGGCGGGCAGTAGTCGGCGAATGAGCAGGTACATCTCGCAGCCAAGGCAGAATCCGAAGGCTGCGTTGAGGAATGCGGCGAGGAGAGCCGCGGCCGTGGCCACGAGGGCCAGCGGCATGATCCCGGCGACATATCCGGCCAGGCCCGCGACCGCGAAGACCAGCCCCACCCCCTGCGCGAACCGCGGCGGGCGGGCGTCCTCGGTCTCCTTCGGAGCGCTCTTGACGAGCGCCTTGAAGAGCATCGTGTACGGCGAGCGCCCCGCGACTCCGAGCGCGAAGACCACCGCCTGAGCGGCGAGCAGCCAGGCGCTCTGGGTCACCAGGACGAAGACGAGGACCACGGTTGTGATGGCCGCACCGAAGCGCAGCGCTCTAGGATCGGCACGCATCGTGGGATGCTCCTGCAGGGGTCGATTTGGGGCGGATCGGATGTCCGCGCGAGATCGTCCTCAGGCAGCGCGACAGAGCGAGGTGGTCACGCGGCAGAAATCAACCGCGCGCCGCTTCGTGAGCAGCTCTGTCGTTGGGTTCATGCGGATGACACTACTCGGCGTCTCGTCATCTGTCACATCTCGTCCGATTGATGAGACAACTCGTGAGACAAACGTTGCCGTCACGAGGCGGGAACGGCCGCCGCGAGCGCCGCCAGCACGTCGGCCTTGCGTGGCTGCCCAGAGGCCCTTTTCACGATATTCCCGGCGGCGTCGAGCACCAGGACCGTCGGCGTGCGCATGACGTCCAGCCGGCGCACCAGATCCAGCCGGGACTCGGCGTCGATCTCCACGTGGCTCACCCCGGGCACGAGCTCGCTGACGTCGGCGAGGATCCGCCTGGTCGCCCGGCAGGGCTGGCAGAACGCGGTGGAGAACTGCACCAGTGTCGCCCGCTCCCCCAGCCCGGCCCCGAGGTCGGCCGCGGACAGCCGATCCTGCGCGGAGCCCGTGTCACGCACTCGTCCGTTGCGGCGCAGGAACACCACCCCGATCACCGTACCGAGCGCCAGCGTCACCAGCGCCACCCACAAACCCGTCACGCTTGGTGCAACCGCACAACGCCGCCGTTACTTCCCCGGCCGGGCCCTGACGAGCACCTTTCCCTTCTGGTCGACGACGTCGATCCGGGCGATGGCGCGCATGGACAGCGTGGTCGTGTTCTTGAATGCGTTGCTGACCTCGTAGGTCTCCTGCCTGATGACCCAGGCGTCCGTGACGTCGCGCTGCCCGTCCACGCCGATCACCACGAGGCGGCAAGTCGTGCCGACGGGCACACCGGAGATGCGCACGCCGAGCTCCGTGCCGCCGTCGGCCGGCCAGGCCATCACGGTGGTGGAGTACTCCTTGGCCTCGTTCTCGCCGGTGAACTGCCGTCCGGCGACCGCCTTCTGGGGCTTGGGAGTCTCGGGCGCTCTGCTCGCCGACGCCCGAGGGCTCGCATCCTCGGCGCGGGCCGACTGGTCACTATCCGAGGCCGCGAAAGGTTCGGTCTTCTCCGCGGGCGGCCGCATCGGCGACGGGGTGACCGCGGGAGCCGCTGCCGACGACGACTCCTGCCGCTGGATCTCGCTCTCCTGGATGACCGTCCAGACCGTGCCACCGAGCCCCAGCAGCGCGACGGAGGCCGCCGCCACCAGCAGCAGGCGGCCGCGCCTGCTGCGCTTGGCGCGGGCGTTGAGCAGCCGGTCAAGCACCTGGCGCGGGGGGCTGGCCACCAGCTGGACGTCGCGTTCCGACACCTTTCCCAGGAACGCGGCCACGCCGTCCAGCTCCAGCAGCTCGGCGCCGCACGCCTCGCAGGTCGCCAGGTGGGTGTCGATCTCCAGCGCCTCATCAGGCTCGAGCGCGCCCAGAGCGTGCGCGCCCAGGGCCAGGCGTACCTCCTCACACGTCATCACGGCGCCAGCCCCCGCTCCTCGAGCGCGAGCTTGAGCGCGCGCAGCGCGTAGTAGGTGCGTGACTTGACCGTTCCCGGCGGAATGCCCAGCGTCGCCGACGCCTCCTTCACCGATCGCCCCCGGTAGTAGACCTCCAACAGCACCTCGCGGTGCTCCGGCCGCAGCGCGGCCAGAGCCTCGGCCACCGCCCACGACTCGACCGCGCGTTCCAGCTCGTCCTCGGCCGGCAGGACCGCCAACGCCTCGTCGCCGGTCTCCTGCGGCCTGGCCTTCTTGGCGCGGTGCTGGTCGACGACGAGGTTACGGGCCACCGTGAACAGCCACGCGCGGATCGGCCGGTCGGAGAGCGCGTCGGGGTGCCGCCAGGCCCGCAACAGCGTCTCCTGCACGACATCCTCTGCCCGTCCCGCGTCACCGGTCAGTCGCAGTACGTATCCGTAGAGTGGCCCCGCGTGCTCGTCGAAGAGGGTCCTCACGAGTTCCTCGTCGGCGGTGCCCGCGGCAATCACACCCTCATCACGTACGCCCGGACGCCCCGGTTCAATCTCATCCACGAATCGGCACGTCAGACGCTTCGGCCGAGAACTCCAATCCCTCGGCCACGCTCTTGACCCCGGTCACCTTCACGTCGAAGGGCAGGTCCCCCTTGAACGGGATCGTGTAGGAAACGAACTGCGCGAGCTGGCTGGGCACACCCTGGATCTTCTCGGCTTGGAGCCTGATGCCCCCGTCGGCCACCTCGACCCGCATCTCCGCGTTGAACTGCACTTTCCTCACTCCCACCGTCACCTCGCCCGATGCCGTGAGCCGCTGGCCATTGCCGCCGATCTTGACGCCGCGGGGCGCGTACTTGTCGATCGTGGCCCTGGTGAGGGTCCCACTGATGGTCACGCGGCCCGCCCGGGCGGTGGCTCTGTTCTGGAGGACGTCGGCCAGCGGTGCTGTGACGTCGTAAGCCGCGCCCCGCAGGTTGTTGACCGGCACGCCGCCGTACGAAAACGTGCCGAGATTGAACCGTACCTCTGGATAGCGTCCGGCGACCGCCTGAGTGAGAAATGGAATGCCCTCAATGGTCACGGTCGGCGTGCCGGACAGATCGGCGGCGGCGGCGATCCGGTTCGCCAGGTCGCGTTCGACTCCGGCCGCGGCGACCCTGTCGACGGCGACAAGGAGAATGACCAGCACGATCAGGAAAACGATCAGCTTGCGCATGGGGCTCCCTGACTGGACGGGGGGCACGAGCCTATCGACTCATTCCCCGGGAAGACGTCCGATCACCCGCCGGCGAACGGGGGCAGCACCTCCACGGTCGCCCCGTCACCCAGAACGACCTCGTCATGGGGTCGTTTTCCGACCGGGGAACCATCCACGAGGAACGAGCAGCGCCGCATAACGCGTGCCAGGTCAGCACGATTTTGTGTGATTTTCGTCATTAGTTCACCAAGCGTGACCGCTTCGAACGCTTCCTCCGCCACGCCCGCCGCTTCCTTGGCCGCCGCCCAATACCGTACTTTTCCTGTGGCCATGCGATCCTCACCATCTTCCCTGGTCCATTGTGCGTCACCCTTAACGACGTTGTTTCAGGAGACGCGCTGTTCACCTGGTGGACGCGCAATGGACTCCACTAACTCGTGGGATATCCTCACCTACAGGACCTGGGCGACGTAGCCCCCGGGTCCTTGCGCGTTTGAGGAGGCCGTAATGAGCAACCTGCTCCTGCTGACCAACGCCCTCGAGCCATCTGCCGAGGTGCTCCCGGCGCTGGGGTTGCTGCTCCACTCGGTCCGGGTCGTTCCAGCGGAGGCATCCGCGCTGATCGACACACCCCCGGCCGACGCCGTCCTCGTGGACGCGCGTAAGGAGCTGGTCCAGGCCAAGAGCCTGTGCCGGCTGATCCGCACGACCGGCATCGACTGCCCGCTGCTGGTGATCGTGACCGAGGGTGGGCTGGCCGCGATGACCGCCGAGTGGGGCGCCGACGACGTGCTGCTCGACAGCGCGGGGCCGGCCGAGGTCGAGGCGCGGCTGCGGATGGCCACCGGCCGCATCTCGCAGGCCGCCGCGGAGGACGTGCCCGACGAGATCCGCAGCGGCGACCTGGCGATCGACGAGGCCACCTACACCGCCAGGCTGCGCGGCCGGGTGCTCGACCTGACGTTCAAGGAGTTCGAGCTGCTGAAATACCTCGCGCAGCACCCGGGCAGGGTCTTCACCCGCGCCCAGCTGCTGCAGGAGGTCTGGGGCTACGACTACTTCGGCGGCACCAGGACGGTCGACGTGCACGTGCGGCGCCTGCGCGCCAAGCTCGGCACCGAATACGAGTCCCTGATCGGAACCGTCCGCAACGTCGGCTACCGCTTCGTCCCCGACCGCGCCGACACCGCCACCGCTGATCTCTGATCTGGCAGGGTTCGAGCCGATGTGACACATTGGGTGTTCGGCTCGTTTTGCATCTGTCATGTCGAGGACACCGCCGTCCGCAGAGGATGGTGTCGGGGTGGGTTCGTTCAGGTCACTGGTGGACGAGGGCGCCCGCCCGCGTGTTTTCCGGCGTAACGAGACCATTTGCTCCCCATTGCGGCCGGCTAGCCGGGTTTATGTCATCGACTACGGCTACGCCCGCGAATACACCCCGGCCGGTGAGCGTGAGGCCATCCACGACCTGCGCGGCGACGGCGACCTCATCGGCGAGCTGGCCTTCTGGAGCCCGAGCGAGCGGGTCAGGGTGGACGCGCTGACCGAGCTGCGAGCCTGGCCCATCGACATGCGGCGGCTGCGCGAGCATGCCTCGGCCAGCCCGGCCGTGGCCACGGCCCTGGTGCAGGAGCTGTTCGCCAGGAACGTGGCCGCCCGCAGACACGAAGCGCTAGCCCGTGCTCCGGTCGCCGCCCGCCTGGCCGTGTGGCTGCTGCACCTCGACGAACGGTACGGGCTGGCTGCCGAGTCCGCGCCGCCGCTGTCCATGGAGACCCTGGCCGACCTGGTGGGCAGCTCTCCCGACGTGGTGCAGCGCCAGCTCCAGCAGTGGGTCCAGCGCGGCTGGCTGGTACGCCCCGGCTACCGGCGGCTGCGTATCGAGGACCCGCCCGCGCTGCGTGCCGCCGCGGGCGACTGGGAGCAGCTGTCGGCGCCCTGGACGGGCCGGGTGACGCCGTTCCTCACCCGCCCCGGCGCTCCGGCGGACCCGCTACCGGTCGGCGAGCTGCCCAAACCCCGTCAGTTGCCTGCCGACGTGCCGGACTTCACCGGGCGGCAGCAGAGCCTCGACCTGCTCACCGCCTGGCTGGACCGGCCCCGCAGGACGAACACCATGGTCGTGCAGGGCTTACCGGGCGTGGGCAAGACCGCGCTGGTGACGCACTGGGGCCACTTGCACGCCGACCGGTTCCCCGATGGCCAGATCGTGATCGACCTGCGGGGGCAGTCGCCGAGCCAGCCCCCGATGAACACCGTCGAGGCGCTCGGCCAGATCCTGCGCTCACTGGGCGTCGGCGAGCCCGCCTCCGACGAGGCCGAGCTGATGCTCCTCTACCGCAGCAGGATCGCCGGGCGCCGGTTGCTGCTCATCCTCGACAACGCCGCCGACCCCGGCCAGGTGCGGCCACTGCTGCCGGGCAGCAAGGACTGCGTGGTGCTGGTGACCAGCCGGACGCGGATGGCCCCGCTGCGGGCCACCGGCCACGCCGACCTCATGGACGTGCCGGTGCTCGATCCGGGCAACGCGGTCGCGCTGCTGGTGGCGGTGCTCGGGGAGGGCTCGCCGCGGGCCGCCGACCGGGACGCGCTGGCCGAGCTGGCCCGGGTGTGCTCGTACCATCCGTTCGCGTTGCGGATCTCGGCGGCCAAGCTGGCCGAGAACCCCGGGCTCAGCGTGCGGTCACGGGTTCAGGAGCTGCGCCGGCCCGACCGGCTGCTGGTGGGCGACCCCGAGGAGGCGTTCAGGTCGGCGCTGGACCTTGCGTACGAGTCACTGAGCCCGGGGCAGCGGCGGGCGTTCCGGCACGTGGGGCTGCTGCCCGGGCGGGACTTCACACCTCAGGTGCTGGCCGCGGCGCTGGGCGTACCGGTGAGCGAGGCCGTGGTCGCGGTGGAGGGGCTGCACCGGGCGTACCTGGTCGAGCCGCTGCCCGGGCCGCGTTACCGGGTGCACGACCTGGTCAAGCGCCTGGCCAGGGAGCTGGGCAGGCACGCCGAGGCCGGCGTGCGCGAGGCCAGGGCGCGGCTGCTCGACCACTACCTGGCGGTCGCGACCGACGCGGAGACGCCGCGCGAGTGGTTCGAGGCCGAGCGGCGCTCGCTGGTATCGGCGGTACGGCTGGCCGAGGAGAGCGGCGCGCACGGGATGGCCTGGCGGCTGGCGGAGGCGGTGTTCGATCAGTTCAGGCGGCTGCGCTTCTACGAGAACAATCTGGAGATCCAGCAAGCCGGACTGGCCTCGGCCATGCAGGTCGGCAACCGGCGGGCGATCGCGCTCATGCGCGGCAACCTCGGCTCCATCCATCGGGACATCGGGCCGTCGACGCTGGCGGCCAGGTTCATCGGCGAGGCGCTGGCCGACTACACCTCGCTCGACGACAGCGTGGGGCGCGCCCGCGCGCTCAACGACCTGGCCGAGGTGCACGGCATCGCGGGTAACAGCGAGGACGCGCTCAAATGCGCGGGCGAGGCGCTCGAGCTCTACCGGGAGATCGGCGACCTGGCCGGTGTCGCCGGCTGCCTGCACACACTCTCCCGCCTGCACCTGTCCCAGGAGCGGTACGAGCTGGCGCTGCACTACGCCGGCCAGGCCCTGGACGTACGAGAGGAACTCGGCGACCGCAGGGGCACCGCGCAGAGCCTGATCATCCTGGCCAGGGTGCAGCAGAACCTCGGCGAGCCCAACGCGGCGCTGTCGGAGGGCCTGGAGGCGTTGTCGATCTGCCATGAGCTGGGCGACGAGCACGCCGAGGCCGAGACCCTGCTCTGCCTGGCCGAGATCTACGACCTGCTGCGGCTGCCGCACGACGCACAGCGCGACGCCGAGCGGGCGCTGGCCGGCTACACCGCCACCGGCGACCAGCACGGCTGCGGCCGGGCCCTGTGCGCGCTCGGGCGCATCGCGCGCAACGGCTCCCGGTACGACGAGGCCCTCGCCTACTACGAGCAGGCCCTGGCCGTGCAGGTCGAGCTCCACCACGAGCAGGGCAAGGCCGAGACGCTCGGCGACATCGGCCTGGTGCACTGGCGGCTGTCGGACTACCTGCGTGCCGACGAGTACCTGAACCAGGCGCTGACGATCAGCCGGGTGATCCACGACGAGCCCGTCGAGGCCCGCATGCTCAACAGGCTCGCCAGGGTACGACGCCGGCAGGGGATGCTCCAGGTGGCGTTCGTGTACGCGCTGGAGGCCCTCGACATCGTGCAGGGCATGGGCAACCGGCGGGCCGAGGCGGACGTGCAGGAGTCGCTGGCGTACACGTACCTGTCGCTTGGACTGCACAAGCCCGCCCTGCGGGCGGCGAAGGCGTCGCTGGCGATCAGGGAGGAGCTGCGCGACAACCGGGCCAGCGCGTTGTTGTCGATCGCGCAGGCGCTGCACACGGCGGGTCGGCCGGCCGCGGCACTCGCGCCGGCGAGGGAGACGGTCGAGCTGCAGGACGAGACCGGCACCAGGGACCGGTGGGCGGCGGCGCTCACGACGCTGGCCATGGTGCTGCTGGACCTGGACCGCGGCGAGGAGGCACTGGTCTACGCGCGGCAGGCCAGGGACGTGCACCTGGAGTGCGGGACCAGGCGGGACCTCGGCTGCGCGCTGCGGGCGCTCGGGCTGATCTCGGCCAGGCTGAGCAACCGGGGAGCGGCCATCGCCCATCTGACCGAGTCCTTGCGCACGCTGGAAGAGGTGGGCGACATCGTCGAGGTGCAGCGGGTGGCGGAAGAGCTACGGGAATTGGTGTGAAACGCCGCTAAAAGTCGTGAATTTTCGGCTGTGAGGTCGCAGATCTTCTCCGGATCCTCCCGTTAGCTGGTGCTACCAGCTGATCCCCTCGGAGGTGATCCGAATGCTCAAGAATCAAGTACGACGAGATTTGAAGTGGCTCAAGCGACAAGCCCGTAAAGACAGACGGATCACCGTCGCGCTGCTCGCCGGCGTGATGGCCTTCTGGCTCAGGCAGCTGCCCTTCGACGAGGCGCCCGGCGACCTCCTGCGGGCGCTGTCGTTCGGACTGGTCGCCGTGTCGGGGCTCACCTGGCTGGCCGCCGCGGCCATGACGGCGAAGACCATCCGCACGCCCGAGGAGCCGGTCGCCGGGCTTCGCTGGGTGTCCAGGGTCCAGCGGAGCAAGGAGTGGGCGTTCTGGTCGGCCGGCGCCTACGTGGCCTGGCACGTGCTGCAGTTCGTCACGGCGTTGGTGCTCGGCTGACCTTCAGGCGGCGGCGGGGTGTCACCCAGGAATGGGGCCGGGTGACACCCCGTCGCTCTCTCCGCCCAGGCCTGCCCGCTCCAGGGACCTGACCCGGATCCCCTGGCCCGTGAGGACGAACTGCACGACCTCCGCCGAGGTCAGCTCGGCCACGCCGAACTCGGCGCCGACGTGGGCGTCGCACCACTCGACGATCTCGCGCGGGTTGCGCAGCGGGCCGGCGAAGTGGACCAGGCTCACGTACCAGCGGTCGCGGATCCGGCCGTGCTCCAGGTCCCGCACGCCGCGGCTCTCCATGGCGTGGGCGAAGCGCTTCCACAACGTGGCCAGGGTGTCGTCCTCCGGGTGACCGTACGCCAGCACGCCGCCCCGATGCGGGCTCACCCCTTTCAGGCGGACCTTCGCCGGCGGGAGACCGGTGGCGGCCTCGGTCAGGGCCCGCGCGTACGTCCGGCGCAGGGGGTCGTCCGCGGGGATGCGGTCGCGATACGGCTCCAGGGACCTGAGCGTGACGTGCAGGGTCCGGCCGCCGTGCACCCAATGGCCAGGGGCCTGGATGGTCGCGGCCAGGTCCGTGAGGCGGTCGACGATCTCGCCTTCGGGGCGGAGCACGACCGCGGCGCCCCAGCGCCTGGCGCCCTCGACCATGGGCAGGTCATGGGTGGCCCGGCCGGACAAGAGGGCGGCACGTCCCCTGGTACGAAACTCGGCAAAATCCGACATCCGAGCAGTATGCCAAGGTCGTCAGGCACGCTCCGCCCGGATGAGTGTGAGCAGTGCCGGGGTCCAGTGGTCGCCATAACGCCGCCGGAGGTCGGCGCGCCGCCAGTCGGCGCCGGTGATCAGGCCCCGGCAGAGCGCCGTGCCGCACCGGCACTCCATGGCGAAGTCGGGCGCGGCGGTGCTGGTGGCGTAGTCGTTCGTGACCTCCTCGCCCGGTCGGAGGTCACGGCGGGCGACCAGGGTGTACGGGGCCACCCACCACAGGTTCGGGTCGCAGCTGTGGTTGCTCTTGCCGATCGGCCGGCCCGGCGGCAGAACCAAGTGGAGGTCACCGTGCCCGGCGATGGTGTCGACATACGGGATGCCGGGGTCAGCGAACAGGTCCTGGAGCTCCGCCCAGGTGACCAGGCGTCCGCCGAGCCGTGACACGACGGTGCCGGCCGGGATGGCGGCCGTGGCGAACAGGCCGTCGCCGGCGACGGCCGAGGGCCGGACCTCGAGGTGCGGGTGCGACCAACAGTCCGGCTCCGGTTGCACTGCCATGAGGCCAGGGTAGAGCTGGGCTTACGGGGGTAGCGGCATGGCAGTGGGGAGGTGTGGCACGTGTCAGGCGATCTGGTCGTTCCTGATGCCGCTCAGGGGGTCGTGGTGTTCGTGCACGGCAGCGGGAGCAGCCGGCTCAGCCCGCGCAACCGGTACGTGGCCGGCGTGCTCAACCAGGCGGGGCTTGGCACGTTGCTGTTCGACCTGCTCACGCCGGAGGAGGAGGCCGATCGGGCGAACGTGTTCGACATCGGGCTGCTGGCCGAGCGGTTGCTGCAGCGGACGAGCTGGGTACTGGAGCAGCCGGAGGCGGCGGGGCTGCCGATCGGGTATTTCGGCGCGAGCACCGGAGCCGCCGCGGCGTTGTGGGCGGCGGCCGAGCCCACCAACACGATCGCGGCGATCGTCTCCCGTGGCGGGCGTCCGGACCTCGCCGGGCCGCGGCTGGCGGCCGTACGGGCGCCGACGTTGCTCATCGTGGGCGGCAGGGACCCGGTGGTGGTGGAGCTGAACGAGGAGGCGCAGCGGCGCCTGCGGACCGAGAGCCGGCTGACCATCGTGCCCGGCGCCACCCACCTGTTCGAGGAGCCGGGCGCGCTGGAGGCGGTGGCCGGGCACGCCCGCGACTGGTTCAGCACCCACTTCGCCGCGCCTCAGAAGCCGGAGTGAGGTGACGTGACGGGCGTGGCGCCCGTCGCCTCGGCCACCAGGAGTTCGTAGACCTCCGGCGCCGTCGTCTCGCAGCCCAGCCGGTGGCCGGTCAGCTCGCCGTGGTCGTCGCTCGACCCGGTCACCGCCAGCCCGAGCTCTCCCGCAAGGGCACGGACGTGGGCCCGGGCGACCTCGTCGTGGTCCAGGTGATCGGCCTCGACCCCGAACAGCCCGGCCACCGCCAGCTCGGCGATCCATTCGTCGGGCACGACCTTGCCACGCTTGGCCGCCTTCGGATGGGCAAGCACCGGGACCCCGCCCGCGGCGCGTACCAACCGGACCGCCTCCTCGGGGTCCAGCGCGTAACGGGAGACATAGGCGCGGCCGCCCGTCCCGATCCACTCCGGCGTGAACGCCAGCTCGGGCGCGGCGATCGCCCCGGCGGCCACCATGGCGCGGGCGATGTGCGGGCGCCCGACCGGCCCGCCCGCGGCCAGCTCGGACACCTGCTCCCAAGTGACCGGCACGCCCAGCTCGACCAGCCGCTCCACGGTCAGCCGCCCACGCAGCTCGCGGGCCTCCCTGATGCGTACGCACTCCGCCCGCAGCTCGGGCTCCAGCGGGTCGAACAGGTACGCGAGCAGGTGGATGCTCTGCCCGGCGCGCCGGCACGACAGCTCCATGCCCGGCACGAACGTCAGCCCCGCAGGCAGCGCCTCGATCGCCGCGCGATGCCCGGCCACGGTGTCATGATCGGTCAGCGCGAGCACGTCGAGGCCCCGCTCACGGGCCCGGCGCACCACGTCGCCCGGGGGCTGTGTGCCGTCGGAGGCGTTGCTGTGGCTGTGCAGGTCGATGCGCATGCAGGTATTACACCGTGATCGTCGCCAGCGTCCTGCCGTCGAAGGTCTCGATCGTGAAGTGGTTGAGGTCGTCCTGCGGAAGGCTGGTGCCGCCGTGCAACACCAGGGGGTCGGGGGAGCCGGGCACGCCGTACCCCTTGTCGGGGACACCCCAGCTGGACACGACCTCGGAGCGGCCGTCGTCGCCGACCGCGAGCAGGCGGCACTGCAGCGGGCCCTTGACGCCCTTGAGCTCCAGCGCGACATGGGTGCCCCAGCCCTTGTCCTCCAAGCCGACGACGGCGCTGGTGCCGGTGGCCGGATCGGTGGCGGAGTACGTGCTGCCGGTCATGAGCAGCTCGCGGGCCGGGCCATGGATGCTGTCGGGGTTGGGGGCGCCGGTGACCGAATTGACGGCCAGGAAGACGCCGGCCGCGATCAGGACACAGGCGGCGGCGGTCATGATCGTGCGATGGAAGCCGCGGCGCCGGCGTTCGGCGGCGGCGCGGCGTACCAGAAGCGACTCGACTTGGGGGTCCGGCGGATTCGGCAGGAGGTCGTCCGGGTGCACCCCCCTGATCAGCTGCCCCATCTCGGCGAACGCCCCCACCTCGCCGGCGCAGCTGGCGCAGCCTGCCAGATGGCGTTCGAAGGCCGCCCGCTCGTCC
Organism: Nonomuraea sp. 3N208; assembly: GCF_052245935.1. Taxonomy (NCBI): domain Bacteria; kingdom Bacillati; phylum Actinomycetota; class Actinomycetes; order Streptosporangiales; family Streptosporangiaceae; genus Nonomuraea; species Nonomuraea sp. 3N208. The sequence continues at coordinate 36,774 of NZ_JBQQBR010000055.1, read as the reverse complement.
TCGTCGAGCAGGCCGAGCGCGTACGCGGCCACGTCTTCGTGATGCACCTCGGTCATGGCTGCACCACCCCCCTTTCCTTAGTGTGATGCGCCTCCGTCACGGCAACATCACCCCCCTTTCCTCCAATGCGACGCGCAAGGCACGCATGGCGTAGTACACGCGGGACTTCACCGTGCCGACGGGCACGCCGATCGTCTCCGCCGCCTCCTGGATCGTGCGGTCGAGCAGGAAGGTCTCCGTGAGGACCTGCCGGTGGGCCGGGGACAACGAGAGCATCGCGTCGGTCACGACGATCTCGCGTAATAAGCGCTCGTCCTCGGCGGCCACGGGCTGGACCCGTTCGGGGATCTCTTCGACGGTGTCCAGGGGGCGCGTGCCGGAGCGGCGGCGGTCGTCGATGACGACGCGGCGCGCGACGGTCGCCAGCCAGGGCATGAGCGAGCCCGAGTCGGTACGGAGATCGTGGAGGTTGCGCCAGGCGCGGACCAGGGTCTCCTGCACGACGTCCTCGGCCCAGCGCCGATCGCCGCCCGTCAGCCGGATGGCGAAGGCCATCAGGGAGGCGCCGTATTCGCGGTAGAGGGCTCGAACCATGGCTTCGTCGGTTACGCGGTGATTCACGCGCGCTCCTCGCGCTGCCCGATATCGTGAAATATCGACCATGCAACATCTGCACCGATATAGGAATTCATACTGTAGCCAGCAGCGGGGGCGGCGACCATGTACTTTGCCCCTCTGGTCGTACAGCTAGATTCAAACGATAAATCGGGCCACATCCCCTGGAGAGGGGATTATGATCATTCGGACCACGATCCGCGATCCGGCGCCTCCTCCGAGCTCGATGTCGAGGTGACGGCGGAGCCGGTGCCGAGCACGTCCTGCCAGCCGAGCTCCCGCGCCGCCCCGGAGATCAGGACGACCGCGACCACGACGATCGACACACCGAGCGCCAGCCCGGCGAGGAACACCGGCTTCCGCCAGAGCGGCGTGGACACGAGCGTCGCCTCGTAAGAAGGGGGCTCGGCCGGCCTGAGCCGGCTCTCGGCCTCACGCAGCAGGTCGTCCACGCTCCCGCGGGAGACGGCCGCGGAATGGCCGAGCAGGATGCTCACCAGCTCCACAGCCGTCGGGCGCGAACCCGGGTCGGCCTGCCGGCACTCGTCGACCACCGCGCGCAGCGCAGGGAGCAGCCGGTCGAGGTAGGGCTCCGCGCCCTCCCCCGCCCACCGCCCGGTCGCCGCGAACACGATCACATCGGCCCAGTCACGCACGTCGCGCGAGGGGAACTCACTGTCGCGCGGCCCCGCCGCGAAGTACGCCTGCCCGTGCGCCCCGATCATGACGTTCCCCGGGTGCAGCCGCAGCCCTGCGATCCCGGCCAGATGCAGCCGGGCCATGGTGGTGGCGCTGCCCAGCGCGATCCGGTAGAGCGCCTCACCCTTGACCGGCCCGGCCGCCCTCACGACGTCGCCGAGCGGCCGGCCGCTTCCCAGGTAATCGTGCGGTTGCAAAGCCCTGCCTGCGTTCCATCCGTCGACTTCGCGGCCGTGAAAGGACCGGCCGGGCGCCGCATCGCCCAGAGTGGCGACGGCACCACGATGAGGGGCGTCGATCCCGGCTGAAGTCCACTGAAATTCCATCGCCATCCCCAGTGCCGGTTGATTCGCACGAGGTGGGCGCGCCGATGTTCGCCCAGGTGAGCCTCTGCCCCGGCCATCGGCGAGCGCCGTTTACCGCCACGTTGTACGCCGTCCGCCGGACCCGGGTTCAAAGGAATGCACGAAAGGTCTGGCACGGCGGTGAACAGCTCATTGCCGTGGCCGTCGGGGTCGCGTACCCGAGATCGCACATCCGCACAAGCAGGAGGGATAGGGCGAGTTGAAGCTCTGCCATGAAATCACTGGATCCTGCTCGGGCAGGTCAAAAGTGGACAACTAGGCGCCGCCTGTGCTCACCGGTGATTCACATCTACAGGAAGCGTCCGCACGATGAGTTCTGCGGCCTCGGGAAGTTCGGAAACCCATGGAGGCCGACCGGCGTCACAGTCTGGCCCTTCCGTGCGCCGGCACCCTCGGACAGGACCCGAGGGTGGCCCAGCCGGGGACGGCATTCCGGGGAAGATGCCGTCCCCGCGCTGCTGGCTTCTCCAGTCGCGCGACCCCCTGGGATCCTCTCGGCTTGACCTTCACGCGACGTCAACGTGTCCAATCGGAGGTGACCGGCGCCGAGGGAAAGGACTGCGATGCTCAAAGCCGCGCTACGGATCTTGGGGTTCGAGCTCAAGGGCCTGGCCAGCATAGGATTGTGGATCTTTCGCCGCCGGCACGGCGTGCCCGGGGGCGCGTCCGTAGCGACGTACGCGAAGGAGCAGACGTTCACGCTGTCGCTGATGTTGTTCGCCATGGCGGTCGAGACCGTGGTCGTCGACGTGCTGCTCGTCGCGACCGGTGTGCCCGCGTGGATTCGGTTCACGGTGCTGATCGGCGATGTGTACGGGCTGCTGTTCGGAGTCATGCTGGCCGCGGCCAGCGTCACCCGGCCGCATGTGATCACCGCTGACGAGCTGCGCATCAGGTACGGCGCCTACCTCGACCTGCGCGTACCCCGGGAGCGCATCGCCGCCGTGCGCACGAGCCGCAACGACAACGAGGGCAGCATGGTTTCGGTCAAGAACGGGCACGTGAGGGTGGCGGTCGCGTCCCGGACCAACGTGACGATCGAGCTGACCGAGCCGGTCGCGTTCCTCCGCCCGCTCGGCCGCCGCGCGGAGGCCACCACGATCAGCTTCTTCGCCGACAAACCGGAGGCGGTGGTGGCCGGTCTGCGATCCGATCGCGTCGTACGTTCCTAACGCCAGGTCCACGTCCAGCGCTGTCGCACCGCGCCACCTCCTACTCGGCGTCGCGGCGGGCACGTGCGCGGCGCTTGCCCTCGTGCATCGCCTGCACGCGGGCGATCGGGATCGTGTGCCCCTCCTCGATCAGGTCGGCCGGGAGCCGCTGCGGTGCGGGCATCGCCTCGGCCCACGGGTCGGCGTCCTTGAGCAGCCCGGCCGCGGTGTGCACGGTGAAGTCGCGCGCCGACACCCGGTCGAGATCCGACCAGGGCACAGGGAAGGACACGGGCGCGCCGGGCCGCACGCGCGGGCTGTACGCGGCCACGACCGTGGCGCCGCCCGCCCTCGTGGAGTCGATGAACACCTTGCCCGCGCGATCCTCGCGGATGAACGCCGTGGTGGCCAGCGCCGGATCCACCCGCTCGGCGCGGGCGCCCAGCGCGCGGGTGGCCGCGGCCAGGTCATCCACAGCGGTCCCCGCCACCACGGGGACGAACACATGCACGCCCTTGGCCCCGCTGGTCTTCACCGCGCCCGCCAGCCCACAGTCCTCCAGCGCCTGGCGGACCAGGAACGCGGCCCGCACGGCCAGTTGGAAGGACTCGCTGCCTTCTGGCGGGTCGAGGTCGAGCACCATGTGCGTCGGCTGGTCGCCGGCGAACAGCGACGGGTGGTACTCGACCGCCCGCTGGTTGGCGAACCACAGCAGCGTACGCCGGTCGTCGCACACGGCGTAGGTCACCTGCCGGCGGGACGCCTCGGCCCAAACGGAGAACCGCTTCACCCATTCGGGGGCGTATTTCGGCAGGTTCTTCTGCATGAAGGGATCCTGCCCCGGGCGTACCCGGATGACCGAGAGCGCGCGGTCACGCAGGACCGGGATGATCCGGTCGGCGACCGCGTCGAGGTAGTCGACCAGGTCGCGCTTGGTGGCGTCCGCCCCGTCGAACAGCGGTTGGTCGAGGTTGCTCAGGGCCACCCCGTCGCGCGTCTCATCGCTGCTCACCCGCCTCACCATATAGGGGAAGAATGGGCGAGACCATGACCCGTTACCTGTATCTCGCCCGCCACGGCGAAGCCACGCCGGACGGCCACGCCCTGACCGGCGATGGCCGCCGCCAGGCCGCGCTGCTAGGCGCACGCCTGCGGGAAGTGCCCTTCGCCGCCATCCACCACGGCCCGCTCCCCCGGACGACACAGACCGCCCGGCTGATCGGCGAGCACCTTCCCGGCGTCCCCGTGCACGCCTCCGAGGCCGCCGGCGACTACATCCCGTACCTGCCGCGCAAGGAGGAACTCGCCCCCGAGTACGCCGACCGTCTCCTCGGGTTCGTCGCCCAGTTCCCCGCGGACGAACGCGACCGCGGCCCGGCCCTCGCCGCCGAGGCCGAGCGTGCGTTCACGGGTCCCGTGGCGGACGGAACCCGGCACGAGCTGGTGGTCACGCACAACTTCCTCATCGGCTGGCTCGTCCGCGCCGCGCTGGACGCCCCGGAATGGCGCTGGCTCGGCCTCAACCACTGCAACGCCGCCCTGACCGTCATCCGGTACGCACCCGACCGCCCGTCCTCCGTGCTCTTCTTCAACGACATGGGGCACCTGCCCGCCGAGCTCCGCTGGACCGGCTTCCCGCCCGAGCTGCGCGAGTGAGCCCTTTGTTACAGTGGGCCGCGTTGACGCGGGGTGCCCGGACGTCCGGGCTGAGATCACACCCGTCGAACCTGCTCTAGCTCGCACTAGCGAAGGGACGTCATGTTCTGCGATGACATGTGGCTGCGCACGGCCGAGCTGATGAAAGCCATCCACGACCACCCCTTCAACGTCGCGCTCGGCGACGGCACGCTCGAGCGCGACCGGTTCGCGTTCTACATCGTGCAGGACGGCCGCTACCTGGAGGCGTTCTCCAAGGCGCTGGCCACGGCGTCGGCGCGGGCCACCGACCCGGCGGACGCGGCGTTCTTCGCCCAGAGCGCGCACACCGCGCTGGCGGCCGAGCGCCTGCTGCACGCCGGCTACGTCAAGGAACTAATGCTCGACGCCGAAGTGGCCGCCATCGCCACGTCGCCGACCTGCCTGGCGTACGCGTCGTTCCTGCAGGCCACGGCACTCGCCGCGCCGTATCCCGTGCTGGCCGCGGCGGTGCTGCCGTGCTTCTGGATCTACCAGGACGTCGGCACGGCGCTGCTGGGGCGCACTGGTGACGTGCCGGACCACCCGTACCGGAAGTGGATCGATACCTATTCGGACCCAGGGTTCGCGGCGTCCGTCCAGCAGGCAAAGACCATCGCCGACCGGCTGGCCGCCACCACGGATCCGGCGACCAGACAGGCCATGACCGAGGCGTACTGCACGGCGGCGGCGTACGAGTGGATGTTCTGGGACAGCGCCTGGCGGCGCGAGACCTGGCCCACTGCGGAGTGGCTCGCCCCCTGACCGCTATGGCAGGCGCGTGGTCAGCGCCGCCGTGCCGGCCCCGGTGAGGCTCGGCAGCGCGGCCGGGCGCCCGCTCAGCAGCAGGAGCAGCGCCTGGATGGAACCCTCCACCACCTCGCCCGCCCCGACCGTCCAGTCCACGTCGGTGGCCACGAGCCGGAGCCCGCGCAGCCGCCGCTGCGGATGGAAGGGGAAGCCGCGCTCCCAGATGTGGGTGGCGCAGGCGCGGGCCGGAACGTGCGGCATGGCGCGCTCGATGCCGAGCGGCACCGTGATGTCCTGGCCGTGGACGAGCGCGTCGAACAGCGGGTCGAGCGGCTTGGTCGAGGGTGCCCGGCGGCGTGAGCCGGCCGACTCGCGCACCTGCGCGACGATCTCACCGATCGGCAGCCTCGCGTGCCGTACGGCCGAGTCATGGACCATGCGGTTGAAGTTGCCGCGTGCCTTGACGAACTCGACCAGCCCCCACGCGAGGTTCACCCGGGTGGCGATCGCCAGGTGGGCGGCCACGTCGCGGACCCGCCACCCGGCACACAGCGACGGCCGCTCCCAGTCCTGCTCCGGCAGCGAGTCGAGCAGGTCGGCCAGGCCGCGCCGCTCGATCTCGAGGGCAGCCCAGATCTCTTCCTGGTGCATCGCACACTCCCAATTGCTAAGGTAGCCTTAATATAAGGCATCCTTAGCAATTGGGAGAAGACCCGTGGCCGCCACTCATCCGCCGCACGTAGTGGCCCTGCTGTACGAGGCGTACCTGCGTCTGCAGAACGTCGTGCAGGAGGCAGGCAGGGCGTACGACGCGAACGTCCGGCCCGCGCACTCGGCGGTGTTCTTCCACATGGAGCACAAAGGCATCCGGTTGAGCAGGCTCGCCGAAAAGGCCCAGATGACCCCCCAGGCCATGGGGGCGTTGGTGGACGACCTGGAGCGGCTGGGCTACCTGCGCCGGGTGCCCGACCCGGCCGACCGCCGTGCCAAGCTGATCGTCTTCACCGAGCGGGGCGATGACGCGCTGAAGATCGGCTATGCCGCCATCGACGAGGTGGAGCGCCGGGTGGCGGCGTTGCTCGGCGAGGACGGTCTCGCCGAGCTGAACGCCACGCTGAGCCGCATCATCCAGGAGTTTTAGCCATCATCTCGCGTTCCTCGCGGGTGGGGATGAGCCCGGACGGTGCCACGAGCGTCGACTCCTCGAACGGCGCCTCAGTCGTCGGCAGCGGCTCCCGTGTCCTGATCGCCTTCACCCAGACGCGGGCCGCGTCCAGGATGACGATGATGATCATGATGGCGAACAACGCTGCCAAGATGCCGTCCACGGTGGAGTTGATCACGATTTGCTGCATCGCGTCCATGGACTTGGCGGGCGCGAGCAGCTGGCCTTGGTCGAGCGCCGCCTGGTAGCGGTCACGCTGGGCGAAGAAGCCGAGCCCCGGGTCGGGCGAGAACACCTTCTGGTAGCTGGCCGTCAGCGTCACGGCCACGTCCCAGGCCAGCGGCACCGCCGTCACCCAGGCCCATTTCAGCCGCCCACTCTTGATCAGCAGGGTCGTGCCCACGGTGAGCGCGACCGCGGCCAGCAACTGGTTGGCGATGCCGAAGAGCGGGAACAGCTGGTTGATGCCGCCGAGTGGGTCGTTGACGCCCTGGTAGAGGAAGTATCCCCAGGCCGCCACGACCACCGCGCTGGAGGCCACCAGCCCCGGCCACCAGCTCACCCGCGCCATCGGCTTCCACAGGTTGCCGATCGTGTCCTGGAGCATGAACCGCCCCACCCGGGTGCCCGCGTCCACGGTGGTGAGGATGAACAAGGCTTCGAACATGATCGCGAAGTGGTACCAGAACGCCTGGAGCCCCGCTCCCCCGAGGAACCCGGAGAAGATCTGCGAGATGCCCACGGCCAGCGTGGGCGCGCCCCCCGTCCGGGCGATCAGCGTCTCCTCCTGTACGGCCGCCGCCGCAGCCTGCAGTTCCTCGGGTGTGATCACGAAGCCCATGTTCGTGACCGCCTGGGAAGCGGTCTGCACGGTCGCCCCGACGACTCCGGCCGGGGAGTTCATCGCGAAGTAGAGCCCCGGCGTCAGCACGCAGGCCGCGGTGATCGCCATGATGGCGACGAACGACTCCATGAGCATGGAGCCGTACCCGATCATCCGGACCTGCGTCTCCTTCTGGATCATCTTGGGCGTCGTGCCGGAGGAGATCAGCGAGTGGAACCCCGACAACGCCCCGCAGGCGATGATGATGAACACGAACGGGAACAACGAGCCCGCGAAGACCGGCCCCTTGCCGCTGAAGGCGAAGTCGGTGAACGCGGTGGTCTGCAGCGGCGGCATCGTGATGGCGATGCCGATCGCGATCAGCGCGATCGTGCCGATCTTCATGAACGTGGACAGGTAGTCACGCGGCGCGAGCAGCATCCACACGGGCAGCACGGCGGCGACGAAGCCGTACGCGATCAGCCACAAGGCCAGCGCTGACGGGCTCAGCGTGAAGAACGGCGCCCAGCTGGACTCCTGCACCCAGCCGCCGGCCACGATCGACAGAATCAGCAGCGCGACCCCGATCACGGTGGTCTCGACGACCCTGCCGGGCCGGATCACCCGCAGGTAGAAGCCCATGAACAGGGCGATGGGGATGGTCATCGCGATGGAGAAGACGCCCCACGGCGACTGCGCGAGCGCGTTGACCACGACCAGCGCCAGCACGGCCAGCAGGATGATCATGATGGCGAAGACCGCGATGAGCGCCGCCGCCCCGCCGACGGGACCGATCTCCTCGCGGGCCATCTGGCCGAGGCTGCGGCCGTTGCGCCGCATGGAGAAGAACAGGATCACCATGTCCTGCACGGCCCCGGCGAAGATCACGCCCGCGATGATCCAGATGGTCCCGGGCAGATAACCCATCTGAGCGGCCAGCACGGGACCGACCAGCGGCCCGGCCCCGGCGATGGCGGCGAAGTGGTGCCCGAACAGGATCCGCCGGTCCGTCGGCTGGTAGTCGATGCCGTTGTCGAGCCGCTCGGCCGGAGTGGCCCTCCGGTCGTCGGCCCGCAGCACCTTGCGGACGATGAAGCGGGCATAGAACCGGTAGGCGATGGCGTACGAGCCGAGCGCGGCGCAGAGCAACCACACCGCGTTCACATCCTCGCCTCTGGACAGAGCGAGCACCGCCCACCCGGTGGCGCCCACGACGGCGACCACCGTCCAGATGATGATCGAGCGCAACTTCACCGGTTACCTCCTGTGCTGAGAGCCATATAGAGGGCGCCCGAGACAGCAGCGCAGTCCGGCGTCCGGCGGCAGATCGGTGGTGAAGCGCCGCCAGCGCCACAGCGGACGGCAGTCGATCGTGACCGGAAGCTCGGCCAGGTGCACCCAGGCGGTCGGATGCGCGTACACCAGATCGGTTTCGAGGCTGCGTGCCCGCTTGGGGAGCCGGGAGCGGCGCAGCGGCCTGACGGAGAATTCCCCGGCGTCCGCGCAGCAGAGGCCGGTCACGTGCCAGTCGAAGAACACCACTTCGTCGTCGTGCAGCGCTTCACGAGCGGCGGGCGTGAGCGTGATACGGGACATCTGTGGCTCCTGAGTATCAGGCAGCTCAGAATTTTAACGTCGGCCTTACCCGCTGTAGTCGCATTTGAAACTGGCATTGGCTGGCTTTGACAGCACGAAGGCGCCCCTGGCCCGGGAAGAGCGGGCCAGGGGCGCGGGTTTATGTCAGAGCTTCATGTCAGGGCGTCTTCCAGGGTTCGAAGTACGCCACCGTGCCGAAGTCCATGTCCAGCATGTCCGGCGGGGTCCCGCCTGTCGCGGTCGACCCGGTCACGAAGATCCGCACCCCGGCCTCGGCGTCCGCGTCCACGGCAAGGGCGGACGGGCTGTCCGCCGCCCCCATCGGGCCGTCGTAGTCGCCCGTCCAGACCGGCGCGCCGGTCGCCGCGTCGTAGGCCATGGTCACGTAGTCGGTGCCCACGGCCATCTCGTTGCCGACGTGGCCGGCGATGACGACCTTGCTGCCGTCCGGGGTCACGGCCACGTCCCAGGCGGTGTCCTCGTTGCCGGCCTTGCCGTTGTGGCGCTGCGTCCAGGATCTCTGGCCGGTCGCGGCGTCGTAGGCGATGGTGGTGAAGTCCGATCCTGTGCCCACGCCCTCGGTGTTGCCGGTGACGTACACCTTGCCGGACGCCACGGTGATGTCCTGCGCGTTGTCACTGCCGTGTGCTGGGCCGTCGTAGCGGTCGGCCCACATCTCCTTTCCTGTGGCGATGTCGTAGGCGATGGTCGTCATGTCGGTCTGCGTGCCGGGGTCCACGCTGCTCCCCGTGAGGAAGATGCTCGTGCCGGACACGGCCATGGCGGAGGGGACGTCGCTTCCATGCGCGGGGCCGTCGTGCTGGGCCGTCCACAGCTGCCGACCCGTGCTCGCGTCGTATGCGACGGTGCCCCAGTCGGACAGACCGGTGCCTTCCTCGCCGCTGCTCTGGCCGCTGACGAAGACCTTGGACCCGTCCGGGGTCACCGCGATCACCCCCGCGGTGTCGACGTGCGGCCCCGCAGCGTCGTAGTGCGCCAGCCACTGGCGCTCGCCGGTGTTCACGTCGTATGCGACCGTGAAGTAGTCCGAATCGGCGGACTCGCCCAGAGTGGTCATGCCGGCTACGTAAATGCTCTTGCCGTCCGGGCTGACCACGGCCGCGTTGCCGCTGTCGCCGGCGGAGGAGGCGTCGGCGGTGCCGGTGTGCCGGGCGGTCCAGAGCTCCTGGCCCGTCGCGGCGTCGTAGGCGATCGTGACGGCGTCGCTGCCGGTCTCCGTGCCGGTGCTGTCACCGACGACGAAGAGCTTGCCGCCGTCGGGGCTCACCTCTATCGCGTGTGCCTCCTCCCAGATCCCCGCCGCCGTGTACGCCTTGCTCCACAATTCGGCACCCGTGCCCGCGTCGTAGGCGACGGTGGCGATCTGTGGTTTGAGCAGACCAGGTGTGGATCCGTAGCTCATCCCGGTCACGTAGACGCGCTTGCCCTTCGGATCGAGGGCGATGAGCTCGGCGGAGTCCCTACCGCCGGCGGCGCCGAACGTGGCGGCCCATTTCTCCGCGGCCGGGCGCACCAGGAGCGGGGCGCGTACGGTGTGACGGTTGTCCTTCCAGGTGAGCTGCCCGCTCTGGTAGGCGTTCATGGGAGCGGTGTCCCGGGCGAACTCCACCGTGAACGACTTGGTCTCGCCTGCGCGCAACTTGAGCTTGTCCGGGGTGACCTTGACCGTGATGCCGCTCAGCCCGGTCACCGATGCGGTGTACGTGCTGGTCGAGCGGCCGACGTTGGTGACCTCGCGAGTCACCTTCTGCGTTCCGGCCATCCGGCCGATGGCGATCGACGGGGCATTCAGGTCACTCGGGTCGAGCGAGTGCCCCTGCTTCGCCAACGCGTCACAGACCTCCTTCTCGACGCCCTTGGTGGTACCGCAGAGGAAGGAGATCCAGTCCTTGATGTCGCTGTCGTAGACCAGGCCGGGGTCGGCGGCGTTGTTCGGGGTGACGTGGCCGGCGCCCTGCGCGAACGGGTGGGCGCCGTCGAGCACGTCGCGCCCTGTCGTCATGAGCGCCGACTTGATCGCCATGGGCGACCAGCCGGGGTGCAGGTCCTTCAGCAACGCGGCCAGCCCGGCGACGTGCGGGGAGGCCATGGACGTCCCGCTGGACAGGTCGAACTCCTGCCCGGCGTGGCCCGGCGGCGCCACCGCCGCCAGGATGTCCTGGCCGGGGGCGGTCACGTCGGGCTTCAGCACGTCGCCACCGCCCGCGCTCAGCGGCCCGCGGGAGGAGAACTCGGCAACGTACGGCGCCGGGGCGTCGTCGTTGATCGTGGCCTGCTCGATCGTCGCGGTCGCGCCGTCGGCGGCCGCATGGTCCTTGACGGCCTGGCGGTCCTTGACGGCCAGGTGCACAGTGGGGACGGCGTGCAGGTCGGCGTTGATCGAGTTCTCGTCGACGTTCGTCAGGATCATGCCGATGCCGCCTGCCTCGGCGACAGCGATGCTCTTGTTGACCCTGGGCGTCATGCCCCGGTCACAGACGACGATCTTGCCCTTGACCTTCGCCGGGTCGAGGACCGCCTTGCCGCCGTTGTCCCTGGCGGCGTAGCACTGTGCCACCCGCGTCGGGTCGGCACCCGCCACCCCGGCGGCAGTGGCGTCGATGAGCGGCGTGGGACCGGCCTTGGTGGCCGCCAGCGACGCCCCGCTGTACGCGGCGCCGCTGCCGAGCGTCACCGCGCCCTGCGTGGCCCTGTTGTGCGTGCCGGCCGCCACCGTGGTGACCCACGGGGACGGGTGTGCCACGGTGGAGGCGGTCGGGCCGCTGTTGCCGCCGGCCGCCGCGACGAAGACGCCGGCCTCGGCCGCGGCCAGAAACGCCATCTCCACCGGGTCTAGGAAGTCGGTGCTCGTGCCCGAGACGGAGTAGTTGATGACGTCGACGCCGTCCGCCACCGCCTGGTCGATGGCGGCGACCAGGTCCGAGTTGTAGCCGTACGCGGTGCTCGCGTCCTGCTCCGACCAGAGCGCCTTGTAGGCGGCGATCCTGGCGCGCGGCGCGATGCCACTGATCGATCCGAAGCCCGCGGCCGCCCCGGTCACGGGCACGTCGTGGTTGCCGCCGGCCGTCGAGGCCACGTGCGTGCCGTGCCCGTTGTAGTCGCGCGGCGAGAGGAACTCCCACGGCAGCAACTTCTTGATCCACTCGTCGCCGCCCCATGCGGCGCTGTAGTGCCGAGCCGAGATCAGCTTTCCTGAGCACTTCTCGGCGCTCCACGAGTCGTCGGCACCCGTCTCGCACGTGCCCTGGAAGCCGCGAACCGGGCCGAACTTCTTGCCGCTGCCGTCAGGGTCGGCGAAGCTCTTGCCGTCCGGCCAGATGCCACTGTCGATCACGCCGATGACCAGGCCCTCGCCGGCGTCCTTGGTCCCGCCGAGTTTCCGCCACAAGCCGTCGCGGGCGTCGAGGCCCAGGAAGGACGGAGTCGAGGACGTCTGGATCGACACCTTCTTGTCCTCGGTCACGGCCACGACCTCGGGCATCGCCCGCAACTGCGCGGCCTGGGACTGGGTCAGCTTGGCCGCGAAGCCTTCGTAGGAGTAGACGTACTCGTAGAGTTTCTTGCCGCCGCCCGCCTTCTTCAACGCCTCGTCGTGCCGGCGCTTGACGTGGTCGACGTACTTGCTCACCTCGGCGGAGCGGGAATCGATCTTCTCGCCCTGCTTCGGTTTGGTCCTCGGCAGCCCGGCTACGTCTCCCTCGTAGGTCACAACGGGGTCCAGGGACATTTGAACTATGTAAGTTTTCTGTTCCTCCGAGCCGGTTTCCGCAGCGGCCGGGACGCTCATCCCGGTCGCCATCAATCCGGTCAGTGCTAACGCCGCCGACCATCGTCTACCAGGAGATTCAGACAAGACCATCTCGCCCCTTCGCACGCTCCGCGGATCACGCGGATGATCACCGAGGCTAATGACGTGCGTATTGGGCGGCATCCGTACCGTATACGGATTTTTGTGGCATCCGATAGCGTGTTGATCGTGCTCATTGGCCGCCGAACCGAGCTCGCGCTCCTCCACACGGTCATCGCCGCCCCGCCGTCGCTCACCCTGATCGAGGGGGAAGCGGGCATCGGCAAGAGCCGCCTGGTCGCGGAGCTGTTATCGGGCCTGGCCGGGACCCGCAGGCTCGTGGGCCAGTGTGAGCAACTCCAGGAGCCCCTGCCGCTGTCGCCATTGCTCGACTCCTTCCGCCTGGCAGGAGACGAGCTGGCCAGGGCTTGTCCGCTCAACCCGGTGACCGGCGCGCTGGCGCCGCTGCTGCCGGAGATCGCCGAGCACCTGCCGCCGCCCCTTCCGGCGCTCCCCGACCAGCGGGCCGAGCGGCATCGCGTGTTCCGTGCGGCCGTGGCCCTGCTGGAGCATCTGAGCCCGCTGGTCCTCGTACTGGAGGACGTGCACTGGGCCGACGGCGGCACCCACGACTTCCTCGCCTTCCTGGCCTCCCACCAGCCGCGCGGCCTCTCGGTGATCCTCACCGCCCGTACCGACCACGGCCGGCTCCCGCTCCGCGGGGCGCTCGCCCGCGCCACATCGCGGTTCGTCAGCCTCAGCCCGCTCGGCCCGCCCGAGGTGGAGCAGCTTGCCGCGAACATCCTGCAGGCCGAGCTTCCCCGCACGTTCGCGGCCTCCCTGTACGAGAAGACCGGCGGCATCCCGTTCGTCGTCGAGGAGGTCCTCCGCACGCTCCTGGAGCGGCTGCCCGCCGGCGAGATCCCCGGCCGCCCCGACATGCTGGCCGACCTGGCGGTCCCCACCGTGCTACGGGACGTGGTGCTGCAGCGCCTGTCCACCCTCGACGACGCCGCCCAGGAGATCCTCGGGGCCGCCGCCGTCCTCGGCACGACGCCCGACGAGCGCATCCTCGCCGAGGTCACCGGCCGCGACGCCGCGCGGATCGCCCGGGCCCTCGCCGCGGCGCAGGCGGTGGGGCTGCTGCACGAGGAGGACGGGCAGTGCCGGTTCCGCCACGCGCTGGCCCGGCAAATCGTGTACGAGTCCGTGCCCGTGTCCACCCGCCGCTGGCTGCACCTCAAGACCGCCCGAGCCCTGGAGTCGGGGCCGGGTCCGCGGCCGGTGGCCAGGCTCGCCCATCATTTCCGGCACGCCGGCCGCACCGCGGAGTTCGTGGACAACGCCGAGGCGGCGGCCGGCACGGCGCTCTCCCACGGAGACGACGCCACGGCCGCCCGGTTCCTGCTCCAAGCGCTGGAGGTCGGTGAGCTGTCCCGCGAGGCCCGGGTACGGCTGGCCGTCAAGCTGGGCCGGGCCGCGGTGGACGGGCTGGCCCACGCCGAGGCCGTGCCGATACTCGAACGCCTGCTGACGACCGAACCCCTGCCTGCCCCCCTACGCGGGGAGTTGTGCTTCGCCCTCGGCCGCCTGCTGCGCCAGCACGGCGAGGCCCGGGCGGGCTACCTGCGGATCGAGGAGGCAGTGCCCGATCTCGGCGATCGGCCCCGGCTGTTGAGCCGGGCGCTGGCCGTGCTCGCCGCGCCGGAGACCGTCGTGGACCGGCATGTCACCGAGCACGCCGCCCGCTGCGACCAGGCCGAAGAGGCCGCCCGGCGCAGCGGCGACCCCGACGCCGCCATCGCGGTACGCATCGCGCGTGCCTCGCTCCTGCTGGAGCAGGGCGACCCGGCCAGCTGGCGGCTGATCGACGACTTGTTGCATGACGACCGCCTGCGTACGGCGCCGCGGGAACATGCCCGCGCCTGCCTCAACTGGGCCCAGGCCGCGCTGCACATCGGCCGGCTTCAGCGCGCGGAGGCCCTCCTGGCCGAGGGGCGCCACGTCGCCGACCAGGCCGGATACCTGCGGGTGGCGGAGGTCGTCGAGCTCGTCACCGCCGCCGTGGACCATGCCGCCGGGCGGTGGGATGGCCTGGCCGACCGGCTGCGCCGCCTGAGCGGTGCGGCGGCCACCTTCGCCGCCGCGTCCCTGGACTCGCGACTGCTGCATGGCACGCTGCTCGCCGCGACGGGACCCGCCGAGGAAGCCGTCTCCTGCCTGGGCCAGGTGATCGCCGTCGCCGAGCGGGTGGGCGCCGTGTGGCCGCTCATCCCCGCCAGGACGGTGCTGTCGCGGTTGCTGTTGACGCTGGGCGACGCGGCAGGCGCGGCCGGGCACGCCACCGCCGCGCTCGCCCAGGTCCGCGCCAAGGGGGCCTGGGTGTGGGGCGCGGAGACCGTACTGTGCTTGGTGGACGCGTTGGAAGTGCTCGACGGGACTCCACTGACGGACACGCTCAGCGGAGCCGGCAGGGCGGCGGAGCTCGTGGATGAGCTGGCGGCCGGGATCTCCGATGCCGACGCGCCACCGGCCCAGGCTGCTCTGCTGACCGCCCGGGCCGTGCTGGCCCGATCGGGCGGGTCGGCGGAGGAGGCCGACCGCCTGCTGGACGCGGCGCGTACCACGCTGAAGGACGCCGGGCTGCGTTACGAGGAGGCCCTGGCCGCGGAGCGACTGGGCCGCTGGCGGTGCGAGCGCGCGGCGGCTGATCACGGACGCCTGCTGGAGGACGGCGGGCGCCTGCTGGAGGACGGCGGGCGCCTGCTGGAGGACGCGCTGCGCTTGTACGGTTCGTTGCGTGCCGACCGGGACATCGCCCGTGTCACCCGGATCATGCGGCAGAACGGCGTGTCCATCCCGTACCCCTGGCGGGGCGGCCGCCCCTCGCACGGGCGGACGCTGTCGTCCCGCGAACGCGAGGTGGCCCTGCTGGCCGCAGGAGGAAAGACGAACCAGGAGATCGCGACCGAGCTGTTCCTGTCCAGGCGCACGGTCGAAAGCCACATCTCCAGCGCCCTGCGCAAGCTCGGCTATCTGTCACGGAAAGAGCTGGCGGCACTCCAGCTCACCGCCGACGAATAGGGTGGCCACCATGTCCGACTCAGACACGCGGCAGGATGTCCACGTCGAGATCACGATGACCATGTCGATCACCGACGCGCAGGCCCTGCGGGACGCGGCCATCGAAATGATCGCGAGAAAAGGCGTCTGGCACATCGGCCCCGACGCGACGGACGCGCAGAAACAGGCTGAAATCGACCAGATCACGGCCGACCCGGCCCACGCGGTGAGCAACCTGGTCGCCTTCATGAACGTCGACGACCTCATCGCGGCGCGCATCCCCGGCCTGGAACCCGACAGCGCGACCGTGCGCGCGAGAGTGGAGAACTCCTAGGTGCTGACCGGAGAACGAGTACGCCTGCGAGCCCTGGAACCGGCCGACAGCGAGGACATGTGGCGTTGGTACCACGATTCCGAGGTCGGCCGATGGATGGACGACTCGCCGCCCATCTCACTCGCCCAGAACATCGAGAAGGGCCAGAACCGGCCGCGCAACACCTTCGAGGAGATGGTCCTCGGCATCGAGGCGCTCGACGACCAGAAGCTGGTCGGGTACGTCGTGCTCGGCGAGACCGATTTCCGCCACGGCGAGGCCACGGTCCAGAGCATCGCCATCGGCGACCGTTCCCGCTGGGGTAGCGGCTACGGTACCGACGCCCTGCGGGTGATCTGCCGGTACGCGTTCGAGGAGATGGGCCTGCACCGGCTGACGCTGTGGGTGGTGGCGGACAATACGGCGGCCGTGCGTGCGTACACGAAGGTGGGGTTCGTCGAGGAGGGGCGGCGCAGGGAGGCGTTCCGCACGCGGGGCAAACGGCACGACTTCCTCATGATGGGCTTGCTGAGCTCCGAGCTCAGGTGAGACGCGGCCACCGGCTCAGCGTGAACCTCGAGCTCAGGTGAGGCCTGCTACGGGCTCGTCGTTCCAGTCAGGCGGGGTGACGGTCCCGGACAGCCAATCGCGGCGCAGGATCGCGTAGCCGACCGCGTCGTGCCGCGTGCCGCCCGGGGCCGGCCAGGCCTCCCGGTAGTGCGACTCCTTCGCGTACCCGCTCTTGCGGAAGACCGCTCGCATCGCGTGATTGTCCTGGCGGGTCGTGCCCTCGATCCGTAGCACGTCGGGCAGCTCGGTGAACAGGTAGCGGGTCAGCCAGGCCACTGCCGCCGTGCCGAGGCCGCGCCCGCGCCACGCCTGCCGTACCCGCAGGTCGAACATGGGTGTGTCGTCGGCGAGGTCCTGCAGCTTGACCAGCCCCGCGCGCTCGCCGTCCGCGAGCACCCAGAACGTCCTCGTCTCGCCGTCGTCGTAGCGGCCCTGGGCGGCGAACCGCCGCACGGTCTCGCGGTCCTGCGTGCCCGCGTGGTAAGGCCATTCTTCGCCGGCCAGGAAGTCGGCGAGCGCTTCCCCGTCGCCGGCGGAGATTCTCGAGAAGTCCATGCGCATCCGTCGAGCATGATCGTCGACCTGTGATCCGGTCAACGGAATTTCCTATCCTGCAAGATCAGCCGTACGACCTCCTCCGGGGCCGAGCGGAGTGCCCGCCGGGAAGCAGGAGAATCTCACGCATTCGAGGATTCATGCTCGAAGAGCCGCGAAAGGAGCGCCCCCTGGCCCGATTGCAGCACGTGGCCGTGCTCCAGCGGGATCCAGAAGCACTCGAACCGGATCGGCTCCCCCACTCCGTCGTTCTCTTCCCGGCTGGCCCAGCGGTCGGGGGTTTCCTGGTGGAGGGCCAGCTGGAAGACGTGGCAGCGGTGGATCTCGGGACGGTACGGGGTGATGTCGTACTCGTACGTGCCGAGCTTCCTGACGACGGTGAAGTCGCGCAGCCCGGTCTCCTCCCGCGCTTCCCGGAGCGCGGCCTGCTCAGGCTCCTCCCCGGCCTTGACGGTGCCGGCGGGCACCTGGATGCCGACCTCCTCGAAGCTGTAGTCCACGTGCCGGAAGACAAGGAGGCGCCCGTCCCTGACGATGTAGCAGAGTGCCTTGTCGCGGATCGCCTTGCTGATGGGCAGGTTCGTGTTTTCGGCGAGAATGCGCACAGACGCGATCATAACGATCCCGACAATGACGGCACCCGCACGAACCTCCAGCGCTCCGCCCTGGATATCCATACTGGAGCTGGAGCATCCCCGCCGGAGGAATGAAAGGGTTGTCTGTGTGCCTGTTGAGACTCCTTGCGGACTGGTTCTGGCGATTAGATGCGTTCTTGGGCGGCGGCGCTGAGCCCGAGCGCGGCCAGCGGTTCTCTGCGGCCCATCCGGTGCGCCTCGGGCTGATTCTTGGCCCTGCCTTCGGCGGTCTCCTTGGCGTCATCGTGTTGGTTGGTGCGATGGCTGGAGCGAAAAACGCCCTGACACAGACGTCTTTGTTCATCTGCCTCGGCATTGCGGCCTTCATCGGGACATTCTTCGTGGGCTTGGGCTACTTCGAGCGCCGGCGTCAACGGCACTACGGTCACTATCCGCATGAGGTCCAGGACGAGTCCGGCACTCGCCCGTAGCGGCCCGAGCGGCTTCCTCGCGAGACCGGCCCCGGCGGCGCCGTTCAGCGGACGGCGTTGATCCTGGTGATGATCATGAGAGGGGCAGGCCGCCCAGCGGGTCGGGGTCGAAGACGAACACGGGCTTCTCGTCGGGCTGGGTCGAGGTGAAGCGCAGGTTCCTGGCCGCGGCCAGCGCGTCTTGCTGGAATCCCGCAAGCCTGACCACCACGACCTCCGTCGCGGGCAGGGTGAAGGAGACCACGTTGATCCCGTCGAGGACGACGGCCGTCGTGATCGGACGCCCGTTCGCGTAGACGTCCAGGCCGGTCAACCGCTCGGTGGTGAGCGTCAGGGTGACGTCTGCGCCTGTGATGGTGATGTCGCCGACGTCCATGGTCCGCGAGGGGGTTCTGTGGAGGATCTCGGCGGCCTTGGCGAGCAGGTCGGGGTTGCCCTCCAGGAGGTCACGCCTGGTCAGCCGATGGAGCTCGTCCGGGCGAACGCCGAAGTCCTCCAGGATCTGACCGAAGTGGGTGCCGACCCGGACACTGCGCCGGAACGAGACCCGGAAGTCGGCCAGCTCCGGCAGTTCGGTCAGCGGGCCGAGCGGCCATTCCTTCTTGATTTGCGTGTGCGTGCGCACCTCGGCGCCGCCGGCCCCAGTGGCCTCGTCCACACCGAGAACGGTACCGATGGCGTGGTCCTGGAATCCGGCGGCGAAAATGTCGGTCGCGCTGTAGCAGAGGGCGTCGGTGATGAGGACGACCAGGCCGTGGTAGAGCTGACCCACGCTGTTGACGAGCTCTGCGGGGATGAGCGGCAGCGCAGCCGAGTACTGTGCGCCGGTGTGCAGCGACTCGCGGATCGACTCGCGCCAGGGCGACAGCTCGTCCAGCGCCTCGACCAGGCGGGAGGTCGTCTGCGTGCTGATGAACTGTGTCACGCCCGGGCCGATCGGCCGCGGCGTGAGCAGCTGGAGCAGGAACTCTGCCGCGAAGACGAAGCCGCCGCCATTGTCCCGTACGTCGATGATGAGCCCGTTCTTGGGCATCTGGGGCAGGACGTCGACCACGTCGCTGATGAACTCGATGATGTCATCGACGGCGCCGTTCCCGAGCCGGTCGGTCATGTGGAAGGAGAAGATGCGCAGATACCCGATCGGACCTTGAGGCGTCTGCAGGATGCGCGCTTGCAACTCGTCACGCCGCAGGTCGAAGTCGTCCTCGGCGGCCGAGGCGAACAGCTGTTTGCGCACCCTCTGGGCGAGCGTGGTGCGCAGGTCGAAACCCACCACGCTGAGCGGTCCTTCGGCCGGCGGGTTGAGGAACTCGCGCAGCTCCTGGATCGAGTCGAAGACGCGCCAGGGGATCCGGACCTCGCGGACCGTTCCACTGGACGTTCGGTAGCTGAGGTCGACCCAGTCCTCGTCGAGCAGCGCCCCGGACACGAAGGACCGCAACGTCATGCTCTGCAGGCCGCGCGCGTGCCTGGCGGCCTGGTTGCCGCCGGACTCGCGCTCGGCGTGCCTGACGACGGCCAGCTCGATCGGCGAGCCGTTCCAGTGCGTGACCTCGACCCCGGGTACGAGCTCCGGGTCTCCTGTCAACCGGATCCAGCGCTTGGAGACGATCCAGCGTGGTCTGCCGCCTTCGAAGCACCGCTCCAGCAGGATGCCGAGAAAGGCCACGGGGCCCTGGTAGGGGGCGGGCAGGATGTACTCGGTGTGACCGTCGCGGAGCTGCGCGAAGATCCTGAAGAGCTCGGTGTGGAACTCCTCGTCAGTCAGCTGTGGGATCTTGGCGCGCAGCAGCCGCAGCCGTTGGACGGGGTCGATGGCGTACATGGCGCGCTTCTGCAGCAGGTGCGCGTAGAGCCCGTCCACGACGGTCAACGCCTCACGGACGATGACCTCGCGCTGGGCAGGGGTGAGCGGGTTCTGCCGCAGGGATTCCCGTACGGCAGGCATCTCCCGGACGGCGCCGAGCGCGTGGTCGGCGGCCAGACCGAGTACGGGGGGAGTTGACATGCCCCGATGCTAGGCAGCCACCGGACCGTCGTCCTGAGTACACCCCTACTCAAGCGCGGCTCTTCCCTCTGCGGGCATCAGGCCGGCGGCCAGTTTCTGAGTACGGCGTCGAGGGCGTCCAGGGTTCTGGACCATGAGGCGTCGACCTCGCGCGGGTGGCGGCGGAACCCGCCCGCCATCTCCAGGCTCACGTATCCGTGGAACATGCCTCCCAGCATCCTTACGGCGTCCGTCTGATCGGGCTCCGACAGTTCATATCCGCGCAGGATCGCCCGCGTCATCTCCGCGTGCCGGCTCGCCGCGCTGGCTGCCGCCGTCTCCGGGTCAAGCTCGATCTGCGCCGCGGCGTACCTGCCCGGATGCTTTTTCGCATAGTCCCTGTAGACGTTGGCGAAGGCCACCAGCGCATCTTTACCGGCGCGGCCGGCCAGGGCGGCGGCGGCCCGGTCGGCGAGCTCCGCCAGGGCCAGCACCGCCACCCTGGCCCTCAAGTCCTGCGCGTCCTTGATATGCGAGTACAGCGCCGCGGGCTTGACCCCGAATCTGCGTGCGAGCGCCGAGACGGTCACGTTCTGAAAGCCGATCTCGTCGGCCAGGTCCGCCGCCGCCTGAGTCAGACGTTCCGCGGTCACTCCCGCACGTGCCATATGCCACCCTCCAACTGCTTACAGGCTTTAAGTATTTGCTTAATAGCTGTAGCAAAGCTACCCTCCCCGCCCATGAGACCAGTCACCGAACGCGACATCCGCACATCATTCGTCAACTGTTCCAAGGGAGAGGCCAAGCGCCTCGGGGTCCCCAAAGATCTCGCAGACCTTCCCTGGGAAGACCTCGACTTCCTCGGATGGCGAGATCCGGGCGCGCCCGGACGCGCCTACCTGCTCGCCGAACGCGAAGGCCCCCTTGTTGGAATCGCGCTCCGGGTGACATCCGGCGCGTCGCGCGGCTTCACCGCACGCAGCATGTGCTCGCTGTGCCTGACCATGCACACCAGCGGGGGCGTAACGCTGATGACCGCGCGCCGAACCGGCGAGGCCGGTCGCCAGGGCAACTCGGTCGGGCAATACCTGTGCACCGACCTTGCCTGCTCCCTCTACACGCGAGGAAAGAAGGAGGCCGCGGGGGGCGGAGCCATCGATGAGTCCCTCACCCTGGAAGAGAAGGTCGCCCGTACCCGAGCCAATCTGTACTCCTTCCTGGACAAGGTGGTCGGGTGATCACGCAAAGTCAGTACGACAAGAAGATCGCCTACTATCGTCGGTCACTGGCCTGGCGCCAGGGCGGGAAACGCCCGCGCTCGGCGCCCGTACGCGCTCCGCGCGCGGATCAACGGCCTCAGCGAGCTGAACAAAGGGGTGACGCACCATGAACACGTCCACCTCGTCCTCGGTCTCGACCGTGAACCCATGTCGTTCGTACAACCGGCGAGCCGAACTGCCCTGCAACACGTTCAGTCGAACCACGGCGTCTTCGCGGTCGCACCACTCCAACAGTCTGCTCAGCACCGCAGAACCGATGCCCCTGCCCTGCAAATCCGGGTCCAGGTAGAAGTGCTCCAGCCAGTAGGCGTCCTTCGCCGGCCGCAGCGCCACGCAGCCGGCCGCGTCACCACCCACCTCGATCACCCAGGTGTGCGCCGGCGTGAATCCGTCCCGCAGTCGCTGCCGCACACGCTGCTCGTCGTATCGCCCGAGCCGTTCGAGATCCGGCCTCAGCACCACGGCCCGCAACTCGGCCACCGCCTCGACGTCCGCCACCGAAGCCAGCCGAAGCTCCCAGTCCGCCATGATCGTGATGTTATCGGCCCCAGGTACCTGCCCATCCCGGGAGTCTCCCATCAGGCGCAGCACAGTTGATCGTTTGCCAGAAGGGCCCAAGGGCACGCAGAGATCAACAATCCTAAAAGGATCAAAGCAATGAGAGCGGGTGATGGGAATCGAACCCGCGCTGTCAGGTTGTGATCCGGCTACTGATCTTGGCCCTTGACCTGGGAAACCGTCGAATTCCAGCCCTTCGGCAGGCAGGGCGCGGAACGGCGCGAGCAGCTGCCCCGTTGCTGCCGCCAGCGCGGGGAACCGCGGATCCGTGGGATGGAGATGCCCGCCTCGGCGGCCGGCTCCAGCAGCGTTCGCATGACCCCGCAAGCGGTGCTCGGCGTCGCTGGTGCGGCGGCAGTCAGCTCGCGGACAGCTTGGGATGCTACGGCCGCGGTTGCATCTGACGTAGCACCCGCATGGCATCCCTCTCGATGCGCGAAAGGTCATGGAGGATGACGCCGGCCTGCTCGAGGTACGCCGCGTCATTCCCTTCTCCAGCCTTCGCGATCAAGGTGGCCACGTCCGTCCACAGGGCGGCGGCCTCGGCGTACAGCCGGTGACCGGTGCGAAGGTCGTCATCGTCGATGAGCCCGGTGCACTCGCCGAGGAAGTCACGATAGAGGGCACGGAACAGGGCGCCGCCGGTGCCGGCCTTCTCCATGAGGAGGGCGATCTGCGGCAGGTCCCGCTTCGGCTCGTCCGTGCGGAGCAGCCACTTGGGCACCTGGCGGGCGGCTTTCTCGATGCCACGATGGCCCAGGTTCGCGATGGGCGCTGCGAGGAAGGCGTCGGCGCAGGCTTTGATCGCGGGGATGATCTGGTCCTGCCAGGAGGGCGGGTCCGCCGGCAGCGTTATGGAGAAGGAGCGGTTCCTGGCGGTCATCGGGCCGCGTTCGGCCCTCGCCATGACCAGGGTCGCCCGGCTCGTACGCACGGCTCCCCCCTGCGGCGCGGTGTCCACCAGGTAGGCATGGTGCTCGTCGTAGCCGTACATCGCGACGACATGGCCGCCGAAGTGCACCTTCGACTGGAAGTAGTCCAGGTGGTAGCAGTCGAGCTGAAGGCCGACCGGTAGTCCGGCATCGATGTGGGCGGACACGTTCTCCCACGCCTTGCGTGGTGAGATGGTCTCCTCGACCAGCAATGTCAGCCCCAGCCTGGCGGCCAGGTTCCTGGTGAGATCGAAGGGCTTGACGCGGCCTCCGAGGAAGGGGAACTCCATGCCCTTGGCGTCCCAATAGATGAAGGACAGGCCCGAGCCGAGCCCGAACAGCATGGGCTCGGACAGATCAAGTCCCTCATGCCGCAGCAGCACACCCAGTGCCGTCGTCTCGCAGTGTTGCATGCCGCGAGCCTCGATGCCTTTCACGATGGTCATGCGTCACTCTCCTCGATAGCCGGGCGATCAGCGGGTGCGGAGCCGCTGTCCGGGCCGAACGCCGGAAGTAGCATGATGCCTCCCATAAGGGGAGAGTCCAACGTTCGATCCAGCACGCCGTCAGAGGGGCGGACAAGCTGATCAGTGAAGCCATCGACAAGTACCTGATCAGACACGAACGGGCACCATGGCGGTCCCGCCATCGGCGAGGATCAAGACCGGCAGTCGGGGCAGTTCGCTGCGGGCGGCAAGAGCCGCCCGCAGCCCTTCAGCCGAAAAGTGGTGTTGGTCCTCGTCCGGGCCGGATCTCTCAGAAGTACGGTGTCCAGCCGGAACTGATCGCGGCGGCCGGGCCGAACTGGTTGCCGCCCTTGCCGTTCCAGACGGTCAGCGTCCCGGTCTCGCTGTGCACGGCGCCTATGTCGGTCTTGCCGTCCTTGTTGACGTCGCCCAGCGACATCAGCGTGTCCTCGTACGGGTTCCAGCCGGGCCCTAGCTCGATGGCTCTGGCGAAGTTGTTGGCGCCGCCGCCCTGGCCGTTCCAGATATGCAGCGCATGGCTGTCCTTCTTGACCGCCGCCAGGTCACCGATGCCGTCGCCGTTGAAGTCGCCGGCGATCGGCCGGGAGAAGGCGGCCCAGCCAGGGCCGATCGCGTCGCCCGGGCCGAACTGGTTGCCGCCCTTACCGTTCCAGACCGTCAGCGTCCCGGTCTCGCTGTGCACGGCGCCTATGTCGGTCTTGCCGTCCTTGTTGACGTCGCCCAGCGACATCAGCGTGTCCTCGTACGGGTTCCAGCCGGGCCCTAGCTCGATGGCACTGGTGAAGTCGTTGGTGCCCTGGCCATTCCAGACGTGCAGCGTGTGGCTGTCCTTCTTGACCGCCGCCAGGTCGCTGATCCCGTCGCCGTTGAAGTCGCCGGCGATCGGCCGGGAGAAGGCCGTCCAGCCGGAGTCGATCGCGGTGGCCGGGCCGAACTGGTTGCCGCCCTTGCCGTTCCAGACGGTCAGCGTTCCGGTGGCGGCTGAGAAGAGGTCGCCCACGCCGTCGTCGTTGAAGTCCGGCGTGGCCGATGCGCCCATCCCGGCGTAATGCGGGTTCTTGGCGTGGGTGAGGGTCTCCCAGCCCAGGAAGTGCGACACCCCGGCGGGGCGGTTCTGCTCGACCCACTGCTTGGCGTAGGGCATGTCGTCGTAGCCGAGACGGTGGTGCAGCGCGTTGTAGCCGACCTCGAAGTGGTCCCCAAGGCCCTTGGACACCTTTCCGCCGCACAGCCACGACGGCACCGTCCCGCCCAGCTCCAGCTTGGCGTGGAAGTCCATGGCGCGTCGCAGCCGGTGCTTGGCCGTGGCGTACAGGTCCACGCCCTGGAGGCGGGCCGTCTCCGCGACGTGGGAGATGGCCGCGATGCCCCAGCCGGTGTGCCAGAAGTCACGGCAGGTCTCCTGGGTCAGGCCGTCCACGAACGTGGTCTGCCCCTTCCAGTATTTGATGATCTCTTCTTTGGTGTTGTACGTGCTGCCCGGGGGTGCCTTGGGCAGCGAGCCGTCGGTCTTGAGGTAGATGTAGGCGGGCAGCCGGCCGCGCCAGGTCGTGATCGCCCGATCGAAGGAGGCACGGTCGTCCAGGTGCACGGCGATGCCGATGGCGGCATCCGTCATGATCAGTTCCCAGTTGCCGTTGTTGTTGGGTCTGCCGGCGATCAGGGTCGGGAGGTACACGGTGCGCAGCTTGCCGGCGAACCGGCCGGCCTGGGTCCAGCCGGTGTAGGTGTGCTTGATGAGCTCGGCGGCGCGGGAGAAGTTGGCGCCCGCCCAGCCGGTCTGCAGTGGCGCGTTGTCCCCGGTGTGCTTGGTGATCACGGCCGACCAGGCGTCCATGATCTGGATCGCCTTGACGGCGTAGCGGGAGTCCTTGGTCAGGTACCACTGCAGGGCATGCGCGTAGGCCGCCATGGCGTCCTTACGTTCGTCCGAGCAGCCATAGTCCGGATTCGACACCGGGCCGCACTCCACGACGGCGCGGGGCTTGGCTGTGTAGGACAGCTGGGCAAGGGAATTGCGTTGCAGGGCTTCCCAGGCAGACTTCCACGGTTCGTTGCCGAGGTTGGCTCTGACGAAGTCGAGCTGAGCACGGCTGACCAGGACGCCAGGATGCTTGAACACGGCCGCCTGTGCAGGTTGCGGCACGGCTAAGGCCGCGGCCACGAGCATGGTGACCGCAAGAGGACGAGCGAGACGCACGGACTTCCTTCCAAGATGCGGACGCCCATTCCGGCAGTCGCCGACTCAGCTGTCAAGGCGGTAGGGCCATGGAGGTGGGTCCGATATACCCGCCGCATACCGTACCCACGGTTGGACACCTTGCCGGGCAGGATTGTCCTACCTGGCCTTGCGGCATGTGTGAGGGGCTTGTGCGGACCCTGAGCTGGGCGTACGGCTGGACGTGAGTGACCGTAGTTGACCGCGTCCGTCAACCCGCCCGAAGCGGAGGCTGGTCAGGGCGCGGGGCCACCAGGGCGGTTGATCCCCCGCCCGGCTTGCAACTGTGGATCCGACGTCGGCATACCGCACGCATACCGCCGCTCCTTAGGGTTGACCGACAAGGCCCTCGCCTGCCTGGCTAAGGCCCTTGCCTGCCTGGCTGCCGCCAAGGGCCGCAATAAACCCTGATCTTCAACCTCTGTCGTTTCTGATCCCGAAACGACCGGAAGGCTGCACATGCCGAACCTTAGGTACATGCCTGAATTCGCAGGGCTGGAGACCATCGACTTCCCGTCCACGCAGGCGCTCGCCGTCAAGTTGCTGCATGCCGGGTTCGAGGCGGAGAAGGAGGGCCGCCCCAAACCTGACTCGCTACCTCCTGATGAGCGGTTCGCCGCGGCGAAAGCCGATCCAAGCGCGTTCGCGTGGCGGTTGCGGCTGGAGAGCGGCGGGGACGAGGAATGCTTCCGGGATTACCTTGAGCGCTTTGTCAGCGAGATCGACACCACGGTCATCACCGCACTGATCATCGGTGACTGCTGGAATCCCGGGCTGGCCAACGACTGGCCCGACGAGGTGCGCGACCTGTTGATCGAGCGTTCCGCGGAGTTTCCCGCGCTGAGCGCGCTGTTCTTCGGCGAGGTCATCGTGATGGAGACCAGCAAGATCTCCTGGGTCGCGCAGACCGACGTCTCACCGCTGTTGGCGACCTTTCCCAGGTTGACCGAATTCGCCGTCCGGGGGGCCGACCACATGACGTTCCCAGGGATCCGGACCTGCCGGCTCGCGTGGAACGTACCGCGTCACGAAGGATTGCGCCGCCTGACGCTTCAGTCCCACCGGCTGGATCCGGTCGTGGTACGCAGCGTTCTGGCCTCCGAGCTCCCTGCGCTGGAGCACCTGGAGCTCTTCCTCGGCTCGGCGGACAACGACGGCGCCAGACCCGCCGATCTGGCACCACTGCTGCCGGGCACGGTCTTCCCCGCTCTGAAATACCTCGGTCTGCGCAACGGCCAGGACACCGACGAGCTGGTCACCGCTCTGGCCGACGCCCCCATCACTCGCCGGCTGGCCGCCCTCGACCTGTCCTTGGGCACTCTCACCGACAAGGGCGCCCGCGTCCTTCTGGACACCCCGATCTTCCGCAACCTGGACCGGCTCGACCTGCACCACCATTACATGTCCGAGGAGATGAGCGAACGGGTCCGCGCCCAGTTCACCGATGCCGGAGTCGAAGTCAACACCAACCACCGCCAGGAGCTCGACGATTGGGACGACTGGAGAGACCCTGAGGATTCGGGTGTCGAGGACGGCTGGGAGCCCGACTCGCACTCCCCAGCGATCATCGACTGAGTACCGCCGTCTGGAGTGAGCAAGCGTCTCCGCAGTCACCCTGGCGACGACCGCCCTGCTCGTCACTCCGGCCTACAAGTTCGACTGGTACACCGATGATTGCCCCGTGCCCAAGGAGGTAAAGAATGGCACCATCTGGAAGGTGCGCTTCCTGGTGCCCTGCGCCCGGCACGACTTCGGATATGCCAATGCCAGGAAGCTCGCGAGCTCCGAGAAGTGGAAGAGCCAATACAACAAGACCGTCGACAAGGCGTTCTACAAGGACGTGCTCAGAGCATGCGTGCGACGGTGTCTCCACGGTGGATTGAGCCGCCTGCCAGGTCGTGGCGTGGGAGTTTTACGTCGCTGTCACACTAGGCGGGAAGTAGCGCTCACAGCTGGTTCTTGATGGGTTCCGGCGTGTCCGGGACGGGCTGCGCGAGGTAGGCCGCCACCTCGACGGGGGTCAGGAGGCGGGCCTCGCGAAGCAGGTCGAGCGACTCCCGCCAGGACGCCCACGCCTCCTCCCGTAGTCCCAGGTCGTGCAGGGTGTGGCCGAGCCACCAGCAGGACACGGCGGTGCCGGTGGTGAAGCCGACCTCACGCTGGAGCTTGATGGCGTGGCGGTATTCCTCTACGGCCTCGACGAGCATGCCGTTGGCCCGGTAGGCGTCGGCGAGGGTGTCGCGGGCGATGCCGAGGCTCCCGGTGTCGTCCAGTTCCTCCGTCATGGCCAGGACGTGCCGTGCTTCCTCGACGGCTTCCTCGAATCTCCCCTGACGGTAGTAGACGTGCACCCGGTTGTTGCGGACGAAGGACTCGTGGTCCCTGCGGCCGGTTCGCTCGATGATGGCGAGCGCACGCTCCAGCGCGGCCAGGGCGTCGTCGTTGCGGCCCATCATGGCGTAGACGATCCCGAGGTCGTTGTAAATCCCCGCCTTCCGGTCCGGCCGTCCGGCCCGGTCCATGCAGGCCAGCCCTTCCTCCAAGTGGTCCAGGGACTCCCGGAAGCGTCCGAGTTGCTGGTGGACGGAGCCGAGCCCCTGGTGCAGGACTGCCTTGGCGGCCCAGTCCCCCAGTTCCCCGGCACCTCGCAAAGCCTCCTCGCTCACCTCGATAAGCTCGGAGAACCAACCCCGCCGGTCGAACAGCCATTGGGTGACGTTCGCGAGAGCGGCCGCCGTCTGATCGGTGGAGTCACAGGCCGCCTGGCGGACCGCGGCCAGCAGGTTGTCTCGTTCACGCTCGACCCACTCGTTCGCGGCCTCCAGGGTGGTGATCTCCTCCCCGGGCTGCTCGGCGGGGAACTGGTCGAAGTGCGTGGCGCCGGTTTTCACCAGGCTGTCGACCTGCTTCGCCGTGGCCAGGTAGTGGTGCACAGCGCGGCGGACCGCGCTTGCCCGCTCCTCCGCGGCAAGCTCCTGTTCCCGGGCGTAGAGGCGGACCAGGTCGTGCAACTGGTACCGGTCGGGCGGCCCTGCAGGCTCGAGCAGCCGGGCGTCCAGGAGGCGTTCCAGGGCGGCCTCTGCGCGGTGTTCCCGCCAGCCGGCCAGGGCGGCGGTGGCGGCGGGGGTGTGCGTGGGCAGTTCAAGCAGGCCGAGCAGGGCCAACAGATGGGCGGCGTCCCGCCCGGCCGGCTCCTCGCGTAGGTGCTGGTGGCTGACCGCGATACCGGCGCGCACGGCCAGGTCGGCGTACTCCAGCAGATCCAGGCGCCGGGTGGCGTCGGCGAGCCGTACCGCCAGATCGGAGATCGCCCGGTTGGGGTGGGCCGCCAGCCGGGCGCCCGCGATCCGGAGCGCGAGTGGGAAGCCGCCGCAGAGCCGCACGATCTCCGCCGTCGCCTCCGGCTCGGCGCGCACCCGGTCGGCGCCGACGACGCGGGTGAGCAGCGCGGCCGCGCCGGATTCGTCGAGCGTGCCGAGGTGCAGGTGGTGGGCGTTGTCGAGGACGGCGAGCGGGTCGCGGCTGGTGATCAGGACCTGGCAGCCCGCCCCGCCTGGGATGAGAGGGCGGACCTGACGTACGTCGCGGGCGTTGTCGAGGATCACCAGCAGGTTGCACGTCGCGGTGAGCGAGCGGTAGCGGGCGGCGGCCTCACTGGGGTCGGCAGGTACGGCACTGCCGTCGAGGCCCAGCGAGCGCAGCAAGTGGCGGAGCGCTTCGATGGGCGTCAGCGGGGCAAGCCCGGTGGTAGCGCCGTGCAGGTTGACGTAGACAACGCCGTCGGTGAAGCGGCCGGCGACAGCGTGCGCGACGTGTACGGCGAGCGCCGACTTGCCGATGCCGCCGGGACCGTCGATCACCGTGATCGTGGAACCGCCGCCCGTGACGAGGGCGGCTCGCAGCCGCTCGACCTCGGCGGCCCGGGCGGTGAACGCCTTCGTGTCGGCGGGAAGCTCGGCGGGCACGACCGGCTCGGCCAGCATGACCTCCTGCGCCGGGGCGCTGAGGTCGAGCACCGGGTCGCGGGCGAGGATGGCCTGGTGGAGGCGGCGCAGCTCGTTGCTGGGTTCGATGCCCAACTCCTTCACCATGGCCCGGCGGGTGTCATGGTAGACGGCCAGCGCCTCGGAAGATCGCGCGTCACGGTACAGGGCGAGCATGAGCTGGGTGGCGGGCCGCTCGCGCAGCGGGTGCGCCTTGACGTGCGCAGCGAGTTCAGCGGCCACGGCGCGGTGGTCCCCTGTGGCGAGCCGTAAATCGACGTGCTCTTCCAGAACGGCGAGCCGTTCCTCCTCCAACCGGCCGGCCTCGATCCTCGCCCATGGCGCGTCCACCTCGGCCAGCGCCGGCCCTCGCCACAGCCCGAGCGCCTGGCGGAACAGCGCGTCGGCGGTCGCTGTAGCTTTCTGGGCGCGGGCGGTGCGCGCCCGCAGGGCCAGCCGGGTGAACAGGTGCGCATCGACGCGGTCACGGTCGAGGGTGAGCCGGTAAGCGCCGGGCACGGTCTCGATGATGTCCTCACCGCCGTAGGGAACAAGCGTCTCCCGGAGCTTGGAGATCACGATGTGGAGCTGCTTGGCCGCGGTCGCCGCCGAACTGCCCGCCCACACGTCCGCGAGGATGCGGTCGGCGTGGACGGCCTGGCCTGTGTCCAGAGCGAGCCGGGCGAGCACCCCGATCCGCCGCTGCCCGGCCAGCTTGACCAGGTGGTCACCCGTCGTGATCTCCCACGGACCGAGGAACCTGATCTCCAGACCCATGCGGAGCGCTCCCATTCGTCACCAGATCTAGAAGCGTAACGATGTCTTGGTACGTCGGTGGCATGTTTCCGGGCCGGGTTTTGTACCTGACTCGTTGACGGCTGAAACGGTCACCCGCTTGGCTTCGTGGGGTTCTTGTGCTGAATCCTCCGAGGAGGACGCGTGATCCAGCCACGGCGGGTCGGCCATCGTACCCCTACCATGCTCCCGGCCCGGGGCTCCCGCATCTGCGCGGTATCGCCATAGACCAGGTCGAGTGACCTCGAGTATCCGTGAATAACCTCGGCTGCCCCTCCGTTCTAGCACGGATCCGGCACGTGGATCATGCTGGCTTCAGTGCAGAGGTCGTGTCAGGTGTTAACCGTCACTCCAGATGTCCATGCCGGTGGTCGAGCCCTTGGCATGAGTTACGGCGCGACGGATCCCTGTGCCCGCTGCCTGGGAGCCCGGTGGCCGCGCGCTTTGACCTCGCCCCAGGGGAATGGTCCAGGCTAGGTGCGTGAACCACGCGGATCTCTTGCTGCCTGGCGAGTTCGGTGCTGCCACCCGGCTGTCGCCGAAGGCGCTGCGGCTCTACGCGGCGCAGGGCCTGCTGGTGCCGGTTTACACCGACCCCAGCACCGGGTATCGCCGCTATCACCGCGACCAGATCCCGCTCGGTCGGCTGATCGGATGGTTGCGCACGCTGGACCT
The DNA here is from genome assembly GCF_052245935.1 of Nonomuraea sp. 3N208. Taxonomy (NCBI): domain Bacteria; kingdom Bacillati; phylum Actinomycetota; class Actinomycetes; order Streptosporangiales; family Streptosporangiaceae; genus Nonomuraea; species Nonomuraea sp. 3N208. The sequence goes on along the minus strand of NZ_JBQQBR010000055.1, from coordinate 5,645 downwards.
GCCACTGGCCCGCATCGCCGCGCTGCTTCCGCTCGACCCGCGAGCCCGCCAAGCCGAGCTGCGCGCCTGGCTGGCCGCCCAGGAGACCGAGCTTCAGCACCGGCGTGAGTTGGTCGAGGCACTCGATCGCACGGGCCGTACGGACGCCGGCACCCCAACGCTCCGGGCTCGGCCGCAACGGAAACTGTTGTGCCGGGAACAACGTGTCCACATCGGCGAGCTGGAGGCCTTTACAGCCGACGCGCAGGATCACATCCGTGCCCGGCTGCGGGCAGTCGGATTGCCCGACGATGGGCTGGCGTTGGTGCACTTCCACGGTTTCGTGACCCGGGACAGCGACGGGCCGGTGGAGGTCGCGGTGCCGTTCACCGGTTCGGTGGAGCCCGTCGACGATCTGCGGGTGCGGCTTTCGCCGGCCGGCACCGATGCCGTCTTGCCTGTCGCCAAGACCGACGCCGACTTCCCCAAGATCTTGCACGCCTACGACGCATTGGAAGCCTGGATCGACGCGCATCGACTGGTCTGCGTCGCTAGCCCGGTCGAGGTCTGGCCCGGCACCGATGGTGCGCTCCTCGACGTCACTTATCCCGTCATGCCTAATGGAGGAAGTTGAGCGATGCATCCCTACATTGGTTCCGGACCTTACTGCTACGCCAACTCACTGGCGATGGTGCTGGGCTCCGCTGCGCCTTCGCCGTCGGTGATCGAGGTGCTGACCGGTTCGCCGTTCGGCTTCGAGTTGCTGGCCGGGCGGCTGCCGCTGTTCGACCCGTACGGCTGGGACCCCGACCAGGGCCTCGACGACGCGATCTCACTGCTGGGCTGGACCTGCCGACGTCAAGGTGCGGATGACGACGAGCAAGCCCTTGCGATGCTGCGAGAGACGGTCAAGGCCGGCCCGATTCTGGCCGGGCCCGTGGAAAACGGCCTGCTGCGGCACCAGCCCGAGATGACCGGGCCGATCGAGTCGGACCACTTCGTCACGGTGCTGGACGCCGACGACACTCTGGTCCGGTTCCACGACCCACACGGCCACCCCTACGCGACCCTGCCGACCCAGGACTTCCTCGCAGCGTGGCGTGCTGACACCATCGCCTACCGGACCACGCCGTACACCATGCGCAGTGACTTCCAGCGGGTCCGCGAGGTCACCCCCGAGACTGCGCTACGTACGGCCCTGCCTGGCGCGGTCGCCTGGCTGCGCGGACGCGATGATCTCGCGGTGCCACCAGGCACGATCGGTGGCGCCGCCGCGGTCAACCGGCTCGCCGACATGGTCACCGGTGGACTGGATCCCAAGGTGCGTGATCACCTGATCCACTTCGCGATCCGGGTCGGTGCCCGACGGCTCACCGACGCCGCCACCTCCCTTGCCGCCCTCGGGCACCACCGGGCCGCCGCCGTGGCCACCCGACAGGCGCGGCTGGTGGGTAGCCTCCAGTACGACCTCGTGGCCAGGCACTCGACGTCCGCTGCTGAGACGCTGCGGCACCTCGCCCCGACATACGAGGAGTTGGCCTCCACACTCAGCTGATTCACCGACGTCGGCCTACCTGGGCTTTCGCTGTGAGAGTGAGTGACACGCGGTGGTGATGGCCCGAAACTCCACCGGCGCGGAGACGTCGCCGTGCATCACCACATCGATCTCCAACGCCGCCGCCAGCCGTACCATCAGCGGAATCGTCGGCATGTGCGCTCCACCCTCCAGGCGGGAGACCTGCGGCTGCGTCATGCCCGCCCGCCCGGCCAGCTCCGTCTGCGACAGGCCCAGCTCGATCCGGCGACGGTAGACGGCCGCGCCGAGTTCCTGCCCCAGCCGTGCCTCCTCCACCATCGCGGCGTACTCGGGACTCACCTCCTTACCGGCAAGCCGCTTGGCCTTGATCGTCTTCCACTTGCTGTGCCCGGCCATCCCTTCAGCTCCTTCCCTCGTAGGTCCGATGCGCGACGCCGTGCTCCAAGCCACCGGCCATGCACTCGACCATCGCCTTGCGGGCACGCTCCACATCGCGTGGCTGCCTGTCTCGCGTCTTGTAGAAGACGGTCAGCAACACCGCCCGGCGACCCTCGGCCAGCCAGTAGGTGAGGCGCACCGAGTGGTGTGCGATATCGAAACGCAACTCCCACAACCCGTCACCCAAGTCGCGAGCATGACCGTACGGCATCCGGTCGCCGAACTCAGCGAGCCGTTCGACGGCGGCCTCGACAGCGGCGTGATCCCGGTCGGACAGAGTGTCCAGCCAAGCCTCCACCGCTGGCTCCAGCTCGATGTCGTACAGCTCGTCAGCCATGCAACGCAGTATATATGCCAAGCTTTACATAGCCCGACATTCGTGCAGGGTCCGGCGACCACGCGAGATGCGATCTGATGTTGCGATGGCTAACTCAATAGACCCAAGGATGAGGCACAGCAGCACCAAGGCCGCCATGATCTACCTGCATGCCGCCGAGGATCGGGATCGTGCCGACGCGCTCGGGGAGATCGTCAAGGAAGGTCTTAAGTCCGAGGATGATGACGGCTCCGCTGGAGTGCGCGTGCCCGTCGGCTAACGGGCCCATAATAGCTCTGCAAGATCAACGGATCTGGCACGAATCTGGTACGGGAAGTGAAATCCAGGCTCCCTGCAAGATCAAAGCCTAGGTCTCGGAAACCACTTCCGACCTGGGCTTTAGTATGTGGAGCGGTTGACGGGAATCGAACCCGCGCTGTCAGCTTGGGAACTCTTTCAAGATCACGCTGCCTGAGCTGGCGAAACGCTGACCTGAGCGTATGTCGGTCGAGTAGCCGCGAGTCCCCGTGAGTCTCCGCTGATCGCTCTACGAACGGGCACGCGGCTTGTGGCACTGGTCTCGTTCCGCCGCCAGATCATGATCGGGTATTCGGAGCGCCTGCTGCGCCGCTTGATCTAACATCGTCGCCGTGGTGTCGTGGGCCAGAAGGTATCGCTCAGGTGACTACGTCGCCGTGTGGAATGAGATGCGTGCCTTCGGGTTGGCTGGAGTGCCGGCGAGCCTGCGTGAGGATGCCGAGGACGTTGCCCGAGAGACTATGCGGCGTGTAGCTGTCAATGCCGATGTGTTGGTGGACCGGCTTTCGTCTGTGGGGTACAGGTTCGCCTGCCCTGATGCGGTCCGGCAGCCGCCGACGACGGAAGATTTCGATGCCATCGCCAAGGTCGAGACCGTCCTTGGCCCCCTCCCGGTGGCGCTTCGCGCCTGCCTGGAGGTGGTGGGTGTGGTTGATCTGTGCGGAGATGGAGGCTCACTACTGCCCCACGTCCGTTACCACGAGCCGCCAGGGAAGCTTTGGGATTGCGGCCCGGACCCCCTGGTTCTTCACTCGGGCATGATGCTGTGGGACATGTTGGATTCGGCTGTGGGAGACCTCAGCCTGGGCTGCGCGTGTACAGATCCGGAAGAAGACGAACAGTGCGGGTTCCATGAAGACGGCTTCTTCTTCGACATCGCACCCGATGCGGCGGCCAAGGCGAACTACAGCGGAGGAGGTCACGGTGTCCATCTCCCGAACGCTAACCCCGACCCTTTGGTCGAGGGCACGACGGCGAAGGATCCGATTTGGCTCGTCGAATACCTACGCTGCTCACTCTCTTGGGGAGGCTTCCCCGGCTACCGCGATCGACCTGCACATGTCCCGGTGCCGGAGTTCGTCGGGCGGCTTAGTCGCCGACTACTGGAGTTCTGAGCGCAAGACAGAGACCACACCCGTGAACTGGCTCTTTGCTGTGAGAGCGGGTGACGGGAATCGAACCCGCGCCGTCAGCTTGGGAACTGCATCGATCCACCCGCGTCGGGGCGCTGACCTTGGCGTACGGCCGGACACGAGTGACCGTGGTTGCCCCCTCGTTACCGCCCTTAATGGCCCGCTAATGGCCCGACGCAGGGGAGGATGGAGACGTGAGCAAGCAGGTCGCCGCTGAGATCGCCGAAGAGTACTTGGCCCGTTGGCGTCGTGTCGTGGTCTTCTCCGAACTGTCTCTCATGGAAGAGAACGGCGACAAGGATTGGGAGAACGTCATCGGGCGCGATGGCGAGGAGTACAAGGTGCTCACGTACGTGCTCCCGGACGCTGACGGGTGCCTTCGCATGGTCGTGGCAGTGAGCGACAGGAGTATTCGGTCGTCTGTTGCTCCGGTGACACGTGACGAGATCATGCGGCCGGATGGCACCTACGTCGAGTAGCTCATCGTGTTGCGCACCCGCGCATACCCCGCGCGTCTGGGTCATGTCGCAAGGCGAAACCGCAGCTCAGAAGCAGGATTCGATGTGGGGAGTAGTAGGGCGCCCGGGGCTCGAACCCGGAACCTACGGATTAAAAGATCCACTTCCGGCCGTTCCAGGTAGTTCAATGCAGGTCCAAGGGCCGCGGGAGGTCCATGCTGAACGGCTTTGAACGGCCTTGTATTGCAACTCGAACTGCAACTCTGGCGGCTCGCCGATCGTCGACCTGACGAGGCGCAAGAAACACGCAGGGCGCCAAACGATCCAGGGTTGTCGGTGTGTGCCAGCGCGGTTGATCATTCACGCGTGTTCGGCTCCCGTATATGCCCATAGGCGTCATGAACCTGTCCGAGGAGCCGCACAAAGTGGACTTGCTCCTCTGGCGTGAGGGCGGCGTACGGCGCGGCAGCAAGTTCGTCTGTTCGCTGGTCCGCCCTGGCGAGGGCTACGGGGTCAGTCGCTGGCACTGACGGCCATGGCCCGCTCCATCCATTGGCCCTCGCTTTGTCGACGCCCGGCCCAGCCAGGATGGCTCTGAGAGGGCGGTCCGCGGGTCTATGCCCCTGATGTCGTAGTGTGATCAAGTGAATCTGTAGCGTTATGCCTAGCTGGTGGGCGTGGGTGTGCTGAGATGGCCGGGTGAGTGAGCGCAAGCCGTACGCGAGCGACTTATCCGATGAGCGGTGGGCCCTGATCGAGCCGGTGATCACGGCCTGGAAGGCCGCACACCCCTCGGTCAGCGGCCACCAGGGCAAATACGAGATGCGGGAGATCGTTAACGCGATCCTGTATCAGAGCCGGACCGGCTGCCAGTGGAGCTTGCTGCCCCATGACCTGCCACCTCGCAGCGCGGTCATGTACTACTACACCGCCTGGCGTAAGGACGGCACCGACAAGGCCATCCACGACCTGCTGCGCTTCCAGGTGCGGGAGAAGAAGGGACGATTAGCCGACCCCAGCCTGGTGGTGCTCGACACCCAGAGCGTGCGCGCCGCGGCCGGCGTCCCGAAGACCACGACCGGCCGGGATGCGGCCAAGAAGGTACCGGGCCGCAAGCGTGGGCTGGCCGTGGACGTGCTGGGCCTGGTCATCGCGGTGGTGGTCGCGGCAGCTTCGATCCACGACAACGCCATCGGTAACGCTCTGCTGGACCGGGTCGCCGCCGCCACTGCGCCCGGCAGCGTCCAGACCGCCCTGGTCGACCAGGGGTTCAAGAACAGCGTGGTCGACCACGGCGCCACCCACGACATCAACGTGGAGATCGTCGAGCGGAACCCCACCCTCCCTGCCAAAATAGACAGAGGTAGCAAACAGGTACAAAACTCTGTGCTGAGGGTGGGGAAGGAGACATCCCTTCGTGGGAGCAAGTGAACAGGATCCCGAGATCCCTGACCCACATGTACGCG
>NZ_JBQQBR010000054.1:0-81849 GCF_052245935.1 Nonomuraea sp. 3N208 | reverse complement strand
TGCGTCCTTGGGCTCCTTGCGTGCCACTGCGGCGTCCTCCAGGTCGATCTCCGTCGATGCCTGGATCACAGTACTCATCAGGTGCGTTCTCCTTGATCAGGAGTTACACCGAAAACCGTACAGTCCCAAGGCCTACGCCCTTGGCAGACGATCACAGGCGTCCGGCCCTCCTTCCAGTGATAACAGATCGTGGTTGAGGCATAGCTGGGCGACGCAGCCCTTCCGAATGCGGGAAATCTTCGGAGGTAGTGCCCACATCCCGGCGATACTTGCCATCAAGATCAAGTTGGCGGTGGGTCAGGAGGCGGATCGGTGACGGCGGACCTGGCGGGAATGAGCGAACGTGAGTACTTCGCCCACGTGGCCAAGCGGTTGGGCATGTTCGTGGTGGGGTCGAGGCTTGCTGGGGTTGAGGGTTTCCTGGACGGTTATGACCAGCACGCACTGCGTCATGGAGGTCCTGGACTGAGCGGCTGGCGGGAGTGGCTGGTGGCTCGGCGGGGCCAGGACTGCAACCACGGTTGGCATGGGCAGGTGCGCCATATCGCTCTCCCTGATGGGTGGGAGCAGTGGGAACTGACCCGTGAAGAGGAGGTCAAGGTTATCGAGGTTCTCTTCACGCTGCTGGATGAGTTCCTCGCCGCCCGGGAGGCGTCGGCCGCCCGTGGTGCCTAGACCATGAGAAATGTCAGCTCATGATCGTATTCTTGGCGACCATGACCACCACGCGGACCATGTCGTTCGATCTCCACGTCCATTACCGGCAGGCCTACCTCGCTGACGCATACGACGAGTTCCCGGTCGTGGAGGACCGTCCTGACAACCATCCTGAGCATCCCGTGGGAATTATCCGGGTGGCAGTGGAGGACGGCAAAGCTCTCCTGATCACGGGCCTGCACACGGGTCCGGTTGGCTTCTCGGTGACCGTGGCCGACCAGGACCCGGGAGCTGACACCGACGAATACGAGGACATCGTGGAGATCAGCTTCTTGGCCCAGTCGGAATCGCTCCGCATAGCCGAATGGTGGGGTGAAGACGATCATCTGCTACCCGACTTGCCCTCGGGACCGGGGTGGTATCGGTTGCGATATCACGCCGTGAACGTGGACGAAGGCGCCAAAGTGAACAGTTTGACTTCGCGAGATGCCGTCGTCGACCGCTACCTGCTGCAGATCTGGCCACAACCTGAGTCCCCACCGCGCGTGGTCAAAAGCACGAGCCGCCAGCTCGCCTACTGGTGCGGCGTGGATTGAACGTCCCCGACCGAGACTTCCCGCCAACCCCATCTGCCAAGGATCCAAGGCGGGCCAAGTGCTGGGGCGACGAGCCTTTCCGGATCCACCTTGACGCCCCTTACCGATCTCGGCACCATGCCCGACATGAGTGTCGGGCTGATCATCGCGATGCCTCTCCGTCAGTGGGGGCTCATCGACGCATGCATGGACAATGACGCCAGCGTCGAGACAGTGGATGGCAATCGCCAGCGGGCCGACCTCGCGCGCAGCATCCGAAGGGTCGGTTGGGATCAGATCGCCCACTGGACACCCGGCGTTCCCGGCTCCGGTTCGTGGCCGCCACCGGACGAGATCGTGAAACCCAAACTCACAATCGCCCAATGGCTTCTCACGATCGACGTTCTCGAACGCTGGGCGGCAGCCGCTGACCGCACTGGACGTCACGATAGAGCTGCTCAAGAACGCGAACTCCGAGAGCTGATCATCGCTCGGCTTCAAGCGCACGGCGTTCAGACTCACTGAGGCCCCGCAACATGCTCCCCAACGGGAGGAATCAAAGCGATGACGCAAGTGCCGCCCCCAGACAGGGTGGTATTCGTTGATTGGCACGGTGTGCTTTCCTGTGATCCCTTCTGGTCGTCTATCCGAGACAACGCCGGGCATCCGCTTCACTTGCAACTGGTGGAAAGCCTTGCGCCGATCTTCACCGGCGAGGGGGCCCACGCCTGGATGAAGGGTCAGGTGTCCTCCGCTCAGGTGATCGCAGGCATGGGCATCAAGCTGGACCGCCGGTTCCGCGATGACTTCCTCCAGCGCCGGCTACTGGCCGACTGCGCCCGGATGAGGGTCAACGTTCCGTTGTTCGAGATACTCCGCGAGGTCAAGACGAGTGCCTCGATCGTCGTGTCCACCGACAACGCGGACTGCTTCGCCGACACTTTCAGGCGGGTACGCAAAACCCGGCGCCCGGCAGGCCACCGTCCGGCGGCGACGTTGGCCGAGTGGGCCTTCGTCTGCGACGACATGATCTGTTCCAGCGACGTCGCAGTGCTCAAGAGCGAAGGTATCGTCGCATTCTTCGGGCCTTGGCTGAGCCGGCACGGCATGACCTTCCAAGACGCGCTGCTCATTGATGACTCAGCGAACAACTGCGCCGCCTTCCGAGAGCAGGGAGGAACCGCTCTGTGCTGGAGGATGGGCGCCGACGACATCACCGAGGCCGCAACCGCGCTCAGCCGATGGCTCGACGCGTCGGCCGCATCCGAACTCTCCTACGCTGCCGCTCGCAGTGAGGAGAACGGATAGAGACACCCGTCTGGAGGTTCCGCCGGCAACTTTCGGCCAGATACTTCGAAGCCTGGAGCCATAGCCCTCAACCCACGCGCGCATGATCTTCGGCTGGGTACTGCCAACTTCGATGACGCGAATACCGATATTTCGACACCTGTCGAAATGACAGTGCCCAGGTCAGCCCCAGGCCCCGCTGTCATGTTCAGCGGCGCCAGACACGCCTGTGTCAGAGGCGCTTGCAGATGTCAGTACGGCGCGGGAGGTGTCAGCGGACTTGGCAGTAGGCCATCGGGGATGTCAGTAGGCGCGTCTACGGCAGGAGGTTCAGCCCGGAATGGTGCGGCCCGGCCTCGGCGGTTGGCCCTGGTAATTGCTCCAGTGCCTGGCGAGTCGTTCGCGTCCTGGGTCGATCGGTTGGCGGTACGGAATGGATGCCCGCCGTGGGCGATCGCCGAGGCGTTAGGGCTGGATGTTCGCGGGGTCTCTGGCGATGTCCGCGCGTTGGCGTACGGCATCGTCGCGTCTGCGGAGATGTGCAAGGCGGTTGAGGCCGCTACCGGGGCGGGTGCCGAGATCGTACAGGGAATGCATCTGGAGGTGTTCAACGGCGCGGTCGTGGACCTGACAGGCGTTCATGCAGGAGACAAGGAGTCGGTCCGGCGGTCAGTTGCTCGGGGAGTGGGCGCAGTTCTTCGGTGGCCGGGCCTGCTCGCCGCACATCATGCCCGCCACGATCGAGGCGACCTTCGCCGGCGCGTTGACGCCGTCGGCGGCGGTGATGGCCACGCGCTCGCCAACCAGGGCGTCCAGGTCGTACCGCTCGGCCAGCCGCATCGCCGGGGCCAGCCCGCCGTACGCGATCAGGTGCTCATCGTCGAAGATCGCATCGGTCTTGGCCGCGTCGTGGGCGACAGCGGGGTGATGAAATCTCGAGATTTCGCCGCTCCTCCGCTCCCGGCCCAGTCCATCAGCGCCACAGCCCGATCCAGAGCATCGCACGTCTGCCCGGCCTGTTCCTCGACCCGCCGCAGCGCCTGCTCCGTACAGTTGGACAAGACCTGGCCTGTCGGTCAGGAGGAGTGACAGTGATCATCCAGATTGGAGTGGTTGCGGGACGGGGTGTCGAGCGAGGTAGTCCTGCAGTTCGCGGTGCCGGAATTGGTAGGCGATCCCGGCCGTGCGGATGAGCCCTGCGTGATAGCACCACTGCAAGAAACCTCCTAGCCTGAGTGGGAGCCGCCCCCGCGTGCACAGCAGCAGCGCAAGGTATCTCGTCCCCGCGATTCCGGCCGCGAGTCCGAACGTGACGCTGCCGCCCGCGAGTCCCGCCGCGAGCCCGAATGTGACTCCGGCCGCGAGGTTGATCGCGAGGCCTACCGCCACTCCGTAGGCGATGGCCACGAGCGCGGCCCCGCCTTGGAGTGAGGACCACAACCCGACGGCTGCCGCCGCCATGAGCCCGAACGCGAGCCCGGCCGTGAGCCCGACCTCAATGTCGGATCTCACGACGTCGCGTGGGTTTGTGGCGCCCTCGGCCGCCGGCGCCGTGAGCCCGACGGTGAGCCCGACGGTGAGCGCGGTGATGACTCCAGCCGCGACTCCCAACCAGAGCCCGAAGGTGAGCTCGATGGCGAGCCAGGCCAGGAGCCCGGTCGCAAGCCCGCCCCGGAGCCCGGCCCCGAGCCCCTTCCAGCCCTTGCTGGTGGGCCGTCGTAAGGTGCCCAGACGGGAGGGTTTAGGCCAGGTCGGCCCCCAAGCCGAGAAGCACATATACACCCCGACGGCGATGAAGATCGCCACAAGGTACGGGTTGGACGAGTTGGCCATTCCCCCGGGCAGCAGCGCTCCGCCGAAGGCGAGCCAGACAATGGTGAGCCAGACAATGGCGGTGAGCGCGATGGCGAGAAATCGGGGGCGGTTGCCGGCCAAGGGCCAGAGCTCGTGAAGAATGATGTCGGTGCTCGACAGCGGACGTCCGCCGACGGTGCGGCCGGTGCCGGCGTTGGTGTCCAGGTAGGTGGCCAGCACCGCCAGCCAGGCGTGAACCTTCTCGGGACGGTAGGGTCCGGCAGAGTGCCCGCGGGGTGCCGTGACGGCGGGAATATAAAGCGCGAGGAGATGGTCGCGGATCTTGTCGGGATGGTCCAAGACCGGGCCGGCCAGCTCTGCAGGATCACGGAGGTAGCGGCCGGTGGCGGGGTCGCGTTGCTCATAAACGGTGATGGCCATGGTGAGCCGCCAGGGACTGTCCAGAGCGCGGGAGAGCGGCGCCTCGGGGCGGAAATCGATGGCGTCCAGGACGTCCCGCCAGCGGTCCATGTTCTGGTTGCTGCCGACCCGGCATTCTGTGAACGTCAGCGCCTTGCTTGCGCTGAGCGGGGTAATCTCGACTCGGGCGGCGTTCTCGGCCCACACCTCAGTGCGAGTGAGCGCGTTGTACTGGCCGGTGCGGCAGGTGAGTACGAGCTCGGCCTTCTCCTGGCCGCGCTGATAGTCGTTCAGCGCCTGCAGCGCCTGCGCGGCACGGGAGGTGTAGCCGGGTTCCGGGTCGGTGTCCATCTCGTCGAGGCCGTCGACGACCGGCAGCACCCGCCCGGCAGCGACGAGAGCGGCGGCCGTACGCGGTGCCATCCGATAGGCGCGGGCCAGGTGCCCGGTCAACCAGTCCCGCACCCGAGTGCCTGGATCCCAGGACGCCGCAGACAGGCGAACGGGGATCGGGTCATCAGGTTGACGTCTGGTGAGCAGCCCCAGCATCAGCTCGACCGCCAAGACCGTCTTGCCCGCTCCGGGCGCTCCGGTGATGACCAGCCGCCGGGGCCGCAACTCGCGATAGTAGGCCGCCACCTCTTGCAGGCTTCCCGCCGCAGGGGCGCCGGCGGCGTTGTGCGCCGGTGCGGGCCTGAACACGAAGTCGACGTTGATGGTTTTGTCAGCACGGCCCAGCATCTGGTGCCGCGCTTGAGTCTCGGCCTCCAGGACCGCGTCGGCCAGCCACCTGGACCAGGCGTTCACATCGATGTCGGTGTACCGCTGCGCGAGTACGGCCTGCCGACCGGCCCACACCGCCACAGCCAAGGCCGCCAGTGCGATGATCGCACTCGCCGGATCGACATCTCCCCACGTCGCGCCAGGCAGGCCAAGTATCCCCACCGCAGCCGCCACCACGACCAGGGTCACACATACAGCCGCCCACGCCCAGCGCGCTCCCCGATCCTCACCCATAATCAACCAGCATGCCACCCGCTTACTGCCACGCACACGAATCCGAACCACTGATCAACGGCTAGGCCGCAGCAAGGATTCAACGTTTTCCGGATGAGACATCCCGAGCTGGCAGACCTTGGCACAATCCCTCGAGGATGTGTAGCCAACCAAGGAGACCGGCTGATGTCCGAGCCGAGGCGCCCGCACTTTCGCACGTCGCACACGCGCCCGCCGACGGCCGCGACACCGGAGGAACTCTTCTCCGATCTGCCCCGCACTCCCGGCGGGCAATGGAGCCCGCTGGTCGCACCAGGCTGACATGCTCCGCAGCTTCCACGCCGATCAGCCTGGACACGCCGGACGTGGCCCTGGAACTGCCTACCGGTTCTGGAAAGACTCTGGTGGGCCTGCTGATCGGCGAATGAAAGCGCCAGCGAAGGGGGCAGCGGATCGTGTACGCCTGCCCGACCCGGCAACTGGCACACCAGGCGTACCATGTCGGCCGCGACGATGGCATCCGATCGGTCTGCCTGGTCGGCCCGAACCTCACCTGGACGAGCGCGACCGCGCCCGGTACGAAACCGCGGTCGTGATCGCCGTCACCACCTACAGCCACGTGTTCAACGTCAACTCGGCGTTCCCGGCCGTCCACACCCTCATCTTCGACGACGCCCACGCGGCGGACAAAATACGTCGCCGACGCCTGGTCTGTGACCATCCGCACCCCTCACCCGGTGTTCAACCAGGTCATCGACATTCTCGGCCAGGGATTGGATCAGCACCACCTGGCGCGCATGCTCAGCTCCGCGGGTGGGCCTCGCTCGGAGGCGAGTCTGCTGCCGATAAGTCTCGTGCACCGCTGTGCCGCTCAGCTCGACCGGGCGCTGTCGGCGCTGACCGGAACCAGTGGTTCGGCTTTCTCATGATCCATCTGGAGGCTCCACGGGCACTTTCGGCTAAGCCTGAAGCCATGTTGAGTGGCTCCAGACAGCCTGTCGGGACTCACTCGAACCTTGTCGCAGGTCCTGTTCTTGGCGGATCGGTGGTACGCCTGCTTCAGGAGTGCTGTGGTTGAGTGATGACGGTACGTGACTCTCCGGAAACGCGGTCGGAGTCATGCGGCTTAGAAGAGCTGTTCTCTGTTCACCTGATCAGCGAACGGTCGCGGGACTCGCTGCTGCTGAGCCCGCAGTGGCCACGCCGGTGGAGTGCGTTCGATGGGATGGCCGCGTAGCCCCCGCAAGGTCATGACCCCGGCGGACGAGATCATCGGCAGGACCTACGATCGGCGCATGACAAGCCATGTGATCGCTGTGGACGTGGGCGGGACGGCGATGAAGGGGGCACTCGTCACCCGCGACGGCGATGTGGAGGCCTTCGAGCAACGCCCGACCAGACGCGAGCGAGGGCCGGAGCACGTGCTGAACAGGCTCGGGGACTTCGCGGCGGACCTGGCGGCGCAGGCGTCCGTGCCGCCGCCGGCGGCCGGTGTGGCCGTTCCCGGCCTGGTGGACGAGAAGGCGGGCGTCGCCTCCCGGGCGGCGAACCTCGGCTGGCGGGACGCGCCCATCTCCGCGATGCTCGGCGAGAGGCTGGGCATTCCGGTGGCCCTCGGGCACGACGTGCGGGCGGGCGGCCTCGCCGAGAACGTCTACGGCGCCGGGGCGTACGCGCGGAACTTCCTGTTCCTGGCGATCGGCACGGGCATCGCGGGCGCGATGATCTTGGAGGGCCGGCCGTACGGCGGCGCCGGCGGCCATGCGGGAGAGGCGGGCCACATCCCGGTCCGTCCAGATGGGGAGCCCTGCTCGTGTGGGCGACGCGGATGCCTGGAGACCTACGCCTCGGCCGCCTCGATCGTCCGCCGCTACGGCAAGGGCCGCCTGCGGACGGAAGACGTCCTCGCCCGCGCCGATCAGGGCGACGACCATGCGAAGCGGGTGGTGAACGAGGCGATCGAGGCGCTGGCGACAGGTCTGGCCACGTGCACGCTCCTGCTCGACCCCGAGCTCATCGTGATCGGCGGCGGCCTGGCCGGCGCGGGTGAACGGCTCCTGGATCCGCTGGCGAAGGGGCTGGCGGCCCGGCTGTCGTTCCGGGAGCCGCCGCCCATCTCGCGGGGGGCGCTGGGAATCCGCGCGTCTCTGCTCGGTGCCGGAATCCTCGCCTGGAGTGTGGTGGAATGACCGATCAGATTCTCGCCGGCGCCCGCGTGGTGACCCCCTCGGACGTACTCGAACCAGGCTGGGTCCAGATCAGGGGCGGGCGCATCGCCGGCGTCGGGGCCGGGGCGCCGCCGCGCGACGGCACCCCGATCCGCGATCTCGGCGGCGGCTGGCTCCTGCCCGGGTTCGTGGACATCCACGCGCACGGCGGGGGCGGGGTGTCGGCGATCGACTCACCGGCCGACCTGGCGGCCACCGTGGCCTTCCACCGCTTACACGGAACCACCCGGATCCTGATCAGCCTGGTGTCCTCTCCCGTGGAACAGATGGCCCGGGCCGCCGGTTGGGTGGCCGACCTGATGGCGAGCGAGCCCGGTGTGGCCGGGGCTCATCTCGAAGGGCCGTTCCTGTCCCACCTGCGTTGCGGGGCGCATGATCCTGATCATCTGCGCGCGCCGGCGACGGCGGAGCTGCGCAAGCTCCTGGAGGCCGGACGGGGCGGCATCCGCATGGTCACGGTCGCCCCCGAGCTTCCCGGTGGCCTGGATCTGGTCAGGGAGCTGGTGGCGTGCGACGTCATCGCCGCCGTGGGCCACACCGACGGCGACTACGCCACGTGCCGCGCGGCCTTCGACGCCGGCGCGCGGGTGCTCACCCACACCTTCAACGGCATGCGCGGGCTGCATCACCGCGAGCCCGGGCCGTTCCTCGCGGCCTGCGAGTCGCCGGAGGTCGTCCTCGAGGTCATCAACGACGGCATCCATCTGGCCGATCCCATCGTCAGGCTCATCGTGCGCCAGGCGCCCGATCGCGTCGCCCTCATCACCGACGCGTCGGCCGGGGCCGGCATGGGCGACGGCCGGTACGCGCGCGGCGCGCGGCAGGTGCAGGTGAGCGCGGGGCGCGCGGAGTTGGTCGGCAGCGGATCGCTGGCCGGCAGCACGCTCACCATGGCGCAGGCGGTACGGCGGGCCGTACGCGAGGTCGGGCTGCCGGTGACCGTCGCCTCGGCCGCGGCCTCAGCCGTGCCCGCCCGGCTGCTCGGCCTGGACTGCGGGCGCATCGAAGCGGGCCGCGCGGCGGAGTTCGTGGTCATGACCGACGACTTCGAGGTACGCGAGGTGCTCGCCCATTGACTCGGCCGCGGCCTTAGGTATACCAATGGTCTACTTAAGCCGAGGGAAAGGGTTTCTGTGGCGCGTACGGCGAACAAGGCTCAGATGGTCCGGACCCTGATCGAGGCAAGGTTCATCGCCGTTCCCGGGCCCGCCACCGTGCTTCCCTCGGAGCGCCGGCTCGCCGAGGAGTTCGGCGTCGCCCGCATGACCGTTCGCGCCGCGTTGAAGCTGCTGGAGGCCGACGGGCTGATCCGCTCGGCGCCCGGGGCCAGCTACATGGTGGTTCCTCCGCAAGTGTCCAAGGGCCCGACCCTGTCGTCATTCACCCAGGACGCGCAGAAGCGCGGATGGCGGCCGGGATCCCGGGTCATCGAGCGGACCGCCTTCGACGCCGACGCGCGGCTCGCCGCCACCCTCGGGATCAAGCCCGGCGACGCCGTCTACCAGATCGGCAGGGTACGGACCGCTGACGACACCCCGCTCAGCTACGAGCAGGTGTGCCTGCCCGCCGCCTTCGTCCCCGGACTGATCGACGAGGACCTCACCGGCTCGCTCCACCAGCTGCTCGCCGATCGCTACGACATCCGGATAACCCGGCACGAGCGCACGATCACCGCTGTCAACGTGGACGCGGAACAGGCCGAGCTCCTCGGCGTCAAGGAGGGCACCGCGGCCCTCTGCGTGCCCCACATCGGCTACGACCAGAACGGTCGCCGGGTCGAGCAGGTGCACGCGCTGTACCGCGGTGACCGGTACGAGTTTTCCAGCGTGACCTATCTGCGGGAGACGAACCCATGAGGAAAGTCACCTTAAGCGTGGCGACGACGGCTCTGCTGCTAACGGGAGCCTGTGGCGGCGCGGAACCTCAGGAGTCGTCCGCCGCGGCGACCCTCACCTTCTGGACGCCGCACACCACACCGGCCCGGCTGGCCGTCCAGCAGTCCGTCGCGGCGAAGTTCACCAGCAAGACCGGCATCAAAGTCGAGGTCGTGCCGCTCGAGTCCAAACAGGCCAGCCAGAGCCTGGTCACCGGTGCCGCCTCCGGCAAAGTGCCCGACGTGATCCTTTACAGCCCCAACCTGATCGCGGCCTGGAACGCCCAGGGCCTCATGGACACCGAGGCGCCGCAGCAGATCGTCGATGAGCTGGGAGCCGGCACCTTCACCGAGAGCGCCATCCGGATGGCCACGGTCGGCGGAAAGCTCGGCGCTGTGCCCAGCGACGGCTGGGGGCATGTGATCTCCTACCGCAAGGACCTGTTCAAGAGCGCGGGCCTGGAGGCCCCCGAGTCGGTCGAGGACATCGTCACCGCGGCGCAGAAGCTGGCGAAGGACGGTGTGCGGGGCATCGCGATGGGCACCCAACCAGGCGACGGCTACACCGGCGAGGGCCTGGAGTCGCTGCTGCAGGCCGCCGGCTGCCAGCTCGTGACGAACGGCACCGTCGCCATCGACTCGCCGGAATGCGTCACCGGCCTGGACGCCGTCCAGAAGCTCGGCGCCGCAGCGGGCACCGGGGAGCTCGACGTCGGCGCCGCACGAGCCGCCTACCTCGCCGGAGACGCGGCGATGCTCCTGTTCTCCTCGCACATCGTGGACGAGGTCGCCGGCCTGGACAAGGACAACCCGGTCACGTGCGAGGAATGCAAGAAGGACCCGACATACCTGGCGGAGAACACCGGTTTCGTGACGGCTCTCGGCACGGCTCCGCAGTACGGCCAGACGTCCAACTACGCCATCCCCCGAGGCGCGTCGGTGGAGAACGCCAAGAAGTTCATCTCCTTCGCCATGTCCGAGGGATACGTGGAGATGTTGTCGACGGCCGCCGAGGGCCGGATCCCGATGCGGCCGGGACCGGCGAAGGGGTCCACCGAGTACCTCGACGCGTGGGCCGACCTCCCGGTCGGCAACGACCCGGCCACAAAGAAATCGATCAAGGCGGTCTACGGCGAGGACGTCGTGGACCAGCTCGCGAAGGGCGCAGCGTCGTTCGGCCGCTGGGGATGGGGCACCGACGACGCCACCCTGGCCGGCGTGGTGTTCTCCCAGGGCACCCTGTCGAAGGAGCTCGGGCCCCTGTTCAGCGGGACGTCGCCGGCCGACGTGGCGAAGAAGATGGCGGCAGAGGTCGACTCCGTCAAGCAGGACCTGGGTGAATGACCTCGAAACGGCTGGTGTTCACCCGCTGGGGCCGCCCGCTCAACCGGTCCCAGCGGGATGACCTGCACGGCAGGTTGCTGGTCAGCCCGACCATGCTCGTCGTGCTGGCCTTCGTCGTGCTGCCCTTCCTGGCCGTCCTCGTGCTGGCGTTCGCCGATGTCCGGCTCGTCGACATCCCCCGGCTGTCGCTCGACCGGCTCACGCTGACCCTGGCCAACTTCCGGTCGGCCTGGGGGAGCGACAGGTTCTGGTCCGCGCTGGGCACCACGCTCGCGTACGCGGCCTGCACCACCGCGGGGGCGATCACGGCCGGTCTGGTGGTGGCGATGGCGCTGCGCCGGCCGTTCCGTGGTCGTGGGCTGGTCAGGGCCCTGGTGCTGATCCCGTACGTGCTGCCGGTGGTGGCGGCCACCACCATCTGGAAGACCCTGCTCAACACCGAGTACGGCCTGGTCAACGCCGTCGGCAGGCAGCTGATCGGCTGGGAGGACCCGATCGCCTTCCTCACCACCCGCAGCCAGGAGCTCGGCGGGATCCCGATCCCGGTCGCACTGGTGACCGTGATCGCCTTCGAGGTGTGGAAGACGTTCCCGCTGGCCTTCCTCTTCATCACCGCGCGACTGCAGGTCGCGCCGACGGAGCTGGAGGAGGCGGCGGCGATCGACGGCGCGGGCAAGGTCCGGGCGTTCTTGCACATCGTCCTGCCGCAACTGCGCGGCGTGATCGCCCTGCTGATCGTGCTGCGGTTCATCTGGTCCTTCCAGAACTTCAACGACATCTACCTGCTCACCGGAGGAGCGGGCGGCACCGAAGTGCTGGCCGTACGGGTGTACGAGGAGCTGGTCACCCGGGCCAACATCGGCACGGCCTCGGCTACCGGGCTCCTGATGACCGCCATGCTCCTGGTGCTGCTGTTCGTGTACGCCTGGATGATCAGGAGGGAGCGGACATGAGCGAGCGCAGCGAGCGACCGGGCAAACACAGCCGGCTGCCGTTCATGCTGCCGACGAAGGAGGCGGCATGAACGGCGGAGACCGCATTCTCGGGGTGCTCAAATGGCTGGTCATCACCTTGACGGTCATCGTGTGCGCGGGCCCGCTGGTCTACGCCATCCTGCTGTCGCTGCGGCCGTTCGCGTCGGTCGCCGCGGCGCCGCTGTCGCTGATCCCCTCGGCCGAGGAGGTGACGCTGGAGGCCTACCCCAGGGCGATGGGCGAATACGGACTGGGCGGCTTCATGCTCAACTCGCTGCAGGTCGCTCTGGCGACCGTGGTGCTGGCCGTCCTGTTCAGCGTGCTCGGCGGGTACGCGGCCGTCCGGCTGGACTTCTTCGGGCGCCGCTCCGTCAACGTCCTCTTCCTGGGCGTCTACATGCTCCCCGGCATCGTCCTGGCCGTTCCGTTGTTCGTGCTGCTCAGCCGCGTGGGGCTGACCGGCACCCTGATCGGGCTGGTGCTGGTCTACATCGCCCAGACCGTGCCGGTCGCGCTCTACATGCTCCGCAACTACTTCATCGCCGTGCCCGCGAGCGTGGAGGAGGCGGCGATGATCGACGGTTGCGGGCGGCTGGCTCTCATCCGCAGGGTCGTGCTGCCGATGGCGTTGCCGGGCATCGCCGCCACGTCCCTGTACGTCTTCATGATCGCCTGGAACGAGTACCTGTTCGCGCTGCTGTTCCTCGTGCACGACCGGCCGCGCTGGACGGTGGCGTTGGGCATCTCGCAGCTCACCGAGTTCTCGGTGCCGGCCACCGTGCTGATGGCCGGGTCCATCGCGGTCACCATCCCGGTGGTCGCGGGGTTCTTCCTGGCGCAGCGGTTGTTGATCTCCGGGCTCACCGCCGGAGCGGAGAAGGGATGAAAGACATGCCAGTTCGGCTGGGCGTCCTCGGCGCCGGGAGCCGCGGGAGGGATTCCTACGGGCGATGGATCGTCCGGCATCCCGAGCGGGCGCAGATCGCGGCCGTGGCCGACCCGATCCCGGATCGCCGGGACGGTCTCGCGGCGGTGGCGGGGGTTCCGGACGAGCGCCGCTACCACGACTGGAAGCCGTTGCTGGCCGACGCCGAGCACCTGGACCTGGACGGGGTGATCGTCGCTCTGCCCGACCGTGACCATGTCGCGCCGACGCTGGAGGCGGCCCGCCGCGGCCTGGCCGTGCTCGTGGAGAAGCCCGTCTCGTCGACGCCGGCGGAGCTGGAGCAACTCGCCGACGGCGGCAGCCGCCTGAACGCGCGCATCTCCGTCGGCCACGTCATGCGCTACCAGCCGTTCTGGCAGACCCTGCACCAGCTGGTGGCGGGCGGCGCGATCGGACGCCTGGTCACCATGCGCATCGAGGAGAACATCGGTTTCTGGCACTTCGCTCACTCCTACGTGCGCGGCAACTGGCGAAACTCCTCGACGTCGAGCCCGATGGTGCTCGCCAAGACCTGTCACGACCTCGATGCGATCCGCTGGTTCGCCGGTTCCCCTCCGGAGAGCGTGTCCAGCGTGGGCGAGCTGACCTACTTCCGTCCGGAGAACGCGCCGCCCGGCGCTCCTGAGCGATGCCTGGACGGCTGCCCGCACGCGGACGACTGCCCGTTCTACGCCCCCCGCTACTACGTGGACGCGCTGCGCGACGTGCACGGCTCCCCGGTGGCGCTGCTGGGCGCCGACACCTCGCCGGAGGGACGGCTGCGAGCCCTCGAACACGGGCCGTACGGCCGATGCGTGTTCGCCGGCGGCAACAACGTCGTCGACCACCAGCAGACCGTGATGTCCTTTCCCGGCGGTCTCACCGCGACGCTGTCGACCTCGGCCTTCACCGGGCAGAACACCCGGACGGTGCGGCTGACGGGGAGCAGCGGGGAGATCGCGGGGCATGTTCGGTCGGGGTCGGTGGAGATCGACCTCTTCTCCCCCACCGCGGTCCTGCCGGAGCTGCCCCACGCCAGAGACGTCGTACGCCGCAGGCGGGGCCCCATGCGGCACCAGACGATCGAGCTGCTCGCCGGTCCGGCCGAGGGCGAGACGAAGGATCATCGCGGCCATTCGGGCGGCGACGACGGGCTCATGGACGCCTTCGTCTCCTCGCTGACCGGCGGCGGCGCTCCGTCGACCTCTCTTGAGGCGTCGCTCGACAGCCACCGGATGGCTTTCGCGGCCGAGAGATCGCGGTTGGAAGGCCGCACGGTGCTGTGGGGGGAGGTGTGAGCTGGTGGCGGGGCGCCGCGATCTACCAGGTGTACCTGCGCAGCTTCGCGGACGGGAGCGGCGACGGCGTGGGCGACCTCGCGGGGCTGCGCGCTCGCCTGCCGTACCTGCGCGAGCTCGGGGTGGACGCGCTCTGGCTCACTCCCTGGTACGTGTCGCCGATGGCCGACGCCGGCTACGACGTCGCGGATTACCGCGATATAGACCCGCTCTTCGGGACGCTGGCGGAGGCTGACGCCCTCATATCCGAGGCCCACGACCACAGGCTGCGGGTGATCGTCGACATCGTCCCGAACCACACCTCCGACCGGCATCCGTGGTTTCGAGCAGCGTTGACCGGCGGACCCGGGTCACCGGAACGCGAGCGCTACCACTTCCGCGACGCTCCCAACGACTGGCCGTCGCGCTTCGGCGGACCCGCCTGGACCCGGGTGCCCGACGGCGAGTGGTATCTCCACCTGTTCGACTCGTCCCAGCCAGACCTCAACTGGGAGCACCCCGACGTGCGGGCGGAGTTCGAGTCGATCCTGCGGTTCTGGCTCGACCGCGGCGTGGACGGCTTCCGCATCGACGTGGCCGACCGGCTGGTGAAGGCGGACGGCCTGCCCGACCTCGGTCCCGACCCCGATCCGATGGACCAGCCGCACGCCGACCGCCCGGAGGTCCATGAGATCTACCGCTCGTGGCGCAAGCTGCTCGACTCCTACCCGGGCGAACGGATGTTCGTCGGCGAGATCTGGGTGAGCGACCCCGCCCGCTTCGCTCGGTACCTGCGCCCCGACGAGCTCCACACGGCGTTCAACTTCCCCTTCCTGCGCAGCCCGTGGGAGGCCGGCCGGCTGCGCGCCGTCATCGACTCCACGCTCGCCGCGCACGCGCCCGCAGGGGCGCCTCCGACCTGGGTGCTGTCCAACCACGACGTCACCCGGCACGTGACCCGCTACGGCCGGAGCGACACCGGATACACCCAGCGGACCCGCGACGAGCCCGCCGATCTCGCGCTGGGCACCCGGCGGGGCAGGGCCGCCGCGCTGCTCACCATGGCGCTGCCCGGCGGCGTCTACCTCTATCAGGGGGACGAGCTCGGCCTGTGGGAGGTCCTCGACATCCCAGCGGAGCTGCGACAGGATCCCGTGACCCGCCGTACGAACGGGGCGGAGCTCGGCCGCGACGGGTGCAGAGTGCCGATTCCCTGGGAGGGGGCGCACCCGCCGTTCGGGTTCGGCCCGGCACGCACGTGGCTGCCGCAGCCGCCGGAGTGGCGCCCGCTCACGGTCGCGGCGCAGGAGCGCGACCCGGACTCGATGTTGTCGCTGTACCGGACCGCGCTGCGGATCCGCGGAGACGAGCCCGCACTCGGCGACGGCACGATGACGTGGCTGCCCGCGGGGCCCGACGTGCTCGCCTTCACCCGCGACCCCGGCTTCGCCTGCGTGGTCAACCTGTCGCGGGCGCCGATCGAACTACCCGCGCACACCCGGGTGCTGCTGCTGAGCGGCGACCTGGCCCACGGCCTGCTCCCGCCCGACACGGCGGCCTGGCTACAACAAGGAGAACCGTGACACACTCCCGCGTCCGCGCCCTGCTCGTCGTGCTCATCGCCGTCCTGTCCCTCGCCGCCACCCCGTCCCACGCCGACAGCGTCCGGCAGTTACGCGTCGCCACGTACAACATCCACCATGGCGTGGGCAACGACGGCAAGCTGGACCTCGAACGGATCGCGCAGGTCATCCAGGACTCCGGCGCCCAGGTGATCGGCCTCCAGGAGGTGGACCGCCACCACAGCGTGCGCTCCGACTTCGTGGACCAGGCGAAGTGGCTGGGCACCCGGCTCGGCATGCACGCCGTCTTCGGCGCGAACATCGACCGCGATCCCCCCGAGCCCGGCGCGGAAAGGCAGCAGTACGGCACCGCCATCCTGTCCACCTACAAGATCCGCGAGTGGCGGAACACCCTGCTCCCCCGGCCGCAAGGCGGGGAGCAGCGGGGTCTGCTGGAGGCGCGGATCAAGGTGCGCGGCGTCGACGTCCGCGTCCTCACCACGCACCTCCAGCACAATTCCCAGGTCGAGCGCATCGCCCAGGTGGCCGCCATCCGAGACTTGCTCGCCGAGTCGCCCGACCCCATCATCCTCACCGGCGACACCAACGCCTTGCCGGACTCCGCCGAGATGGTCACGCTCAAGGAGTCCCTGGCCGACGCCTGGGACACGGCCGGCCAGGGCGACGGTCTCACCTACAGCACGGACAACCCGCGCACGCGCATCGACTACGTCATGTCCTCGCCGGACGTCAGGGCGACCTCGGCCACTGTGGTGGACACCGACGCCTCGGATCACTTCCCCGTCGTGGTCGACGTCGAACTGCCGTCACCTGCCTGATGTCCAGGTGACGACGACTGCAACGAGGCCGGACCCACCACCGATCCCACATCTCCCGGACGGAGTGATGCCGCATGCGCTCGACGAGGGCGACGCCGAACGCCTCTGGGATGTCTCCACCGACCGCATGGCCGCCGGCAGGCGCTACAGCGTTATGGCCGTTGACACCCTTGGCGGCCGATGTTTGACTCGGCCCGGTGTCAGCTAGACCCTCGGCTGCTCGCGCGGCAGCGCGGCTGCCTCATGAGCCTGGCGTCTATCGGTTCCGCGACGGGCGCGGCCAGATCCTTTACCTGGGGCGCGCCACCGACCTTCGGAGCCGGGTGCAGTCTTACTGGGGCGACCTGCGCGATCGCCTGCACCTGGCGGAGATGGTCGCCCGAGTCGCCCGAGTCGAGGCGGTAGCGTGCGACTCGGTGCACGAGGCCGCATGGCTCGAGCGCAACCTGCTGGAGGCCGACATGCCGCCCTGGAATCGCACGGGCGGTGAGGAGACGTCGATCTACATCGTGGTCGACGAGCGGCCGCACACCGCGGGGGTGCGAACGAGCCACGTTGCACGGTTCGATGGGGTCGTCGGCTTCGGTCCCTACCTCGGTGGGACGAGAGCACGGCAGGCGATCTCGGGGCTGCACCGAGCGTTCCCGCTGTCATACACGCGTGACCGGCTTACCGCCACCGAACGCGACATCGCAACAAGGCGCGGCGTAGGCCCGCACTCCAGAAAACGGCTGGCCGCGGCCGTCATTTCCGCGCTCGATGGGACGAACACCGAGGCCGCGCGTGAAGTGCTGACAGCGGCGCGCGATCGTGCGGCGGCGGCGCTCAACTTCGAACTGGCCGCTCGGATCCACAGCGAGGTCGCTGCGCTCGAATGGGTGACGAGCGTGCAGCGCGTCACCGTCGAAGGCGGCGGCGACCAAGACGTATGCGGGTGGGCAGACGGCCTCGCCATCACGTTCACCATCCGCGGCGGGCGCCTGAATGGATGGGACCAGCGCGAGTGCAGCCGCTCGGCCGCCGCCCGGGCGAACGCCGTCACGCTGCCTGAATGGGCCGAGTTCGCCCAGCGCAATGCCGAGTTGGCTGCAGCGCTCATCCGAGTCTGACTGGGTCCCTGGAGGTTCCGGACAGCCGTACGCCCTGACCTGTCCCAGTACGGACGAGCCCGCCGGCGACCTGGCGGGCTCGTCCGGGGCCAGGTCGGTGGACCGCATCCCCCACCTCAGGCGGGCCGCGCACGATCGGATGCGCCCGCAGCTTCATCCCCCATGATGAGCGCCGCGCCAGGCGGCGGCGAAGTAGCCGAGCGAGGCGTCCACCTCGCGGAGGGACGGGGTGCGGTTGAGGTGCCCGTGTGGCATTCCGCGGGCCAGGAACGTGCTCACCGGGACGCCGGCTTCGCGCAGCTGGCGTTCGAGCAGTTCGCCGGAGGCTCGGAGGTCGTCGTACTCGGACAGCAGGATGTGGGTGGCGGGCAAGCCGGCGAGGCGGGCGGCGCCGGGGAGCGCGTCGGGCGGGAGGTCGCTGATCCGGCCCACGTAGTTGCGGACCATGCCCTCGATCGCCGCCGTGGGGAATCGCATGAACGGGGGCAAGGCGGTCATCTCGGCGGAGGTCGCGTCGTCGAGGGCCGGGTTGGGGTAATGCGCGAAGGGATAGGCCAGGAGGAGCAGGTCCGCCGCCCTCTGGGCGCGGGCGCGCAGGGCGGTCGCGAGGGCGAGGGCCGCTCCCGCGCTGGCGCCGCCCAGCGCGGCGCGCCGGCCGGGCATGGCCTCCGTCGTGAGCCAGTGCCAGGCGGCGTCGACGTCGTCCAGCGGCACGGGGTAACGCACCCCGTTCTGGGCCAGCCGGTAGCCGACCGAGGCGACGAAGGCGCCGGCCCGGGCGGCCAGTTCGGCGCTCACGACGTGGGCCTCGGGCATCTCCAGGTCGCCACCGGAAAAGCCGCCGCCGTGCGCCCAGAGCAGGGAGGCGGTCGCGGGCCTGCCGATCGGACGATAGGTGCGGATCGGGATCTGGCCGTGGGGCCCCGCCACCTGCAGGTCCTCGACCACCACGTGCGGCGGCAGAGCCCACTCCGACGGGTCACGCATGTAGTCGGCCATCTTCTGCTGGGACGCCGGGTCGGCGGCGAGGTCCTCCCGGGACAGGCCACGTACCAAGTCCAGCTTTTCCGCGAGGAAGGGATCGAACGGCATGGCCCCTTCTTCTACCGTGCGCAGGAAAGGAGCCCGCATGCGGGGTGGGCTAGCGAGCGGGGCCGTGGGCGAGCGGGATGATCACATGATCCACCAGTCGCCGGGCCAGCTCGCGGTCCACCGGCTGGCCGCTGATCAACGCGCGGAAGAAGATCGTGGCGGGCGCGAGCTGCCACAGCAAGTCCTCGTCGGCGTCAGCGGCCAGCTCGCCCCTGGCCCGCGCCCGCTCGAACACGCTCACCACAGCCTCACGCCGCGAGGCGATGAAGTTCTCCTCCATCGCCGTGGCGAGTGCGGGATTGCGGCGCAGCTCACCCAGCAGCCCGGCGATGACGTCCCCGAGCTCGGTCAGCTCCTGCAGCAGCCCGTCGAGCAGGGCGAGCAGGTCGTCGCGCAGGCGGCCGGTGTCGGGTGGCTCCGGGCCGGCCGACACCGCGCCCGCGAAGGCGGCCACCACCAGGTCCGCTTTGGAGGGCCACCGCCGGTAGACGGTCTGCTTGCTGGCCCGCGCCCTGGCCACCACGGCGTCCACGGTCAGCCGGTCGTAGCCGGTCTCGCGCAGCACGTCGAGCACCGCC
This sequence comes from Nonomuraea sp. 3N208, assembly GCF_052245935.1. NCBI lineage: Bacteria > Bacillati > Actinomycetota > Actinomycetes > Streptosporangiales > Streptosporangiaceae > Nonomuraea > Nonomuraea sp. 3N208. Next base: position 62,319 of record NZ_JBQQBR010000054.1, on the reverse strand, counting down.
CCGAGCAGCTCGGCCTCCCTGGCGGGCCCTCCCCTCAGGGGTGTCACGGACATGACCATCAGCGTACGGCCCCGTACACCTCCTCCAGGTAGGCGGGCAGGCTGTCCAGCGGGCCCACGAAGCCGACGTGGCCGTCCGGGCGGATCAGCCGGACCAGCCGGTCCGCGCCGGGCCGCAGGTGTACGCGCACGTCGAGGGGATGGCCGGCGAGCATGGCCGCGGCGTGGTCGCGGTCGGCGGGGGAGGGGGCCAGGAGGTGATGTCGCGGTTCGGGCGGGGCCGTCCCTGGCGAGGCCCGCTCCCCCGGTCCCAGTCCCGGTCCACTCCCCGGTCCCGAGACGATGGGGCTGTCGCGGTAGGTGATCCAGGTTTGGGAGAAAAGGCGGGCGACCCGTTCGCGAGCCGCGCCCAGCCGCAGGACGGGGCCGACGAGCCGGGTGGCCACGTGCGCCCTGAGCCACGTGAGCGCGGGCGACGGGGTGGCCTCCAGCGCGAAACCGCGGTCGGTGCCGCGCAGCACGGTCCTGGCCACGGGGAGACGCTCGGCCTCGTACGAGTCGAGCAGCCGCTCATCTGCCCGCCCTGCGGCCACGAGCGCCAGCTTCCAGCCGAGGTTGACCGCGTCACCGATCCCGAGGTTCATGCCCTGCCCGCCGGCCGGGCTGTGGATGTGCGCGGCGTCGCCGACGAGGAACGCGTTCCCGGATCTGAACCGCTCGGCCATGCGACTGTGCACGCGGAAGAGGGCGGTCCACTCGATGCCGGTGACCTTCGCGCCGACGACGAACAGGTCCTGGAAGCGCTGGATCTCGGCGAGGCTCACCCGCGCGTACGCCTCGTGGGAGACCGCGGCGGAGACATCGGAGGCGACGGTCATGCCGGGCGGGATCGCGCCGAACAATCGGAGGCGGCCGTCGCCCAGGTCGAGCGTGCCCATGAAGCCGCCCCTGGTGAGGTTGAGCCGCAGGATCCCCGGTGGCGGGCTGGTGTCGGTGGTGACATCGGCGAGCAGGCCGGTCTGCTGGTACGTCTTGCCGGCGAAGCCGAGGCCCAGCGCGTGCCGTACCCGGCTGCTCGCCCCGTCGGCGCCCACCAGCCAGCGGGCCGCCATCCGTTCCTCGGCGCCGTCCGGCCCGCGCAGGACTGCGGCGGCGCCGTCCCACGACAGCAGCTCGGTGTTCCATTCCACGGCGCGCCCCCGTTCGGCCAGGCCCTCGACGAGCAGCCGCTCCGTGCGGTCCTGGCTCAGGGCGAGAGGCGCGGCCGCGGGACCGGCCGCCAGCGGGAGCTCGGCGGCCTTGCGCCCACGCTCGTAGACCTCGGCGGCAAGGACGGGTACGCCCTGCGCCATCGCCCGTTCCCGCAGGCCGAGCAGAGCCAGGAGCTCCAGCGTGCGCACATGGACGATGGCCGCCCGCGACTCGCGGACCGGTCCCGGCTTCCGGTCCACGATCCGGAAGGGGATGCCGTGTCCGGCCAGGACGTTGGCCAGAACCAGGCCGCTGGGACCGGCGCCGGCGATCAGAATGCCCATGAGTGGTACGGTACTGTATCGTACTATTACCGTATAGCGCCTATCACCGATTACGCGACGACCAGGCCGCTCGGCAGAACCTGGCAAGGACCGGAAGGCGACCTTGGGGCTCCCCACGATGCCGATCGGCGCACATCGCAGGGACACTGAGGCGTGCTCGACAATCTCCTCCACGAACTGGACACCGTTCCCCCATTCGATCGCTTCGCCACCGTCGATGAGGTCAACGACGGCCTCACGCGGCTGGCGGACGACCATCCCGGTGTGGCGACGCTGCGCCGCATCGGCACCTCGCGCCTGGGCGACCCGCTTCTCTGCCTGACCGTGGGCGACGGGCAGCGGCACGCCATCGTCGCGGCCGGGCCACATCCGAACGAGCCCATCGGCGGGCTGACCGTCGTACACCTCGCCGGGCGCCTGTGCGCCGACGCCGGGCTGCGCCGCGCCGCCGGCTGCACCTGGCACATCGTGGGCTGCCTCGACCCGGACGGGACCCGGCTCAACGAGGGCTGGTTCGCCGGACCGTTCACCCGGACGCACTACGGCAGGCACTTCTACCGGCCGGCCGTGGACGAGCAGGTCGAGTGGACGTTCCCGCTCTCGTACAAGCGGGCCTATTTCGACCGGGTGCTGCCGGAGACGCTGGCGCTGATGCGGCTGATCGACGACACGCGGCCGTCGTTCCTGACCACGCTGCACAACGGTGAGTCCGGCGGCGTCTTCTACTACCTGAACCGGCCGGAGCCGGAGCTCCAGGAGGTGCTCACCTCCCTGCCCGCGCGGTACGGTGTGCCGCTGCACGCCGGCGAGGCCGAGCACCCGTCGGTGAAGCAGCTGGAGCAGGCCGTCTACCTGACGCCCGCGATGGAGGACTTCTACGACTACATGGAGGCCCTCGGACAGGAGCCCACGGAGCACATCAGCGGGGCCGCCAGCGACTCCTACATCAAGAGGTACGGGGCCCTGGGGCTGACGGCGGAGGTGCCCTATTGGACGGACGCCGCCGCCGGCGACACGACCCCGACCGGCCGCGTCTACCGTGACCTGCTGCTCGAGCACGCGGCGGAACTCAAGGCCACCTCCGCGCTCTTGAGCGAGGTGCTGGCGGCGGTCTCCGGGGATCTGGTGAGCCGGTCACCCTTCATCCGCGCCAGCAGCTGCTTCATCCCGATGGTGGCCGGGATGGGCGCCACCGACGAGGGACGAGCCTGGGCCGCGGAGAACGACCGGCCCGCCACGGTCGCCGAGGTGGCCTCGATCCGGGAACACCTGCACAGCGCGCGGCTCAGGTTCGGGGGGATGCTGCTGCGGGCGCTGGAGGGCGAGCTCGCGATCGGCAACACCACCCCCGCCATGCGGGCGTCGGCGGGGCGGCTGGCGGAGACGTACGCGGGGTGGTGCGCGGCGGCGGAGGAGAGCCCCTCCAGCGAGACGATCCCGATCCGCCACCTGGTGTCCATCCAGTACGGCGCGATCCTGGCCGGGGCCACGCACGCCGCCCGGACGGCCCCTTGACTCGAACAGGCGCTCTCCTCAACTCCATCACGGTCGAACGCTTTTTCGAGTAAGCTCTTCGACCATGTCGCGCCCTCTGACGCTCAGTCTGGAGTCCGCAAGGCGGCTGGCCGTGACCTGCCAGCATCTGGCCGGCCCCCGTCCCGGCAACGACCTGGACGGCCTGCGGCAAGTGCTGCGGACGTTGCGGTGCCTGCAGCTCGATCCGGTCAACGTGGTGGCACGGAGTCACCTGCTGGTGCTCTGGAGCAGGGTCGGCGGCTACGATCCGGCCGACGTGGACGTGCTGCTGTGGCGCGAGCGGTGGCTGTTCGAATACTGGGCGCACGCCGCGTCGATCGTGCTGGCCGAGGACTACCCGATCCATCAGGTCATGATGCGCGTCTATCCGGCGGGCGAGTCCGGCTACGCGCGGCAGGTCCGCGACTGGCTGGCGGCGAACGACGCGTTACGGCAGCACGTCCTCGACCGGCTACGAGAGAAGGGCCCGCTGCCTGTCGGCGGGTTCGACGACCTCGCGGCCGTCGCGTGGCGGTCGAGCGGGTGGACCAATGGCCGCAACGTCGAGCGGATGCTGGACTTCCTGTGGTTCCAGGGCCACGTCATGGTGGCGGGCAGGGAGGGACGCACCCGCCTGTGGGACCTGCCCGAGCGCCGGCTGCCGGAGTGGGCCGCGACCGAGCCGCTGCCGCGAGAGGAGGCGGTGACGCGGGCGGCCGAGCATGCGCTGCGCGCGCTCGGCGTGGCCCGAGCGGCCGACATCGAGCGGCACTTCATCCGGACCCGCTACCCCGGCCTCGCCGAGGTGCTGACCAGTCTGGAGGCGTCGGGCCGGGTCGTGCCCGCCGAGGTCGAGGGCGGCGCCGAGCGGTGGTATGTGCACCGCGACGCGCTCGGCCTGCTGGAGCGCGACTGGGAGCCGCGCACCACGCTGCTGTCGCCGTTCGACAACCTCATCTGCGACCGGGAGCGGACCGAGCGCCTGTGGGGGTTCGCGTTCCGGACGGAGATGTACGTGCCCAAGGCCAAGCGGCAATACGGGCACTACATCATGCCGATCCTGCACGGCGACCGGCTGGTGGGCAGGCTGGTGCCCCGCCTGGACCGGCGCCGGGCCCGGCTGGAGGTCGAAGGGCTGTTCCCCGAGCCGGGCACGCCCGCGGACGCGGCGACCGCCGTCGGGCGGGCGGTCGCCGAGCTGGCCGCGTTCGCCGGCGCCCGCGAGATCGCCTACGGGGACAAGGTCCCCGAGCCGTGGCGAGCGGACCTGTCACTCTGACGGGCTCAGTTGCCCTGCTTGTGCGTGCTCCAGTATTCGTCGGCGGCGGCCTGGATGCCGGCGAGGACCTTCTCGTAGGTGTCTGGCTTGGCGACGAAGCCGCTGAAGCCGTCGAGCGCGGCGGCGAGCACGGGTGGCGGCGTGGCCTCGAAATACCGGTTGACCAGCCGATACTCCCCACTGCCCGCGGCCTTGCCGACCTCCGCGATGGCCTGGTCGGCGACGGCGACCTTGGGGTTGGCCGAGACGTCTCCTCTGGCGGTGGCCCACTTCTCCTGCGCGCCGGCGCCCACCCACCACTGGAGGTACTTCATGCTGGCCTCGGGGTCAGGAGCCTTGGCCAGCGAGCAGAGCGGGCCGCTCTCGAAGATCATCGAGGTCTTGGGGAGGGACGCGTTGACGTTCGGGATCACGAAGAAGCCGTAGTCGGTGCCCGCCTTCATGCCACGCTGGGTCATGCTCGTGTTGAACCATGTCCCGAACGACACCATCGCCGCCTTGCCGGTCTTGAGCACGTCGCCGGGGTCGGTCTTGTCACCGGGGTTGTTGAAGTAACCGGCGTCGATCATCGACTTCCAGCGTTTCATCACCTCGACCACGCCGGGATCGGTGTATTTGGCCTGGCCGGTGGACAGGCGGTCATACAGGTCCGGGTCGGTGCCGGCGAGGAGCTGCTCGAACCAGACGAAGGCGAAGAGCACGGAGGTGTGGTAGAAGGCGGGCACGCCCTCCTTCTTCAGCGTGTCGGCGATCTGGATCAGCTCGTCCCAGGTCGCTGGCGGTTTCAGTCCGTGCTCGTCGAAGACCTTCTTGTTGTAGAACATGCCCCAGTAGGCCGCATTCAGCGGCACGCAATACTGTTTGCCGCCGATGGTGTAGTAGGGGGCCAGATCGGCGGACAGGTCGCCGTTCTTGATGGCCTCCTGCCAGATCGCGGTCGTCTCCGCCACCTGCTTCTGGGCGACGATCTCCGCAAGCCGCCCGCCCGTGGTCCAGGTGAACAGGTCGGGTTTCACGTCGGTGCGGAAGGACGCCTTGATGAACGCCTGGTACGTGGGCTCGTCCGTGTAGCCGACCGACTTCATCGACAAGCCGATCTGCTGCTTGGACAGGGCGCCCATCTCGTCGAAGTACTTACTCCAGGCACCCTTGTCGTTGTAGAGCTTCAGCTCGGTCTTGCCGGGCTGCTGGGCGGCGGTGCCGCCGGAGGAGCCGCAGCCGGCGAGTAAGAGGGAGGTGACGGCGGCGATGAGCAGTGGACGCGACCGGATCATGCCCGGCCTCCTGTTTCACTTGTGGTGACGGTGCGGGGTGAAAACGGGCCCGAGGCGAGTCATCTAATCACTTGATATCTTGGGTGTCCATAGCCGCCGGGACCACAGCCCGCCTCGTGGCCTCCCGGTAATCCCGCGGCGCCATGCCGTACTTCCGTTGAAAAAGCCGCCCGAAGTACGACTGGCCGGAGAAGCCGCACCGCTGAGCGATTCTGCCGATGCCGTCGGTGGTCGTGGTCAGCAGCAGCGCGGCGTGCTCCAGCCGCCTCCTCGCCACGAACGCGACGGGCGTGCAGCCGTAGTGCGTACGCATGGTGCGGGCCAGGTGCCCGGAGCTCACGGCGGCCAGCGCGAGCAGCCGGGGCAGCCCTTCGCGCAGGTTCTCCTCACGGCTCATCGCGACGCAGGCCGACACCAGCCAGCCGGGCCGCCGGTCCACGGCCGTGCCGTCCGCACTCTCCAGCAGCGGGACGACCGCCGTCCAGAGCCGCACCAGGTCGAGCACGCGCGGCACGCCGGAATAGGCCCCCAGCACGCGGGCGAACTCGGCCGCGACCGGCCCGTCCAGGTCGGCGCGCGCCGCCGGGGGCAGCTCGCGCCCGTCCCAGTCCGCCGTGCCGGCCAGCCCGGCGAGGTCGGCGAAGGCACGCCAGCGCTCGCTCGGGAAGGCGATGTTGACGAACCGCAGGCCTGTGGCGGTCGTGGCGGCGAACTCGTGCCGGTCGTGCGGGCGTACCAGCACCACGTCGCCGGCGCGTAACGGCATCTCGGCCTCGCCTACGCGCTGGACGCCCTCCCCCACGGTCACGTACACCAGTTCGTGGAAGTCGGCGTGGACGTGCGGCTCGGGCCGGTCGCGGCGGCCGCCGGTCACGGGCACCAGGGCCGCGTGGTACGGCAACCCGGCCGCGAACTCCACCCACCGCAGGATCGTCGGCATGTCAGGAAATTAATAGTTATGGAGCGGCGAATACTAGTAACTCGGGCCGCCACCACCGAAGAATCCGGATCGACGCCCTTCCTTGCAGAGGAGTACATGGTGATCACGGATATCGACCGGACCCTCCAGGACTACGACCGCGACGGCTACACGATCTTCCGGAACGTCCTCGACCGCGACCTGATCGCCGAGGCCGGCGACCACGTCGCCTGGCTCCAGGCCAGGCATCCGGACCGGCTCGGCGAGGACCTGGCCACCGAGCTCGTCGCCGGGGACCCGTTCTGGGTGCGGCTGGTGAGCGACGAGCGGCTGCTGGACATCGCAGAGTTGTTCGTCGGCCCGGACATCGCGCTGTTCGCCTCGCACTACATCAGCAAGCCGCCCTTCTCCGGCATGCCGGTCCTGTGGCACCAGGACGGGGCGTACTGGCCGCTGGAGCCGATGCGGGTTGTCACGCTGTGGCTGGCGGTCGACGAATCCACGCCCGAGAACGGCTGCGTGCGGGTGGTCCCCGGCTCCCACAAGCAGGACCTGCACGCCTTGCGGCAGCGTGACGACATCGACAACGTGCTCGGCTCGGAGAGCGCGGTGACCGTGGACGAGTCGCAGGCGGTGGACCTGGTGCTGGCGCCCGGCGACGTGGAGGTGCACCACCCGAACATCCTGCACGCCTCCAACGCCAACACCTCGCCCCGGCGCCGCTGCGGCCTGACGATCAGGTACATCCCGACCTCGACCCGGATCACCAGCGAGCAGCAACCGTTCGTGTCGGCGCTACTGCTGCGCGGCGCCCCGGGGGTGAACGTCTACCAGCCGTTCCCGACGTACGTCGAGGGCGAGCACATGCCGTTCGCCGGCGCGGACAAGTGGGCCTGACCCACATCGACCCTGCACCTCACGCCATTCGCGCTCCCGGCTCGTGACCTTGAGTCTGTCCTGCCGCCTCCAGCGGTGCTACCGGTAGACCGTCGGTTTCTTCTCCTTGCCGGGGAACACCATGATCAGCAGCTCCACAGCCCCATCAGGCGGATACGGCACCTGGTAGACGAGCTTGCGCCCGCGCAGGTGCACCCGCACCCGGTACGACCCGGGACCGGCGGCCGTCAGGCCGGTCACGCTCGTTCCCTGGGTGTCGGAGAGGGCAAGGGTGCCGCGCGGGCTGTCGTAGCCGACCTCCACCACCTCGTCCCATCCCTTGGTCTCCAGCGGCGGCCGCCTGCGGTAGGACTCGACGGTCACGCAGGCGTGGCCGATCTCGTCGGCCGCCCAGATGGCCAGCGCCCCGAGTTCACTGCCGACCAGCTCCTCTACCAGGTCGGGGTTGGTGCCCACATACTCTCCCTCAAATCCGTGGATGGTCCAGAACTCGGTGAACATGGTGGCGTGCTTCTGCCGTACCGGCTTGATCTTCGGGCGGCGCAGGGGATGCCGGGCGCAGGCCTTCTGCTTCTCCAGGAAGTACGCCGCCACCTCCTGTTGCTTCCGCTCGCCCTCCTGCTCCTGCCACCGCGCCACCGCCGGGCACAGCGAACCCAGCGCGCCCCGCAGTCGCGCGTGCGGCGCGTCCTGCACGGCCGGCACGCTGACGTCGCCGCCGTGCCGGGTGGCCAGGCGGCACAGGTGGTGTCCCTGGGACAGCACCACCCGGTCGGGCGCGTCCGCCCAGCCCTCGATGCCGCCCTGGTCGTAGAAGTCGTTGTAGCCGCGCACATCGCACAGGAACTTCTTCTCCGCCTCGCTCAGCCCTTTGACGGTGCCGTCGCCGAAGCCGGCGCAGTCCAGCTCCCTCTCGGTGCTCACCTTGCCGGAGGGGGCCGCCTGCACCGTGACCAACAGGGTCGCCGCCACCGTCAGGACCGTGGACGCCGTGAGGGCCAAGCGGCCCCGCCGCACGAACGCCCGCGGGGCTCGCACCGCGAGCAGGATCAGCACCGCGGGCACCAGGAAGTACAGGTCCCAGCCGAGTCGCCAGCTCACCAGCTCCGACGGCCCCCAGGCGGCCACGCACTCCGGACCGAGCGCCCCGTCGAGCACGAGCAGCACGAGGCCGGGAAGACGCTGGAGGAGCAGCACCACAGCTGCGAAGCGGGCGACGATCCTGCCGAGCCGGTCCCGCCCGGTCCTGACGCACACATACCAGCCCGCCAAGGCCAGGGCGATCAGCGGTGCGCCGCCGTACCAGAAGAGCGGGACCTGTCCGATCAGGTACTCCGGGATCATCGAGTCGATCTCACGGCCCAGGCACCTGCCAGACGACATGTACGCGTAAAAGCGGCTGCCGTCGTCTCCGGACAGCAGAGACGAGGCCCAGTCGTAGATGCTGGGAGCCAGCGCGGTCAGCAGCGCCGCGGCCCAGAGCACCCATGATCGTCGGGACACGAGAGGGAAGACTAGAGGACGATGGCACCAACCGCCCATACCGGAAGAGGAAAGCCGCATGACCGACCTGGACGCCCTGTCGTTCGAGCCGCTCACCCCGGTCTCCTACCTCGAACGGGCGGCCGCCTCGCACGGTGACCGCGTCGCCGTCGTCGACGGGCCGCGCCGGTTCACCTACCGGGAGCTGCGCGATCGGTGCCGCCGGCTGGCCGGCGGGCTGGCGCCGCTCGCGCGGGGCCGGGCAGTCCGGGCCACCGCGCCGGATCCGCGGGGGCGAGGAGTACGAGGCGCTGCTGGCCGGCGCAACCCCGCAAGCCGTCACGCCGTCCGACGAGCGGGCGCTGCTGTCCATCAACTACACCTCCGGCACCACGGGCCGGCCGAAGGGCGTGATGTACCACCACCGCGGCGCCTACCTGCAGGCGCTGGCGATGGCGGCGCACGCCGGGCTGTCACCGTCCACGGTGCACCTGTGGACGCTGCCGATGTTCCACGGTGCTCTCGATGCTCGCCTACGCCGCCGAGGCGGCACCGCTGGAGCGCACCGTGCGGGTCTCGACGGGCGGCGCTCCCCCGTCGCCGGCGATCCTGCGGCGGATGTCGAGCCTCGGCTTCGACGTCATCCACCTGTACGGGCTGACCGAGACGTTCGGCCCCGCGATGATCTGCGACTGGCGCCCGGAGTGGGATGCGCTCAGCGGCGAGGAGCAGGCACGCCTGAAGGCCCGCCAGGGTGTCGGCAACATGATCTCCTGCACCGCCCGCGTCGTCGACGGGACCGGCGCCGACGTGCCGGCCGACGGCACCACCGTCGGGGAGATCGCCTTGCGCGGCAACAACGTCATGCTCGGCTTCTTCCGCGACCCCGAGGCGACGGCCGCGGCCGCGCCGGACGGCTGGTTCCGCACCGGTGACCTGGGCGTCCTCCACCCTGACGGGTACGTGGAGCTGCGCGACCGCAGCAAGGACGTGATCATCTCCGGCGGAGAGAACACGGAGCGGCGAACGGTTAGGCCCGAGAGCGGTAGCTTGCGTGACCAGCGAGGGCCGAGTGAGCGCGACCATAAGCACGCGTCCGTCGAGGTCGAGCAGGCCATCGCCGAGCATCCGGCGGTCATGGAGGTCGCGGTCGTCGCGGTGCCCGACGAACGCTGGGGCGAGGCGCCGGCCGCGTACGTGACGCTGCGCGAGGGCGCCACGGCCACCGCGGACGAGATCATGGACCATGTGCGGGCCCGGCTGGCGCGGTTCAAGGTGCCGAAGACGGTGGAGTTCGGCGAGCTGCCGAAGATCTCCACCGGGAAGATCCAGAAGTACGTCCTGCGGGAGAAGGCCTGGGCGGGCCGGGACCGCCGCATCCATTGAGACCAGGCTGTTCGGTTCCCAGTCAACCCCCAGAAAAGGCCAGTACTCTCACCCACCATGGAGTTGGAGTACCAGACGTGAAGATCCGGTACATGCTGCTGCACGCCTACGGCATGGGTGGCACCATCCGCACGGTGGTCAACCAGGCCGGCGCGATGGCCGAGGCCGGTCACGACGTCGAGATCGTCAGCGTGGTGGGGAGACGCACCCAACCACAGTTCTCCACCCCCCCACAGGTGTGGGTGTCGGCGCTGGTGGACCAGCGCGACGGGGTGGCGTCCGACTCGCTGGCCCGCAAGGTGTGGCGGCGGGCCCGCGGCAAGATCGTCCCGTACGGCGAGTTCGCCGCCGAATACTTCACCGAACGCGTGGAGGCGGCGACCATGGACTACGTGGCGTCACTGACCGACGGCATCCTGGTCACCACCCGCCCGGCGCTGAACCTGATCTCCGCCCGCCGTGCCTCCCGCAAGGTCATCCGGGTGGCGCAGGAGCACATGAACCTGGCCGCTTACCACCCGGCCGTACGCGAGCAGATCGTCCGCCACTACGACCGCTTCGACGCGGTCGTAGTGCTGACCGAGACCAGCCGCGCCGAGTACCGGGCGCTGCTGAGGCCCGGAACGCCGATCGTGCGCATCCCGAACGCCGTGCACATGGAGCATCGCAAGCACTCCGACCAGAGCAACCCGACGGTGATCGCGGTCGGCCGGCTGGTGCCGCAGAAGGGCTTCGACATGCTCATCCCGGCGTTCGCCGCGGTCGCGGACGCCTACCCGGAGTGGACGGTGCGGATCTTCGGCACGGGACCGTCGCAGCAGCGCCTGCAGGAGCGGATCGACGAGCATGACATGGGCGGGCGGATCCGGCTCATGGGCCGCACCGACCGCATCCACGAGGAGCTGGCCAAGGCGTCGATCTACGCCCTCAGCTCGAGGATCGAGGGGCTGCCGATGGCGATGATCGAGGCGATGGGCCACGCCCTGCCGATCGTCGCCTTCGACTGCCCCACGGGGCCCGCGGACGTGCTGACGCCCGGCCAGGACGGGCTGCTGGTGCCGCCACGCGACGTCGAGAAGCTCGGCGAGGCCCTCGGCCGGCTGATGGGCGACCGCGAGTTGCGCGCGCGCCTGGGCGCCGCCGCGGCGGAGACGGCGCACGCCTACACGCCGCAGGTCGTGATGCCGCTGTGGGAGGAGCTGTTCACCGCCCTGGCCGGCGGCAGGCCGCTCCCCGCCAGCCTCACGCGAAGTCCGTGATGATCGGCACCAGGGTCTGCGGTCCGCGAAACGGGATCATGTGCGGCATTCCCGGCACGACCACCAGCCTGGCCCGCGGGATCAGGCGGGTGACCTGCTCGGCCCAGTCCTGCGAAACCATCCGGTCGTACTCGCCCCTGACCACGAGCGCGGGCACGGCGACGCGGGGCAGCTTGCTCGGCCTCGAGCCAGGAGACCAGGGCGTCGGCGAGCCCGGGCAGGTCGAGCGGGTGTGGCGGTTTCGCGCTCTGCCCGAAGCCCGGCAGGTCCACCGTCCAGGCCGGCAGGTGCTCCCCCAGCGCCGCCACCAGCGGCCGCAGCTCCCTGCTCGACATGCCGGCCCCGTGCACGCAGACCACCGGCGTGGCGTGCTCCCCTCCCGGCGGGATGCGCCGCCAGCCGGTCATCGGCCACTGTCCGGCTTTGACGGTCCGCCGCTCCAGATCCGTGACATCCATGCGTTCACCGGTGCCCGGCTGAGGGCCGCGAAACCACGTTCTGGGAGTCGTCAAATCCCGAGTGCCGGCAGTATGGCGCGGGCCGTACAGGAAAGAGGGCGGAGAGGAGACCTGCAGGAGCAAGGAGGCTGTGATGGTTTCGTCGCAGAGCGTGTTCCGCCGCAAACCGGTCGAGCAGATCGCGGAGGAGCACGAGGGTGAGCTGTCCCGGTCGCTCGGGTTGTGGCAGCTCACCGCGATCGGCATCGGCGGCATCATCGGCGCGGGCATCTTCGCCCTGGCCGGGGCGGTGGCCAACCAGACGGCGGGGCCGGCCGTGCTGGTGTCGTTCCTCGTGGCCGGGGTGGCCAGCGCGGCGGCGGCCTTCTCCTACGCCGAGTTCGCCGGCATGATCCCGAAGGCCGGGTCCGCCTACACCTATGGCTACGCGGTGCTCGGCGAGCTCACGGGCTGGTTCATCGGATGGGACCTGCTGCTGGAGTACACGGCCATCGTCGCCGTCGTCGCCATCGGCATATCCGGATATTTTGGCTTTCTTGTGCAACAGCTGGGCGTCACCCTGCCGCCGTGGATGCTCGGCGCGCCGGGCACCGGGGACGGGCGCGTGGTGGACCTGTTCGCGGTGCTGCTCTGCCTGTTGATCGCCTACCTGCTGAACCTGGGCATCCGGGCGGCCGCCAGGTTCGAGACGTTCGTGGTCGCGATCAAGGTGGCCGTGGTCCTGCTGGTGATCGCGGTCGGGTTCTTCCACATCGACCCGGCCAACTACACGCCGTTCTTCCCCTTCGGCGTCGGCGGGGCCATCACCGGCGCGGCCACCGTGTTCTTCGCCGTCTTCGGCTACGACGCGATGAGCACCGCCGCCGAGGAGTCCAGGGACGCCCGGCGGCACATGCCCAAGGCCATCATCTACTCCCTGGTCATCTCCATGATCCTGTACGTGCTGGCCACGCTCGTGCTCACCGGCATGCAGAACTACCGGGAGATCGACCCGGAGAGCGGATTCTCCTCGGCGTTCGCCTCCGTCGGGCTCTCCGGACTGGCCACCGTGATCGCGGCGGGCGCCGTCGTCGGCATCCTGACCGTCATGTTCACGTTCATGCTGGGCGTGACCCGGGTCTGGTTCGCCATGAGCAGGGACGGGCTCCTGCCCCTGTGGTTCGCCCGGCTGCATCCCGTACGGCGGGTGCCCACGCGCGTCACCTGGATCGTGGGCGTCGCCTCCGCGCTGATCGCCGGGTTCCTGCCCATCAGGGAGGCGGCCGAGCTGACCAACATCGGCATTCTGCTGGCCTTCGTGGTGGTGTGCGCGGCCGTGATCGTGCTCCGCTACCGCCAGCCCGACCTGCACAGGGAGTTCCGCACGCCGGGCATGCCCGTGGTGCCGGCCATCGGCGTGCTCTTCTCCATCTGGCTGATCACCTTCCTTGACCCGGCGACCTGGCTGCGCTTCGCCGTGTGGTTCGCGCTGGGGCTGATCATCTACTTCGCGTACAGCCGCCGCCATTCCGCGCTCAACACCTGACCACGACCAGGGTTTTACCATCGAGAGAGATCCATAAAACGGCCCGGACATAACCTGGGTTGTGGGGCTCGGCATAAAGGGCATGGTGACCCGGGCGCCTGAGTCGATGGAGCAATCATGACCGTGGCCGCGCCGCACGTATCGAGCGGTCTGCCGGCAGAACTCAACACCTTCGTGGGCCGCCGGCACGAAATAGCCGAGGTCAAGCGGCTGCTGTCCGAGGGCAGGCTGGTGACGCTGGTCGGCGTGGGAGGCGTCGGCAAATCCCGGCTGGCGCTGCGCGTCGGATCCGACCTGCGGCGCGCCTTCCACGCGGGCGTGTGGCTGGTCGAGCTCGCCGCGCTGGAGAGCCCCGAGCTTCTCGTCCCGGCCGTCATGGAGCGGCTGGAGATCCAGGACCGTTCCGTACGACCTCCGATCGAGGTGCTCGTCGACCACCTGCGGGACAAGGAAATGCTGGTGCTCCTCGACAACTGCGAGCACCTGCTGGACGAGTGCGCGGCCATGGTCGAGACCCTGATGCGGTCCGCCCCAGGCCTGCGGATCCTGGCCACCAGCCGGCAGGCGCTGGGCGTCGTCGGCGAGCGTACGCTGCCGTTGCCGACGATGTCGGTGCCGGACGCCGACGGGGCGGGGCCGTCGGTCGAGGCGATGGGGCGCTCCGACGCGGTGCGGCTGTTCGCCGAGCGGGCGAAGGCCGTGCTGCCCGGCTTCGAGGTCACCGACGCCAACAGGGACAGCGTCGCGTGGATCTGCCGGCGTCTTGACGGCATGCCGCTGGCGATCGAGCTGGCCGCCGTCCGGCTGCGGGCCATCTCCGTCCAGCAGCTGCTGGACCGGCTGGACGACCGCTTCCGGCTGCTCACGACGGGGTCGCGGACCGCGCTGCCGCGCCAGCAGACGCTGCGGGCGCTGATCGACTGGAGCCACGCCCTGTGCACCGAGCCGGAGCGGCTGCTCTGGAGCCGGCTCTCGGTGTTCTCCGGCGGCCTGGACCTGGAGGCGGCCGAGCAGGTCTGCGGCGGGGACGGCATCGCCGTCGAGGAGATCATCGACCTGGTGAACGGCCTGGTGGACAAATCCGTGCTGGCGCGTGAGGAGCTGCAGAACGGTGTGCGCTACCGGCTGCTGGAGACGATCCGCCAGTACGGCCGCGAGCGGCTGCGGGAGTCCGGCGAAGAGGCGGAGCTGAGGGCCCGCCACCGCGACTGGTACCGGGACCTCGCCGTCCGCGCGCAGGACGGGTGGTACGGGCCCTGCCAGGTGGCCTGGTTCGCCCGCCTGCGTGCCGATCACGGCAACCTCCGCACGGCCATGGACTACTGCCTCACCACGCCCGGCGAGGCGGAGGCCGGCCTGGTCATCGCCTCGGCGCTGCGGTTCTACTGGATCGCGGCCGGCGCGCTGCGCGAGGGACGCAGCTGGCTCGACCGGCTGCTCGCGGGCGAGCCGGCCCCCACCCTCGTGCGCGCCAGGGCCCTGCTGGTCGACGCCAGACTCGCGGTCCTGCAGAGCGACTTCGAGGTGGCCACGGCGATGCTGGCCGAGAGCAAGGATCTGGGCGACCGGCACGGGGACGCGCTGGTCCTCGCCGGTGCCGCCTACGTCTGCGGCCTCGCGGCCCTGATCCAGCGCGACCCGGCCAAGGCCGTGACCCTCCTCGGCGATGCCGTCGAGGCCCACCGCGCCGCGGACGACCAGATGGGCGTGGTCAACGCGCTGATGTACCTCGCCACCGCGCACTCGCTGCTGGGCCACCCCGACCAGGCCGCAGCCCTGTACAAGGAGTGCCTGACGATCTGCGAGGTCCAGAACGAGCACTGGTTCAGGTCGTACACGCTGTGGGTGTTCGGGATCGAGACGTGGAAGCAGGGCGACGCAGCTCGTGCGGTCGAGATGGAGCGCGAGGCCATCCGGCTCAAGCAGCCCTTCGACGACCGCCTGGGCATCGCGCTGTGCATGGAGGCGCTGGCCTGGATGGCCGCCGGCGACTGGCCGGAGCGGGCCGCGGTGCTGCTCGGAGCCTCTCAGGAGAGCTGGCGGTCGTTCGGCGGGCCGCTGTTCGGCTACCTCGCCGCCTTCCACAACACCGCCGAGACGGTGGCGCGCGAACACCTGGGCGCACAAGACTTCGACTCGGCCTTCCGCAAGGGCACCGAGATGGACCCCGCCGAGGCGGTCGCGTACGCCGTGGGCCGCGCCGCGCCGCGAGGCAAGCAGGCGCGCGACACCTCGCCGCTGACCCGGCGGGAGCGGGAGATCGCCGCACTCGTCGCCCAGGGCATGACCAACAAGGAGATCGCGTCCCACCTGGTGATCGCGCAGCGTACCGCCGAGGCCCACGTGGAGCACATCCTGTGCAAGCTCGGGTTCACTTCCCGGACTCAGATCGCCGCCTGGGTATACGAGCAGGGCTCTTCGGGGAACTCGTCATGACCACCGGCCTCTTGACGGACAAGTCCACCTTCGTCGGACGCAGGCGTGAGCTGTCCGAGTCCAGGCGCATGCTCAGCTCGAGCCGGCTGCTCACCCTGACCGGCCCGGGCGGCGTCGGCAAGACCCGGCTGGCGCTCAAGCTCGCCGAAACCCTCCGGAGCAGGTTCCGTGACGGCGTGAAGGTCGTCGAGCTGGCCTCCCTCGAGACCGGCGAGCTTCTCGAGCCGACGGTCGCCGCGGCGCTCGGCCTGCGCGACGCCGGCCCCGACCCCGAGAAAGTGCTGATCGACTACCTGTCGAGCCGGCGGATGCTGCTGGTGCTCGACAACTGCGAGCACGTGCACGATGTCTGCGCGCGCCTCGTGGAGCGGCTGCTGCGGGCCGCCCCCCGGCTGCGGATACTGGCGACGAGCAGACGGACCCTGGGCGTCTACGGCGAGCAGGTGCTGCCCGTCCCCACGCTGCCCGTGCCCGACCCCGAGCACGGGCTGCGGGAGACCGCCCGCCACGACGCCATCCGCCTGTTCGTGGAGCGCGCGGCGCGGGTCCTGCCCGGCTTCTCGCTGCATCCGGGCAACAAAGCGTGCGTGGCGCGGCTGGCCCGGCGCCTTGAGGGCATCCCCCTCGCCATCGAGCTGGCCGCGGCCCGGCTGCGCACGTCGACGCTGGAGGACCTGGCGCGCGAGCTCGAAGAGCGCATCGACGTGCTGGCGGCCGATGCCCCCGCCCTGCTGCCGCGCCATCGCACGCTGCGCGCCACCATGGACTGGAGCTTCGACCTGTGCTCGGCCGGGGAGCGGCGGTTGTGGTCGCGGCTGTCGATGTTCCCCGGTGGGGTAGATCTGGACACCGCCGAATCGGTGTGCGCCGGCGACGGCATCGACGACATCGAGGTGATGGACCTGCTGGCCGGGTTGGTGGACAAGTCCGTCCTGGCCGGCGAGCTGCGGGAGGGCAGAGTCAGGTACCGCATGCTGGAGTGCCTGCGCGCGTACGGGAGCGAGCAGCTGCCGGCCGCCGACCGGCGGCTCCTGCGCTCCCGGTACGTCCGCCACTACCGGGAGCTGGCGGAGCGCAACCGCATCGACCGGCTGGTTCCCGACCAGCTCGAGCGGTATCGGGTGCTGCGCGGAGAACTGCCCAACGTGCGGACGGCGCTCGACGCGTGCCTGAGCGAGCCCGCGCTCGCACCCATGGGGCTGGCCGCCGCGGCGGCGATGTGGTGCTTCTGGTTGCTGGCCGGCTCGCTCACCGAGGGCCGCTACTGGCTGGAACGCGGCCTGCGGCTGGCGCCCGACGGCACCCGCGCGCGGGGGCAGGCGCTGTGGGCGTACAGCCTGCTCGCGTTGCGCCAGGGCGATGTGGCGGCGGCGCTCCCGCCGCTCGCCGAATGCCACGTCCTCGCACGTCAAGCCGGAAACGATGACATCCTGCCACGCGCTCTCATGGCCGAGGGCGTGGCCGCGTTCTCCCAGGGCGACGGCCGCCGCGGTCTCGAGTTGCTGCGCGCCGCCCTGGCGCTCCACCAGGCCAAGGAGGACATCGACGGCGTGCTGTACGACCTCTATTTCGCCGCCGCGTACGGCTCGGTCGAGGACCCCGGCCAGGCCGCCGAGTTCGGCGAGCAACTGCTGGAGCTGTGCGAGCGCCACCACGCGCTGGTCTCCCGCGCGTACGCCCAGATGTCGCTCGGCGTCGCCCGGTGGAACCTCGGTGACTGCTCGCGCGCGGAGGCGCTGGTGACGGCGGCCACCGAGTTCGCCGGCGAGATCGGCGACCGCTGGTGCCTCACCCAGTGCCTGGAGGTGCTGGCGTGGACGGCGGGCGTGCGCGGGAAGCACGCGCGGGCGGCCGAGCTGCTGGGCGCGGCGCACGTGATGTGGCGGGCGGCGGGCTCCGCGCCGGAGCGGTTGTGCTATCACGCGGCCTGGCACGAGCGCTGCGCGGAGCAGGCCCGCCGGGCACTGGGCAGGCGGGCGTTCGCGGGGGCGTTCCGCGCCGGAGAGCGGCTCGGCCTGGACCGTGCCGTAGCGTACGCCTGCGGCCGCGAGGACGCGTGCTCGGGGCGTTCGCAAGCGGCGGCAGCTCGCTAGCATGATGGGGTGCGCGGCCTTCTCCACTCCTTATGGAACGAGCCACGTCCCCCCAACGCCCCACGGCGGGTTTGGCGGGACTGGGCGCTCGTAGGGGTGCTCGTGCCGGTCGCGGTGCTCGAAGGGGTCCTGCGGCCGGATCTTCCGTGGCGGGCCCTGTCGGTCGTCGTCAGCGCCGGGCTGGTGTTCACGTTGTTGTGGCGCCGTACCAGGCCGTTGCTGATGGTTCTGATCATTTTCGCCACCACGAGCCTGGCACCGTTGTTCATGGGCGGCGCGCCCGTCGAGACGTACACGATGGCCTACCTGCTGGTGTCGTTGTACGCGTTGTTCCGGTGGGGATCGGGGCGCGAGGCCGTGATCGGGTTCGCGATCATGGCGGCCGCGGTCTCGATCTCGGTCGCCGTCGACCGCATCGACCCCCCCGACATGGTCGGCGCGTTCGCCGTGATGTTCTCGTCCTTCGCGCTGGGCGTGGCCTTCCGGTTCCAGGCGCGGGCCAGGATGCGCGAGCTCGACCAGGTCAAACTGCTCGAACGCGAGCAGTTGGCCCGCGACCTGCACGACACCGTCGCCCATCACGTCTCGGCGATGGCCATCCGCGCCCAGGCGGGCCTGGCGACGTCGGCGACGCACCCCGGCGCCGCGGCCGAGGCGCTGCGCGTGATCGAGGCCGAGGCGTCGCGCACGCTGGCCGAGATGCGGGCCATGGTCCGCGTCCTGCGCAGGAACGAGCCCGCGGAGCTGGCACCCGGCAAGCACATCGCCGATCTCACGCAGCTCGCCGGCCGGGCCCGCGTCGGCCCGTCCGTCGACGTGGAGATCCGCGGCGACCTCGACGGCCTGCCGCCGTCCGTCGGCGCCGCGATCTACCGCATCGCGCAGGAGTCGGTCACCAACGCCAGGCGGCACGCGCGGCACGCCACGCGCATCGAGGTGAGCGTGGCCGCCGACGACACCTCGGTGCGCCTGCGCGTGAGCGACGACGGCGACAGCAGCTCCACGCGCACGATCTCCTCGGCGGGGTACGGGCTCATCGGCATGATCGAACGCGCCGGCCTGCTCGGCGGCAGCTGCGAGGCGGGCCCGAACCCGGGCCGGGGCTGGACCGTGACGGCCGTGCTGCCACGCACGGGGGTGGTGACATGAGCATCGTCGGCAAGAGCATCCGGGAGCAGAGCATCAGCGAGAAGAGCATCAGCGTCATCGTGGCCGACGACCAGGAGATCGCCCGCACCGGGCTCAGGATGATCCTCGACGCCCAGCCGGACATCCACGTCGTCGGCGAGGCCGGTGACGGGCGGCGGGCCGTCGAGCTCGCCCGGCGGCTGCGTCCCGACGTGTGCCTGTTCGACATCCGCATGCCCCATCTCAATGGCATCGACGCCACCCGCCTGCTGGCGGGTCCGGACGTCGGCGACCCGCTCGCCGTGGTGATCATCACCACGTTCGACCTGGACGAGTACGTCTACGAGGCGCTGCGGGCGGGCGCCCGGGGCTTCCTGCTCAAGGACGCGGGCCCGGCCTTGCTGGCCCAGGCCATCCGGGCGGCCGCGGGCGGCGACGCGCTGATCGCGCCGAGCATCACCGCGCGGCTGCTCGGTGCCTTTGCCGGCGCCGGTCCGGCCGCACCGCCCGCGCAGCCCATCGAGGCGCTCACGGACCGTGAGGAGCAGATCCTGCTCACTGTGGCACGCGGGCGAACCAACAGCGAGATAGCCGCCGAGCTGCACATCTCGCTCAGCACGGTCAAGAGCCACATCGCGAGCCTGATGACCAAGCTCGGCGTGCGCAACCGCGTGGAGATCGCGATGTGGGCGTACGAGACCAACCGCGTCAAGCACTGACCCTGGCCCGCCGCCCGCGGATGGCCCATTCGGCGACGGCGAGGTTGATCGCCCAGCCGGCGCCCATGAGCAGCGCGCGGGTGGTCTCGTCCGGCGTGCCGCCGTGGACGGCGAGCCAGAGGGAAAGGGTGAACGCCTGCGT
Source organism: Nonomuraea sp. 3N208 (assembly GCF_052245935.1). Lineage (NCBI taxonomy): Bacteria > Bacillati > Actinomycetota > Actinomycetes > Streptosporangiales > Streptosporangiaceae > Nonomuraea > Nonomuraea sp. 3N208. The sequence continues at coordinate 42,273 of NZ_JBQQBR010000054.1, read as the reverse complement.
GCCCGCGCCCATGCCGAGCGCGTAGGCGCGGGTCATCCATGCGCGGTGCGGGGCGACGTCCCGCCGCAGGATGGCGGCCAGGCCGAGCACGAGCGAGAGCGCCATGGTGGTGCCGGCGACGAGCCGGAAGACGGCCAGCAGGTCGCCGTCGCCGGGCGGGCGATCGAGGAACAGGGTCATCCAGAGGCCGGAGAGCGCCACGACGAGCCCGCACGGAATCAGGACGCGCCCAGCCGCACGGTGCCAGGGCCGCCGCCGGCGGCCGAACTGGAACGCGCCCAGCACGCTGTACAGACTGGCGGCGACGATGTGCAGCACTACGGGCATGGGCATGGCGACGAACCGGGCGTTCGCCGGCGTGACGTCCGCGCCGCCGGTCAGCTCGGTCAGGCGGACGGCACCGGCCAGCACGGGAACGAAGCTGAGCGCGATCAACCCGGCAGGCAGGAGCCATGCCGCACGTGCCCTGGTGGTCTGACGGCCTGTCCTGGTCCTGGTGGTCTGGGGGGTCATGCCTCGATCGTGGCCGCCGGGAGGTCGCGCCTCATCGGCGGAAGGGCTCGTGCTGAGCGGCCTATCGGCCACCGCGGAGGTCGTACTTTCGGCCGTTGGCCCGCGGGCGGGTCGTGGTCACACTGACGTTCAGCCACTCCCGGAGGAGAAATGTGATGAAGGCTTTCGTTCTACGCTCGTACGGCCCGCCCGCCGCGCTCCAGCTCGTCGACGTCGACCGGCCCGAACCGGGCCCCGGCGAGGTGCTGGTGCGGGTGCGCGCCACGTCCGTCCAGCCCTTCGACTGGCATCTGATGCGCGGCGAGCCGTACGTCGCGCGCGTCATGCCCGGCGGTCCCGGGCTACGCAAGCCGCAGATCAACATTCTCGGCGCCGACGTGGCCGGGGAGGTCGAGGCGGTCGGGAAGGACGTCACCGAGTTCGCGCCCGGCGACGAGGTGTTCGCGATGTCCAAGCAGGGCGGATTCGGCGAGTACGTCCGCGTCAGAGCGGCCGAGCTGGCGCCGAAGCCGCGGAACCTGTCGTTCGAGGAGGCGGCCGCGGTGCCGCTGGCGGCCAACACGGCCCTGGTGGCCGTCCGCGACCGGGGCGGGGTCAAGCCCGGGCAGAAGGTCCTGATCAACGGGGCCTCGGGCGGGGTGGGGACGTTCGCCGTGCAGCTCGCCAAGGCGTTCGGCGCGCACGTCACCGGCGTCTGCAGCTCCAGGAACGTGGACCTGGTCCGCTCGCTCGGCGCCGACGAGGTCGTCGACTACACCAAGGAGGACTTCACCCGGCTCGGCCGCCGCTTCGAGCTCGTGGTGGACAACGCGAGCAGCCGGCGCGCGTCGGCCTACCGGCGGGTCCTGAAGCCCCAGGGCGTCCACGTCCTCGTCGGCGGGCCGGGCGGCCGCTGGCTGCAGCCAGCCGGGCGGATGTTCGCGACGCTGGCGGCCGGTCTGTTCCTGCCTCACAAGGTGGCCCTGGCGGACGTGATCGCGTGCACGGCGGAGGAGAACAGGCGCAACCTCGTCACGCTCACCCGGCTCATCGAGGACGGCCAGGTCAATCCGGTGATCGACCGGCAGTACCCGTTCGAGGAGATCCCCGCCGCCGTCAGGTATCAGGAGGAGGGCCGCGCCCCGGGCAAGGTGGTCGTCACGGTGTCGGCGTAAGATCGTCCCGATTCTCGCGATCACGCACAGATAGGGCATGCTATAGATCTGTAAGCAACTGCCCGCGATGATCGTGATGAAGGTTCCTGAATATGCCGTTCCTCACCCAGCTCGCCGACGTCGCCCGCCGCACCGGCGGACCGGTGACCGAAGTGGCCGGATGGAAGACCCGCGGTCATGGGCCGCAGCCCGAGGTGCAGGGCATCGTCTGCCACCACACCGCGGGCCCGGCGGGCGGCGGCGACTACCCGTCTCTGGCCGTCGTGCGCGACGGCCGCCCTGGACTGGACGGACCGCTGTCGCACTTCGGTCTCGGCAGGTCCGGCCGGATCTACGTCATCGCCGCCGGACGGTGCTGGCACAACGCCCCGTCGACCTCGCCGCGGCACGACAACTCCAGCTCGATCGGCATCGAGGCGGAGAACAACGGCTTCCAGCCCTGGCCCGTGGCGCAGCTCGAGGCCTACATCCGGCTGTGCGCGGAGCTCTGCCGCGAGTTCGGGCTGCCGGCCTCCCGGGTGAAGGCGCACCGGGAGGTCAACACCGCCAAGCCGGACCCGCACTCCCTCGACATGAACGACTTCCGGGCGTCCGTCGCCGCCATCATCAAGGGCGACCCGGACCCATCCTGGACGGAGAACATCGTGAAGAACCTGCCGCTGATCCGGCTCGGTGACGACAACTTCGACGTCAAGACGGTCAGAGGCTGCCTGTTCGCCCGCGGCCACGTGCCCCCGGGCGCCTACGCCGGCGTCCAGGACGGGCTGGAGGGCTGGCTGAAGTCGACCCGGTGCGACACCGGCCTGGTCGAGCTCGTCCGCGGCTTCCAGCAGGCCGAGGGCCTCGACGAAGACGGCTTCGTCGGGCCCAAGACCTGGCCGTCGCTGCTGCGCGTGTAAGCGGGGTCAGCGGACGATCGTGCGGGCCGCGACGAGCTCGCCGTCCTTGAAACCCTCCACCCGGACCACCTGGGCGGCGGCGATGCCCGGGACTGGGAACGCCATCACCTCATGCGTCAGGTCCGCCGACAGCCGCGGCCGGCCGTCGAGGTAGACGTCGACCCGGTCCACGAGCCGGGTCCGCAGGATCAGCTCGCCTCCCGCGTCGATCTTCGCGTCGAGGCGGCGCGCGGGCCGGCCGGCCAGCAGTTGCCCGGCCCGTTCGAGCAGGTCCGCGTTGCCCTGGAGCACGTCCCTGCGCGTCATGCGGTGGCGGTGGTCGGGCGCGATGCCGAGGTCCTCGACGGGGGTGCCCGCCAGGTCGTGCACGCGCAGGGTCCGGCGGATCGACACCCGCATGTTCGCCTGTCCCGGCAGCGGCTTGTACGGCGTGCCGGGGCTCGGTTCGGGCAACTCCAGCAGCGTTTTGAGCAGCTGGTGCGTCCACACGTTGGCGCCGCCCGCGCCGGTGTTGTCGTCCACGCCGAGGACGGGACCGATCTTGTGGTCCTGGAAGCCGGCGGCGAAGATGTCGGTCGCCGAGTAACAGCGGGCGTCGATGATCAGCACGACGGGGCCGTGGTACTGCTGGCCGATGGCGTTGGCCCCGTCGGCGGGCGTGATGGTGAAGCCGCCGGAGTAGACGGCGCCCGTCTCCAGCGCCTGCTCCATCGATCTGCACCACGGCGTGAGGTCGATCTGGCCTGTCGGGTTGTTCTTGTGCTGCCCGCAGATCAGCAGGTTGAGCGGCGTCGCGATGAACTGCGTCGGCTCCGGGGAGATCGGGTGGGGGGTCAGCGTCTGCAGGAGGAACTCGCTGGCGAAGATGTGCCCGCCGCCGTTGCCGCGTACGTCCACGATGAGCCCGTTCTGCGGCAGCAGCCCGATGAGCCGGACGAACTCCCGTACGAACCCGTCGGGGTCGTTGACGTTGAACGTGAACACGCGGATGTGGCCGTACGTGCCGGACGAGGTGACCACGCTCCTGGCCCGGAACACCGCCGGCATGGACGTCGGGACGTCCGCGCCCGGCGCCGCGGGCTCGGTCGTGAGGTCCGCGACGGCCAGCGACTCCTGAGGCGTGATCGCCTCGGGCACGTACAACATCTTGACGGCGCGGCCGATCTCGTCCGTGCCGAGGTCGAGCCCCTGGGCCACGGCCGCGGTGCTGAGCTCGTCGGCGTCGACGAAGGGCGGCACGTTGTCGGTGATGCGCCACTTCTCCCGCAGCTCCCTGGAGATCCCGTCGCCGTTGACGTAGGTGAGCACCACCCAGTCCTCATCGGGCGGCACGTGGATGCGCAGCGGACGGAGGGTGAGCGACTGCAGGCCGCGCGAGTGCCGCGCCGCCGCGTTGCCGCCCGCGAAGCGCGCCGCGTTGACCGCGACCGCCCGCTCGATCGGCACCCCGTTCCAGTGCGTCACCTCCACGCCGGGGCCGAACCCCGGAGCGGAGAAGCCCTCGACGACCCTGGTCACCACGTAATGGGGCTCGTCGCCCGCGAAGTACTCCTCGATCTGGTACGGCAGGTACGCGATCTTGCCGGAGAACGGCAGTGGCAGCAGGTAGTTGGTGTGCAGGTCGCGCATCGAGTGGAAGATCTCTGACAGCTCCTGGTGGAAGCGCCACTCCGGGTCCGTGGTCGTCTCGGTCTGCCGGCTGAGCCGCAGGCCCAGCAGCCTGAGCCGCTGGACCGGGTTCACGGCGTGCATCGCGACCTTGAGCGGCAGGTGCACGTAGTTCTGCTCCACGAGCACGAGCGCCTGCTGGACCAAGGTACGCCGGTCGGCGAGCGTCAACGTGCCCGCCGTGCGCAGGAAGTCCCGCAGCTCCATCGCATCGGCCAGTCGCTTGGCCATCGTCTCTGATGCCTCGGTCATGCCTCTGCCCACCCCCAGGCGTCGTGGCGCGGCCCCGCCGGCCTGAATGGGCCCCTGCGACCGCGCGCATCGGATCCCAGCAGGCTGACACGGAATGACCGGCGGCCGCCTCGGGAGCCGCCCTAGGGCTTTCCCTAGGTCTCACCCCACGGGTACGGGCCGGGTGTCGCGTGCCCGGATGAGCAGCAGCGAGATCGCCACGCCGGCCAGCCCGGCGGCGGCGGCAACCAGGCAGGTGGTGGCCAGCGCGCCGGTGAAGGCGTTCCTGGCCGCCTCCTGCGCGGACTGGCTCACCAGGTCGAACCGGCCGCCGGCCACTACCGCGGCCTGCCCGGGGAGCTCGGCCCCGATCCGGGTCGTGAAGATCGCCCCGAACGCGGCCACACCGGTGGCCGTGCCCAGCGGGAAGAACGTGTTGGACAGGCCGGAGGCCATGCCTGCCCGTTCGCGGGGCACGACGTCGAGCGTCACGCCCATCAGCGGCGGGAAGGCCAGAGCCCCGCCGACGCCGAGCAGCACGAAGCCGGGGAACGCGACGAGCCAGGAGCTGTCCGGCCCCACCCTGGCCATGAGGAGGAAGGCGACCGCGATCAGCGCGAAGCCCCCTGCCATCAGCTGGGACGCGGGGATCTTCTCCCCCAACCGCCCGGCCAGCGGGGCGACGATCAGGATGGGCACGGTCAGGGCCAGCAGCCGCAGTCCGGTCTCCAGCGGCGAATGGCCGAGCATGCCCTCCAGCCAAAGGATCAGGTACGGCAGGATGCCGAAACTGGTGATCCTGGCCAAGAACGTCAGCAGCACCGCGCCGGTGAACGACGGCATCCGGAACAACCGCACGTCCAGCACGGCGTACGGGCGGCGGGCCTGCACCGCGACGAACAGGCCGAGCAGCAGCAGGCCCGCGACCAGCGCGGCCAGCACCCTGAGCGAGCCCCAGCCCTGGCCGGGACCGGCGATGAGCGCGTAGTTGAGCGCGAAGAGCATGGCGACGGCCAGCACCGCGCCGGCCACGTCGACCCGGCCCGCGGGCGCCTCCCTGGCCGGCTCGCGCAGCCGCAGCAGTGCCCCGGCCAGCAGGATCGCCCCCACGGGCAGGTTGATCCAGAAGATCCACCGCCAGCCGAGCGTGTCCACCATCAGGCCGCCGACCAGCGGCCCCAGCCCGGCGGCCGCGCCGCCCGCGGCGGAGAACGCACCGATCGCGCCCTGCCGGGCGCGGCCCGCCGGGTAGGCGCCGGCGATGAGCGCCATCGCGGTGCCCATGACCATCGCGCCGCCGATGCCCTGCGCGATGCGGAAGGCCGTCAGGGCACCCGGGCTCCAGGCCGCCCCGCAGGCCGCGGAGGCGGCGGTGAACACCGCGACCCCGGCCGTGAAGATCGCGCGGCGGCCGACGCGGTCGGAGACCGATCCCGCGGTGAGCAGCAGGGCGGCGAACGCGAGCGTGTAGCCGTTGATGGCCCACTGCAGGCCGTCCAGGCCGGCCGACAGCTCACCCGCGATCTCGGGGAGCGCGACGTTGACGATCGTGATGTCCAGGGTGAGCAGAACCGCGGCCAGGCAGACCACGGCCAGGGTCCACCCGGCCTTTGGAGACTGAGTCATGCGTACAAAGTACACAGAAATTAGGCAAACCTAAATACAAGTCCGGGAGCGATGGGCTCAGCGGGCCGCCAGCGCGTCCACGAGGGCGCGGAGCCCGTGCAGGAAGGCGGCCTCGTGATCGAAGGAACGCAGCGCGCGGCGGACCCGCTCGGGGTCGTCGACCGAGGAGGCGAGCAGCTGCTCGCGAGCGGCGCGCCGCTCGGGCGCCACGCCAGGCAGGTAGGACAGGTGGCCGAGGACGTACCACCACAGCGCGGCGTACCCGTCGGTCCCCTGGCGGTCGTCCTGTCCCAGCTCGGCGAAGCGGTCCAGGGTCCAGGTGAACAGGGCGGCGGCGCGCGGCGCGAACTGCTCGCCCTGGCGCAGGATCTCCACGACCCAGGCGTGCTGGGCGAGGTAGGCGTCCACGGCGGCGAAGGCGGCCACCAGCCGCTCCCGCGGGGTCCCCTCCTCGCCCGGCAGCGGTGGCAACCCTTCGGCCACGTCCTCGAGCAACGCGAGGATGAGCGCCTGTTTGTCGGCGACGTGCCGGTAGATCGCCATCGGGGCGGCGCCCAGCTCGGCCGCGACCCGCCGGATGGTCAGCCCGCCGACGCCTTCCGACTCGGCCACTCGCCGGCCCGCGGCCACGACGATCGCGCGGGTGAGGAATTGGCGACGTCCGCCGGAGCTCGTACGCGTGACCACGCCTTTCACTGTAGTGCCCGCCTCCGGCCACCCGTGATCGACTTCCGCGTGGGCCCGTAGCGTGCTGCCGGGGCGTGCGGTAAAGGCGTTGTTCATGGAGATTTAATCAGCGGCGCCGACTGATCCCGGCTGGCGGGGTACGGGGACACCCATGCTCGGACACCTCACTCGTACCCTGCACCGTTTGACGGACGCGGTCGGCGCTCTCGGCGGGCGCTCCACCTGGACATATCCGGGCCGCATCCATCTGGAGCTGCTGCGCGAGCCGGTCCTGGAGGCCGAGATCGAGAGCAGGCTGCAGGCGGTCCCGGGGGTGCGGTGGGCGCGGGCGAACGTGCCGCTGCGGCGCGCCATCGTCGCGCTGGACGACCCGCCCGCCGACACCGGCGAGCTGATGAGGGCGCTCGACGAGGCGGAGTCCAAGAGCGAGTCGCGGGTGGCCGCCGAACCCCCGCCCGGACTGATTCTCGCGACGGACCTGGGCGGCATCGTGGCGACCGTCGTGGAGACCGTGATCCGCCACACGCCGCTGCCCGCGGAGGTCCCCGGCCTGGTGTCGCTGGTGGACAACCTGCCGCGGCTGCGGGAGGCGATCAGCGATGCCCTCCTCCTGCCCGAGCTGAAGACGTGGCTGCCCGTGGCGAGCGCCGCCGCGAAGGGGCTGGCGCCGGGCATGACCGGGCTGGTGGTCGACGTGGCCCAGCGCATGGTACAGGTGAGGGAGAACCACGCCGTGGACAGCGCGTGGGAGGCCGTCCAGGAGCGTCTGCTAGGGACGCCGGAGCAGGCCGCCGCCTCCGAGATCCCTGCGGAGCGGCCCGTCCCGTTGCCGTCCGGCCCGGCCGAGCGCTACGCCGACCAGCTGCTCGCCGGCGCGCCGCTCGGCGGCCTGGTCGGCGCGTTGATGAGCATGAACGCCCGGCGCGGCCTGCAGACGGCGATGATCTGCACACCCAAGCCGGCGTTCGCGGGGCGGGAGACGTTCGCGGCCGAGCTGGGTTTCGTGTTGTCGCGCCGGGGCGTGCTGATCGCCGACCGGGACGCGCTGCGGCGGCTCGACCGGATCGACACGGTGGTGTTCGACGAGGACGTGCTGCTGTCGCCGCGCAGCGCGGTGGGCGAGGTGAAGCCGGCCGCAGGCGCCGACCACGAGCAGGTCGCCACGTGGCTCTACCGGCTGTTCGACCCCGACCGGCCGGCGGCCGCGCAGGAGGACGGGCCGTGGCGGCTGGAGGCTCGCGGCGCGAAGCTGACCTTGACCCGGGACGGCGAGCGGCAGGCGACGGCCGAGACGGTACGGCAGCGCTCTCCGGACGCGGAGGCCGCGGTCGCCGCCGCTCGCAAGGCCGGGCTAGGCGTGATCGTGCGGCCGGGCGTGGACGCCGAACAGGTGCGGCGGCTGCAGGCCGACGGGGCGGGGGTGTTGCTGGTGTCCTCGGACCCGCGCGCCCTGGCCCAGGCCGACTGCGGGGCGGGGATGGCCGACAGCCCGCCTCCGTGGGGCGCCCATCTGCTGCTGGGCGACGATCTGCGGCCCTTGGTCCCGCTGATCGCGGCCGTCCCGGCGGCACGCGACGTGTCCGCCGGCGGGGTGACGCTGGCCCGCGGTGGAACCGGCGTCGGCGCGTTGTTCGCCCTCACCTCCCCCGCCCGGACCTCCGCGGTCAACGCCTTGACGGCGACGCAGGTCGCGACCTGCCTGTCGATGGGCCACGGTGCCTGGCGCGCCTGGCGTACCACGCAGACGCCTGTCCTCGCCCCTGCCGACCCGCGGCCGTGGCACGCGATGCCGGTCGAGACGGTGCTGCGCGAGCTGGACACCGGCCCCGGCGGGCTGAGCCCCGCGGAGGCGGCCCGCAGGCGGACACCGGTCCCCGCCGCCGCAGGCGCGCGGCTCTCGCTGCTGCGCGAGACGGCGGCGGAGCTGGCCAACCCGTTCACGCCGGTGCTCGCGGCCGGCGCGGTGGGCTCGGCCGCGGTGGGCTCGCTCGTGGACGCCGCCCTGGTGTCCAGCGTGGTCGGGCTGTCGGCGCTGGCCGGCGGCGTGCAGCGGCTGGCCACCGCCCGGACGCTGGCCGAGCTGGCCGGACACGTACGCGTGCGCGCGCGGGTCCTGCATGACGGCGAGGAACACGAGGTCGACGCCCGCAACCTGGTGCCCGGCGACGTGGTGGTGCTCTCGGCGGGGCAGGTGGTGCCCGCCGACTGCCGGATCGTGACGGCGGACGGGCTGGAGGCCGACGAGTCGGCGCTGACCGGCGAGTCCCTGCCCGTGGCCAAGAACGCGGTGCCGGTCTTCGCCAGGGACGTGGCCGACCGGCGGTCCATGCTGTACGAGAGCACGTCGATCGCGGCGGGCAAGGCCACGGCCGTGGTGGTGGCCGTGGGCGAGGCCACGGAGACGGGCCGCGCCCTGGCCGCCGCCGAGGAGCGGGCCCCGCGCAGCGGGGTGGCCGATCGGCTGGCGCAGATCACCCGCGCCACCACGCCGATCGCCGGCGGCGCGGCGGCGGCGCTGACGCTGACCGGGCTGGTACGCGGCCGGCCCCTGCGCCAGGCCCTCGGCGAAGGAGTCAACCTCGCGGTGGCCGCCGTCCCCGAAGGACTTCCGCTGCTGGTCAGCGCGGCCCAGCTCGCGGCCACCCGGCGTCTGTCCGCGCACGGCGTGCACGTACGCGATCCGCGGACGATCGAGGCGCTGGGCCGAGTGGAGGTGCTGTGCTTCGACAAGACGGGCACGCTCACCGCCGGCGAGATCCGGCTGACCCGCGTCAGCGACGCCCGCCGCGAGGCGTCCGCGCCGGACCTGGGCGATCTCGACGCGGTCCTGGCCGCCGGGCAGCGCGCGACGCCCCATCGGGAGGGCAACGGCGTGCACAGCCACCTGACCGACGCGGCCGTCTCCACCGGGGCCAAGGCGGCGGGGGTGAGCCGCAAGACGGGCGCGCGGGGCTGGCGTGAGCTGGCGGCGCTGCCGTTCGAGCCGTCCAGGGGTTTCCACGCCACCCTCGGCCGGACCGGCCGGACGCTGCTACTCAGCGTCAAAGGCGCGCCCGAGACCGTGTTGCCGCGCTGCGCCCGGGTGCGTGTGGACGGCGAGGACCGGCCCCTTGACGACAAGGAGCGGCGCCGCATCGAGCAACGCGTGGAACGCCTGGCCGCCTCGGGCCACCGTGTGCTGGCCGTGGCCGAACGCCGGCCGACGGGGCTGGTCGAGCTCGACGACGGCGACGTCACGGACCTGACCTTCCTCGGGCTGCTCGGCCTGGCCGACGTGGTACGGCTCACCGCCAGCCCTGCCGTGACCCGCCTGCGCGCGGCCGGCGTGCAGATCGTCATGATCACCGGGGACCATCCCAGCACGGCGGCCGCCATCGCCGCCGAGCTGATCGAGGCTGAGCCGCGCGTGCTCACCGGCGCGGAGCTGGACGAGCTGGACGACGCGGGGCTGGACGAGCGGCTGCCGGCCATCGACGTGGTGGCTCGGTGCACGCCAGAGCAGAAGGTCCGGGTCGTGCGCTCGTTCCAGCGAATCGGCAAGGTGGTGGCGATGACCGGCGACGGCGCGAACGACGCCGCCGGGATCCGGCTCGCCGACGTCGGCATCGCGCTGGGCCTCACCGGAACCCCGGCGGCGCGGGCCGCCGCCGACATGATCGTGAGCGACGACCGGCTGGAGACCATCGTCTCGGCGCTGGCCGAGGGCCGCGCCATGTGGGCCTCGGTCCGCGAGGCGCTGGCCATCCTGGTGGGCGGCAATCTGGGCGAGATCGGCTTCACCCTGATCGGCGGGCTCACGTCGGGCGACTCCCCGCTGTCGGCCCGCCAGCTGCTGCTGGTCAACATGCTCACGGACCTGGCGCCCGCGCTGGCCATCGCGCTACGCGCCCCTTCGCCCGAGGAGGCGGCGAACCTGCTGCAGGAGGGTCCGGAGAGCTCGCTGGGGCACGCGCTCACGCGGGACATCGTCCGGCGCGCCGTGGTCACCTCGGTCGGCGCGGGGCTCGGCTGGACGCTGGCCAGGTTCACCGGCACGGCGGCGCGAGCGCGTACGGTCGGGCTAGTCGCCCTGGTCGGCACCCAGCTGGCCCAGACGGTGCAGACCGGGGGACGGGACCGGACCGTGCTGTTCAGCGCACTCGGCTCGGCGGCGGCGCTGGTCGCGATCGTCCAGACGCCCGGCGTCAGCCATTTCTTCGGCTCGAGACCGCTGGGCCCGGTGGCGTGGCCGATCGCGCTGTTCGCGGTGGCGGCGGCGCTGGTCTTCGACAAGGCCGCGGAGCGTCCGTTGAACGGAATTATGGACAGGTTCATGCCGAATTAGCGCGATGGGACGCGCCCCCAGGCACATACCTGGTGTGCGTATCGTGCGGTTAGCGAACTTCGTCACTCCTACGTCGGGCGGCTTACGGACCGCCCTGAATGAGCTCGGCGCCGGATACGCGGCGGCGGGACACGAGCCCGTGCTGATCATCCCGGGCGAGACGGCCGGCGACGAGGTCACCCCCGCCGGGCGGATGATCACCCTGCCCGGCCCCGTGGTGCCCGGACTCGGCGGCTACCGGGTCATCACCGGCCGGCGACGGCTGTGCAGGCTGCTGGAGGAGCTGGCGCCCGACCGGCTGGAGGTGTCCGACCGCACCACGCTGCGGTGGACGGGCGCGTGGGCGCGGGCCGCGGGCGTGCGCTCGGTCATGGTGTCGCACGAGAGCCTGTCCGCGCTGCTGCGCCTGTACGGCCCTCTCGACCGGCTCGCCGGCCCGCTGAACCGCGCCACGGCGGCCGCGTTCGACACCGTGGTGTGCACGACCGGGTGGGCCGCGGCCGAGTTCACCAGGCTGGGCGTGCCGAACCTGGTCCGGGTACCGCTCGGGGTGGACCTGGCCACGTTCGGCCCGGAACACTACGACCCGGGGCTGCGCGCCCGCCTGGCGGCCACGGGCCGGCCGCTGCTGGTGCACTGCGGCCGTCTGTCCCCGGAGAAAAGACCGGACCGCTCCATCCACGCGCTGGCCGAGCTGCGCCGCCGGGGCCTGCCCGCGGTGCTCGTGGTCGCCGGCGACGGTCCGCTGCGGCCCAGGCTCGAGCGCCAGGCCGAGGGGCTGCCGGTGCGTTTCCTCGGCCACGTCGCCGGCCGCGGCGAACTGGCCGCGCTGCTCGCGACCGCGGACGTGGCCATCGCACCCGGCCCGGTCGAGACGTTCGGCCTGGCCGCGCTGGAGGCGCTGGCCAGCGGGACCCCGGTCGTCGTGGCACGCGACAGCGCTCTGCCCGAGGTGATCGGCCCGGCGGGGGCGGCGGTAGGCGACGACCCGGCGGCATACGCGGACGCGATCGAGGCGCTCCTGTCCGACCCGGCACGCCGGAGCCCGCACGGGGCGGCCCGCGCCCAGGCCGAGCGGTACGGCTGGCCCGCGGCGGTCCAGGGCTTCCTCCGCGCGCACGGGCTCATCGACACGGAGGCGGGAACACGATGATCCGCATCGCCCCACGGCGCCCGCATCCGCGATGTGGTACGCGACCAGTTGCCGCGCGCTCTGGCGGTGCGCCCGTCCGTCACCACCGTGCTGGCCGGGGTGAACGACACACGATCGTGACCGGCCTCGTCGCGCGGGAGCTCTGGGCGCAGGTTGACGGGGATGGGGTTGACGGGAATTCGCCTTACGGGCGGCTGCCGGTGACCTGCACGTCGCTCTGGGAAGGGATGAAACAGGACATGAGGGTCGCCATCGTGGCCGAGTCGTTCCTGCCCCAGGTGAACGGGGTCACGAACTCGGTGTGCCGCATCCTTGACCATCTGGCCGCCACCGGGCACGACGCCCTGGTGATCGCCCCGGATCCCGCTCCCTTCGACTACGCCGGCTTCCCCGTCCACGCAGCCCCCAGCCTCACGCTGCCGTTCTACCGCTCCGTCAGGGTCGGCCTGCCCGGCCGGGGCATCGCTCGTACGCTGGCCGGGTTCAAGCCCGACCTCGTCCACCTCGCCTCGCCTGCGGTGCTCGGCGGGGCCGGGCTGGCCGCCGCACGCCGGCTCGGCGTGCCGACCGTCGCCGTGTTCCAGACCGACCTGGCGGGGTTCGCCCGCCAATACGGCATCCGCGGCGGCGACCCGATCATCTGGTCCTGGCTGCGCCGTCTCCACCGCGGCGCCACCCGTACCCTCGCTCCGTCGACACCGACCCTGCACGAGCTGGCCGGGCGCGGCATCCCGCGGCTGGCCCTGTGGGGGCGCGGCGTCGACCTCGGGCTCTTCCATCCCGGCCACCGCTGCCGGCGCTTGCGCGATCGGCTCGCCCCGGGCGGCGAGACCATCGTCGGCTACGCGGGCCGCCTGGCCGCCGAGAAGCAGCCCCAGCTGCTCGCCGCGCTGGCCGACCTGCCGGGAGTCCGGCTCGCCGTCGTGGGAGCGGGTCCTCTGGAGGGGCGGCTGCGGCGGCTGCTGCCGCACGCGGAGTTCTTCGGCCTGCGTATCGGGGCCGAGTTGGCGCGCGTCCTCGCCTCACTCGACGTCTTCGTGCACACCGGCAGCAGCGAGACGTTCTGCCAGGCCGTGCAGGAAGCGCTCGCGTCCGGCGTGCCCGTTGTCGCACCGGATGCGGGCGGGCCGCTCGACCTCGTCGAACCCGGCGCCAACGGCCTGCTTTACCCGCACGGCGAGCCCGCAGCGCTACGCGCCGCCGTCGCCGCGCTCGCCGCGGACCCCGATCTGCGCGACCGCATGGCGCGGCAGGCCAGGGAGTCCGTGCGTGAGCGCGACTGGGCGAGCATTTGCGAGGAGCTGCTCGGCCACTACCGCGACGTCCTGGCGGGCTCGCCTGCCGCCTCCTACCACCCGGCGGCGTGATCGGCGGGGGACGCGCTCGGCCCGGCGACCGGCCGGCTCGACGGCGACCGGCCGGCCCAGGGGACGGCGGCGCGGGCTGCGGCCTACTTGTGTGTGCGGACCTGCTGGTCGAGGCCGGTGATTTCGCCGGTGATGCGGTGTGCGGCAGCGCGGCGGCCGGCGGTGGTGACCCAGAACGCGTTCGCACGCATGGCGCACGTGGTGTGTACCATACACATGGTGGTGAGGAGGGCTGTTCTGACGGCCGACGGGGAGGCTTTCGTGCGCAAGGAGATCGCCGACATCGAGCGCGAGCTCATGCTCATCGGCCGCTTCAAGGAGCTGGCGACCCCCGGGGGCTCCGCGGAGCAACGGCTCGAACGCAGCAGCTACATCCTGCTCAGGCGGCTCGACGCCGAGGGGCCGATGTCCATCGGCCAGCTCGCGCAGGCGTTCGCGCTCGACACCTCCACCGTCAACCGGCAGACGGCCGTGCTGCTGCGCGGCGGCCTCGCCGAGCGCATCCCCGACCCGGAGGGCGGCATGGCACGCAAGCTCCGCATCACCGAGGAAGGGCTGCGGCGGGTGGCGGCGGAGCGCGACTTCCGGCTCGGCGGCCTGGCGACGGTGTTGAAGGACTGGACCCCGCAGGAGCTCGCCTCGTTCGCCGCGGGCCTGGCCCACTTCAACGCCAGCATCGAACCGTGACCCCCACCGCCCAGCCGACCGCGTCGTCAGGTCGGAGGGGAACCTTCCTTCACTCCATGCCGGTTCCGTCGTTGTGCTCGCCCGCGAAAACCCTCAGCTGCATGGCCAGCGTGCCGTAGTAGCCGACCAGCGCAGTCAGTTCGAACAGGCCCCGCTCCCCCAGCGCCGCCACCGCGCCGGCATACTCCTCGTCGGTCAGCTCGCCCGCGGCAGCCAACGCCGCGGTGGCCCGCACGGCGGCCTGCTCGGCGGGGTCGTCCAGGGCGGGCGGCCGGCCCTGGCGTAGCGCGGTCAGCTCGGCCTCCGTGAGGCCGCAGGTCCGGCTCACCGCCTCGTGCGCCTCACGTTCGAACTCGCTGCCCCAGTGCGCGGCCACGGTCAGGATCGCCATCTCCCTGATCCGGCCGGTCAGGACCGAGCCGTAGCGGACCGCCGTGCCCAACGCCTGCAGTGCCAGGCCGACGGGCGGGCTCAGCAACATCGCGTTGAACGGTCCCCGCAGCCGCCCTTGTGCGTCGGTGAGCGCAAACACCTGCGGCCCTGCCGCCCGCGGACCCCCCGCGATGGCGCGGTAGACCTCGGCCTGCTCCTCATTCAGGTCCTCGGGCAGCAGCCCGGGCAGCCGGGCCTTACGGTCGGACATGGAGCCTCCGTACGGGTGCGGGCTGATCGCTTAGATCCGTATTACACCCTTCACCGTCTACGGCATCACCCTCGGCGTCCCCCACCTCCAGCGGGTCGCCCAAGGCGGAGAGGCCGGGCGGGTGAGGAGGGCCGCGCCTGCACGAGCACGGCAGCGCGCGACCGTCACGGACGGGTCGTCATTGTCGGACGTCGTGAGGCATCTGGCGAGCCGGCTGGTTGCCGCCGGCTCTCGGCGTAGGACCGCAGCCGCATCAGGTCCTGGCGCAGCTTGCGGGCGGGGTTCGCGCCGAGCAGCCGCGCCACGGCGTGGCCGGCGGCGCCCACCACCGGGTTGTAGGCGAGCCACACCTGGACACGGGTCCTGCCGTCGCCCTGCTCGACCAGGCTCAGGGAGCCGGTGTGGGCGATGAGTTCGCCTTCGACCGACTGCCACGCGATCTCCCGGCCCTCTTCGCGCCGGGTCTCGGTGGCGTCGAACCGGATCGGCGTCCCGACGGGCCCGCTGATCGTCCAGTGGGACGTCCGGCCGTCTTCGGAGCGGCGTACCTCGAGCACGTCCGGCATGAAGCGGGGGAAGACCGAGTAGTCGCTCACCAGCGCCCACACGGTCGCGGCTGGCGCGTCGATCGAGATGCCCTCGGTGATGTCGATGGCGTGCCGGCCGGCTTTGAGCCCGGTCAGGCGCCGAAGTGGCAGGTTCGTCGCCGCGCGGGCGGCCAGCAGCGCGCCTGCGCCGCGGATGGCCCAGGCGACGGGGCGCGGCAGCCCGCCCGGCAATGTGATCATGCCGGCGGCGGCCGTACCGGCCAGGAACCTGGCGGTCGGCGACCACTGTTGCTGCAGCAGCTCGGGCACCGGCTCGCGACGCCTGCCCGCGCCTTGGAGCCGCGGTGACTCCGCCGCGTCACGGTATGTGGACCATTGCGCGTCGACGCCTTTGACGCCGGGGATGTGCCGGATCGCCCGCCTGGTGCGCTCGTCCTCGGTGTCGAGGACGTCGCCGTCGAGCCTCACGACGCGGTCTTGGACGTGGACCTCCACCGCGTGCGGGTAGCTGACGTGGCGGCCCAGCTCCGCTCGTACGCGCTCGTAGAGCACGCGGTCGTCGGCCGACCGGCCGGCGACGCGGTAGCGTACGGCGGCGGCCGAGCCCTTGCTGCGATTGGCCATGTCCCGGCTGAGGACACCCAGGCTGTCGCGCAGCTCATGGGTCGCGTGGGCCGCCTTGTCGCGGCCCTTGGCCCGGCGCGAGCGTCCCCGTGCCGGATCGAACAGGTACGCGACCGTGGCTCCTACACAGAAGCCCAGCCCGGCGGCGGCCGCTCTCCCCGCCAGGTGCGTCTGCCGCCCCCTGGCTCTCATGTCAGCATTTTTCGCGCGCATAGCGATCTACCCCTCATCATCGCCTTCGAGCAGGTCGGCTACCCGGCGCCCCCGCCCCCTAACAGCCGCCTGCCGGAGGTCCCGCCCACGCGGGCCGAGCAGCGCGCGAGAGGCGGCCGGAAGGCGGGCCCCGCACCGGCACGACCGACCAGTGTGCGCTTCCGCAGCGTCACGCCCAAGCGGGCGAGGGCCCAAGCGGGCCAGGACCGGGGGATCAAGGGGCCGGGCGGATCAGGGTCCAGGGAGTCCCACATGGCCTCGTCGTGCCAGTAGCCGCTGTGGGCGCCGATCCTGGGCAGGGCGTCGCCGTCACCGTAAACCACCGTTCCCGTCGCTCGACCCGCTCAGCCCCCGGCATCCCGCACGCCGTCGCCCACTGGGGCCGCGGCGGCCGGCCCGTCTCCGTGGTCCACGACCGCCAGACGACGCTGACCGAGGAACGCGTCGCTCAGCTGCGCCGGCTTATCCCCGCCTGGCCGGGCTGCGGCTTGGGGCGACGACCGGAGCTGGACCTTGCTCAATCGCCCAGGCGCAGTCATGACCCGGTAAAGCGCCCACCCCCGCCCGAATCACCACAAAGCGTGACGTTAGAGTGACGAATTGTGAACGACTCGAAGCGTGTGGAAATAGCCTGGCCCGCCCTCGGGATCACCGTGGCGGCCGAACTCGACCAGCGCAACCCGGCCCTGGCCCAGTGCTTCTGGGACGCGTTGCCATACCGCAGCCTGCAAGGCCACGCCCTGGTCGCAGGCCATCACCTGTACCACGTCGCACCGGTCCATTCGCTGCTGCACGCGCCCGCGGCGTACCGCGTGGACCGGCGCACCGTGCCTGACGGGACGCTGTTCTGCTCGCGGCTGCAGCATCTCGGCATCAAGTACGGCGAGCTGACGGAACCCATGACCGCCACGCCCATCGGCCAGGTCGTCCCGGAGGATCTCGACGCTCTCGTCGAGGCCGGCCGCGAGGTGTGGCAGTCCGTCTACACCACCAAGGAGCCGATCATCGCCGAGGTGCGCCGGGCCGGCGAGCCGGGCGGCCATGATCTGCCCCGGCTGCCCGTCGGCGACCCGCAGCTCAACGACCTGATCGCCGACGTGCACGCCGAGACCGAGCGCATCTGGCTCCGCCCGCCGCGCGAGCTGGTCGACCTGCACGCGGGCCGGATCCCGTCGCAGGCCGGCAGCTACGACACCGTCCTGACCACGCTGCTGTTCGTCAACGGCGAGACCCGCCCGCTCGGCTACAGCTGCTACGGCGGTCTCGTGCGCGCCGCCCTGGACGGCATGCCGCTGCCGTGGCTGCGCCAGATGACCCATCAGCTCGCCCACACCCCGGCGGAGTTCCTCGGCTACTGCGGCCTGGACACGCTCTGGGGCTTCACCAGGCGGCTCATGGACGGCCTGGAGCGCCTCAACAGCCATGCCGACTACATCTCGGCCATGGCCCACATGGCGCTCTACTGCAACTGCCTGGGCGGCTGGAACCTGCACCTGTTCCCGTGGCACGCCGGCGACCGCCTGCGCCGCGTGGAGGCGACGGTATGAGTGAGCGAAGCGAACGACCAATCAACACAGCCGACCGTCGCTCATGCGACCCGACGAAGGAGGGCGCATGAGTGAGCGAAGCGAACGACCAATCAACACAGCCGACCGTCGCTCATGCGACCCGACGAAGGAGGGCGCATGAGTGAGCGAAGCGAACGACCAATCAACACAGCTGACTGTCGCTCATGCGACCGACGAAGGAGGGCGCATGAGTGACACACGTGTGGCGGTGATCGGCGGCGGCGTGATCGGGCTGTCGATCGCCTTCCACCTCGCGGAGGCCGGCGTCGAGACCATGCTGCTGGAACGCGGCGCGCTCGGCTCCGGCGCCTCGCGGGCCACCGCCGATGTGGTCCGGTCGTACTTCGCCGGCAACGCCGTCAGCTCGGCGCTGGCCGTGCGCAGCCTCGACGCCTACCGCGCGTTCCCGGCCAGGCCGGGCGCCTCTCTGCCGCTGCGGCAGGTGGGCTACCTGGTGTTGTTCAGCGAGCCCGAGCAGGTGACGGCCTTCGAGGCCGACCTGCCTGGCCAGCTGGACGCCGGCGTGGACGTGGGCCTGATCAGCGTGGAGGAGGCCAGGGAGCGCAATCCGCTCATCGGCGACCTGCCGCTGCTGGCCGCCGCCTACTCGCCGCAGGCCTACGTCTCCGACACCACCGCCATCGTCAACGCCTACGCCGACGCCGCCCAGCGGGCGGGCGCCACGCTGCGCACCGGCTGCCCGGTCACCGGGCTCGACACGCTGGGCGGCCGGGTGTTCACGGCGGACGGCGAGATCACCGCCGACGCGATCGTGTGCGCCGCCGGCGCGTGGTCGGCCTCGCTCGTGCGCTGCGCGGGCGTGGACCTGCCGCTGATGGAGCCGACCGAGCAGGAGCTGCTGGTCACCGACCCGCTGCCGCCTGGCACGCCGAACATCCCGGTCACCCTGCACGCCGCCAGCGGCCTGCTGGTACGGGTCCGCGGCGAACGCCTGCTCATCGGCATGGGCTATCCGGGCCCCGACCGGGAGGCCTGGCGGCGCGGCGTGGCCGCCCAGCTCGCGGTGACGTACCCGAGTCTGGCCGGCGTGCCCCTGCACACGGCCGTCACCGGCCTGCGGGACGCCAGCCCGGACCGGACGGCCTTCATTGGTCACCAGCCGGGGCCTCCGGCGTTCCTGTACGCGACCGGGTTCTCCGGCCACGGCCTGTGCAACGCGCCGGCCGCCGGCGAGCTGGTCCGCGACCTCTACCTCGACCAGGACCCCGGCATCGACGTGGCCGCGCTGTCGGTCGGCCGGCAACGGACGGGCTGACCCATGACCGAGCTGATCCGCTTCGTCATCGACCCGGCGACCCGCGACCTGCACGCCGACAACGAGCGGCTGCGGCAGGCCGGGCCGCTCGTGCCCGTGACGGCCGAGGGCGTGGATGCCTGGGCCGCCACCCGGTACGCGACCCTGCTGTCCGTGCTGACCCATCCGGACATGACCAGGGAGATCCGCTATTGGGACCCGGCAGAACGCGGCAGCGCCCCGCCCGGGACCGCGATCACCCGCATCGTCACCGACATCTCCATGCTGAACGCCGACGGCGAGGAACACCGGCGGCTACGCGCGCCGCTGGCCGCCGGGTTCAGCCCGCGCCGGATCGAGCAGCTGCGACCCAAGATCGCCGCGATCACCGGCGACCTGATCGACCGGCTCGCGGAGATGCCGCCGGACGAGCCGGTGGACCTGCGGCGGGACTTCGCCTACCCACTGCCGCGCGAGGTGATCTCCGAGATGATCGGCATCCCGCGCGCGCACCAGGACAGGCTGCACGAGCTCACCGACGCGGTCGCGCAGGTCAGTAGCGACCTCGAGGACGGCCCGGAGGTACGCCGCACCCTGCACACGTTGCTCCACCAGATCATCGAGGAGCGCCGGCAGACACCCGGCGAGGACCTGATCACCGATCTGATCAGGCTGCGGGAGAAAGACGGCGGCAGGTTGTCGGAGTCGGAGCTGTTCGCCACCATCGACCTGCTGTTCATCGCCGGGCACGTCACCACCGTCAACCTCATCACCAACGCCATCGGCGCCCTGCTCAACGCGCCGGGGCAAGTCGATCTGCTGCGCTCGGGCCAGTGCCCGTTCAGCGCGGCCGTGGAGGAGACGCTGCGCTGGGACTCGCCGATCGCCTACTTCCCGTTCCGGTACGCCATGCGCGACGTCGAGATCGACGGCGTGCACCTGCGGGCCGGGGAGCCGGTGCTGGCCTGCTTCGCCTCGGCCGGGCGCGATCCCGACCAGTACGGGCCCGACGCGGATCGGTTCGACATCAGCCGTCCGCCGGCCTCGCACCTGGCGTTCGGGCACGGGCCGCACTTCTGCCTCGGCGCGCCCCTGGCCAGGGTCGAGGCCGAGGTGGCGCTGGAGGCGTTGTTCGCGGCGTTCCCGGCCATCAGGGCCGCGGCCCGGCCCGAGGAGCTGCGCCCGTTGGACAATCTGCTGGGCAACAGCACCCGCAGCATGCCCGTCATTCTCGGCCCGCGCGCCTGCTAGCCGGCCCGCCGGTCACAGTGCCGCCTCCATCCCGCCAGGGAGACGTAGGGACGTGCCCTCGGATTCAGGCGGGCCGGCCGCGGTCGAGAACCTGCCGCGTGGCGGCGGCCTCTTCCGGGGTGAGCACGGGATGGGAGTAGATGTCGAGAATCGCCCGCAGGAGCTTGGCCTCGCCCTCCGGTGTGGCCAGGTCGACGCCCATGCCGCGCGAGACGTCGTCGTAGAGGACGACGACCGACAGCGCCATGGCGGCCATCAGCGCCGAGCGGGACCTCGGGTCCACGTCCGGAGGGTCGGGGCGGGTCTTGTCGGCCGCCGCCAGCCACCGCTCGCCGGCCGCCACCATCTCGTCGAACAC
Organism: Nonomuraea sp. 3N208; assembly: GCF_052245935.1. Lineage (NCBI taxonomy): Bacteria > Bacillati > Actinomycetota > Actinomycetes > Streptosporangiales > Streptosporangiaceae > Nonomuraea > Nonomuraea sp. 3N208. Next base: position 21,504 of record NZ_JBQQBR010000054.1, on the reverse strand, counting down.
GGGCGCCGCCCACCCCTCCGTCAGGGCCCTCGCCAGGTATTGCCGGTAGGGGCCCATGACGGCGACCGGGTTGAGCGCGCCGGGCGGGGTCTCGGCCCGGGCGTGCAGCCGGCGCATCGTCTTGATGAGGTGCTCGTCGCAGGCCTCGCGTAGCGCCTGCTTGGAGCCGTAGTGATGGCGCACCAGGCCGAGGGACACGCCCGCGCTCTCCGCGATGTCGCGGATGGTCGCCCGTTCGAAACCGTGCTCGCCGATGTGCTTGATCGCGGCGTCTCTGATCCGCGCGCGGGCCGTAAGGTCCTCGGCATCCGGTACGGTCGTCGCTCCGCGCTCCTGTTCACCCGTACAACGTGCTGCACAACCGTATAGCACCGCCGGTCCGCGATAGTCTTACGGCCGTGCACGCCCCTATGCGCCTGGCCACCAGCATCCGCCCCTACGACTGGGGCTCGGTGACCGCCCTGCCGGAACTGTTCGGGACAGAGCCGACCGGACAACCTCAGGCCGAACTCTGGATGGGCGCCCACCCGGGCGCTCCCTCGACCGTCGGCGGCGTCCCGCTCGGAGAGCTCATCGCCGCCGACCCGGCCGGCACGCTCGGCGAGCCGTCCGCCGCCCGATTCGGCCCCGCGCTGCCCTATCTGCTCAAGGTCCTGGCCGTCGCGCGACCCCTGTCGCTGCAGGTCCACCCCACCACCGAGCAGGCGCGGGCCGGGTTCGCCGACGAGACGGCGCGCGACATCCCCCTCGACGACTTCTCCCGCACATACAAGGACGCCTCGCACAAACCCGAGATGGTCTGCGCGGTCACCCCGTTCCACGGGTTGTGCGGCTTCCGCTCGCCCGCCGTCACCGCCGGCCTCCTCGACCGGCTCGGCGTGCCCGGCCTGCGGTCCTGGATCGACACGCTCAGGGCTGCGGCGCCCGGGGACGCGTTGCGCCGCGTGTTCGCCGAGATGCTCGACGACGCCTCCCGGCCGCTGCGCGCAGAGGTCGAGCGGGCCCTGCTCGACGCCGACGACGCCGAGCTCGCGGTCTACGCCGACGTCGCCCGCGCCTGCCCCGGCGACCGGGGTGTGGTCGCGGCGCTGCTGCTCAACCACGTGAGCCTGCGTCCCGGCGAGGCCCTCTATCTCGGGGCCGGCGTGCCGCACGCCTATCTAGGCGGCGTCGGCGTGGAGATCATGGCCAACTCCGACAACGTGCTGCGATGCGGGCTCACCACCAAGCACGTGGACGTGCCCGAGCTGATGCGGGTCGTGGACTTCACGCCGGGCGAGCCGCACCTGGTCCGGCCTGAGCCCGGCGAGCCCGGCGCGCACCACTATCGGCCGCCCGCGCCCGAATTCGCCCTCAGCCGCCACGACCTGGACGGGGAGAGCGCGCACGAGCTGCCGGGCGGCCTGCCGCAGATCGTCGTGTGCGTCGAAGGCGAGGCCGTGCTGGGCGACGCGCTGACGCTACGGCCGGGAGAGTCCGCCTTCATTCCGGCCAGCGTGCCGTCGACGCGGCTCGGCGGCAAGGGGACCGCCTACCGCGCGCTCCCGGGATCCTCCACGTAGAGCGGATCTCCTCCGTTCCGGCCACCAGCGGAGGTGAGCCGCTGATGGCCGGTGAGCCGGTCACGGCAGTCTGCGGAGCTTGAGCACGTTGTCATTCCTGGCGCCCGGCCGGCCGTCGGGGCCGTTCTGCGTGCGCTCGAACTCCTCGCTTCGGAGCACCTCCCACGCCCCCTCCGTGAGCTCCAGCGCGTCGAGGACCTCCTGCGGAGTCGGGAAATGTACGTCCGCGTGCGGGTTGTGCTCCCAGGACGGCCAGTACGCGTGGCCCACGACGAGCAGCACCCCGCCGGGCGCGACGGCCGCGGCGGCGGCGCGCAGGATCTTCTCGCGCGGCAGGTCCATGGGAGCGTGCAGGTAACAGGCGGAGACGAGGTCGTAGGAGCCCTCGGGGAAGGACATGTCCAGGTCGTGGCGCTGCCAGTCGACGCGATCGGCGACCTCGGCGGCCTTGGCGTGCTCGGCCGCCCGCTCGAGCGCCACGTGGGAGATGTCGGCGGCGGTGACCCGCCAGCCGCCGCGGGCGAGCCAGATCGCGTCGGCGCCCTCGCCGCATCCCAGGTCGAGAGCGGTGCCGGGCTCGAGCCCGTCGGCCTCGCGGACGAGGGCGGCGTTGGGGTTGCCGCTCCAGACCTGCGCCTTCTCGGCATAGAAGGTGTCCCAGAACTCCTCCGGAGGGACGGAGACCCCGTGCCATCCCGCTCCGCCGTGGGACTCGGTGCGCGGGGCATGGGCGCGGCGGGCGGTGACGGCGCGGCGGGTCTCCTCGGCGATCAGGTCGGCGTTGATGGCCGCGGCCACCCGCACGGCGTTCGCGGCCGCGACGATGACCTGATCGGTCACGTTGGCCGCGTTCCCCACGACCCACACGCCGGGGACGTTCGTCGCGCCCGTCGCGTCGGCGGGGATGCGGGTGCCGATCACGTGGCCGCCCATCTCCTGTTCCTCGGTCTCCAGCCCCAGCCCGGCGAGCAGGTCCGTGCGGGCGGTCATACGGGTGCCGACGGCGAGCGCCCGGCAGGCCACCACGGTGCCGTCGTCCAGCCGCACTCCGGCGAGCCGATCCTCGGTCACCTCCAGGCCGGCCACCCGCCCCTCGACCACTGTGACGTCCCTGGCCGCCAGCTGCTCGCGCTGGTCCGCGTCCGGCTCGGGCCCGGTGTGCAGGAAGAGCGTCACGTCGTCGCTCCACTGCCGCCACAGCAGCGCCTGGTGCACGGACAGCGGCCCGGTGGCCAGCACACCGATGACCTGGTCGCGGACCTCCCAGCCATGGCAGTACGGGCAGTGCAGCACGTCGCGTCCCCACCGCTCGGCCAGTCCCGGCACGTCGGGTAGCTCGTCGACCAGGCCGGTGGCCAGCAGCAGCCGGTCCGCCACGACCGCCGACCCGTCGTCCAGCGCCACCCGGAAGCCGTCCTCGACGCGCTCGGCGGCCACGACCGTGCCGGTCACGATCTCGCCGCCGTACCCGATGACCTCCTCGCGGCCGGCGGCCAGCAGCTCGCGCGGCGGCGTGCCCTCCCGCGTCAGGTACGTGTGCACCCCCGCCGCCGGCGCGTTGCGCGGCCGGCCCGCGTCGATCACCAGCACTTTGCGGCGCGCCCGGCCCAGGGTGAGCGCCCCGCTCAGCCCGGCGGCCCCACCGCCCACGATCACCACGTCGTACTTCGTGTCCACAGCTCGGCTCCTCTCCATTCATCCGATGCGCCACTGTCCGTCCTCCGCTGCCCATTTGACAAATAACGTTGCCGTAATGGCAAAGTATCCGCATGGACCTCGAAGAGACGCTCCAGGCGGTCGGGCCGCGGCTGCGGGCGCTGCGCCAGGAGCGCGGCGCGACGCTGGCGCAGCTGTCCAAGAGCACCGGCATCTCGGTCAGCACGCTGTCGCGCCTGGAGTCGGGGCAGCGCAAGCCGACCCTGGAGCTGCTGCTCCAGCTGGCCCGCGCCCATCAGGTCCAGCTGGACGAGCTGATCGACGTGCCGGTGACCGGCGACCCCCGTGTGCACATGCGGCCGTTCAAGCGCCACGGCACGACGTTCATCCCGCTGAGCCGACGGCCCGGCGGGGTGCAGGCGTACAAGCAGATCTATCCGCCGCACTGGCCGGGGTGCGAGCTGGAGCAGAAGGTCCATGAGGGCTACGAGTGGCTGTACGTCCTGTCGGGGCGGCTGCGGCTGCTGCTCGGTCCGCACGACGTGATCCTGACGCCGGGCGAGGCGGCGGAGTTCGACACGCGCGTCCCGCATGGCTTCGCCAACCCCGACCCTGAGCCGGCCGAGGTCCTGGGGTTGTTCGGGCCGCAGGGCGAGCGCATCCACGTCAGAGCCCGCCCCGCCGCCAAGTGACCGCACGCACGTCAGAGCCCTTCCTGCCGTCAAAAGAGCGGCATGCTCCCGTCAGGGCCCTTCCTGCGGCCAATCGAGCGCGTGATCGGCGCCGACCGGCTGGAGGCCACCGGGCTGCTGGTGGCGGTCCTGCTGGTGCTGACCGCCGAGTGGCCGGCGGTGGCGGCCGGGCGGCTCTGTGTTCCCGCCCGAGCCTGACCGCGCGACCAGCCTGGCGAGCAGGTCGGCGCCGGCCACCAAGGTTCTCAGGATCCTCGCCATGCGCCATCCCTGTGCTCGGCTGTCCCCATCGTGCCAGAGACGGCGCCGTGCCTCCCGATTCGCCGGGATTCTCCTCCATGCGTTCGCCCACCGGCTTTGACGATGGTCCGCCGCCGGTCTCGGGTACGTCCTAATGTCAGCAGGACGCGATCCGCAGCCCCAGGAGGTCCGTATGAGACCACGTATCGAGAGTGCGCTGCCGTTGCTGATCGCGCTCGGGCTGGCCCTGGCGGGATGCGGCGATGCGTCACCACGCGAGACTCCTGCTGCGACGGCCTCGCCGCCGCCGACCGCCCCGACAGCCACGCGACCGGAGACGCCGCCGACGCCCGAGGCGACGCGGTCACCGGCATCGTCTCCCAGCGCGACGGGGACGCCCGGTGAGGAGGACCGGCTGGTCGCCGGCTACTACCAGCCGCTGTGGCCGTTCGCCACGCTGGCCGAGGCACAGGAGTGGCAGCGTGGCCAACGGGCAGACCGCCGCGGCGCCTGGCATCTGGACCCGCGCCGAACCGCGCTGGCCTTCACCCGCGACTACCTCGGCTTCAAAGAGATCGACCGGGCCGTGAAGACCGTGAGCGAGGGGCGGCACTCGCGCGTGCACGTCGGCTTCCGCGCCGAGGAGGGCCCGCGGCCGCTGGTCGCCGCCATCGTCCACCTGGTCAGGTACGGCTCCGGCCGGGACGCGCCGTGGGAGGTGGTCGGCACCGACGACACCTCGCTGACGCTGACCACGCCCAAGTACGGCGCCGCGGTCGTCTCTCCGCTGACCGTGGGAGGCCGCATCACGGGCGTGGACGAGAGCATCAGAATCCAGGTACGCGGCAGGTCCGTCCTGGGCGAGCAGTGCTGCCTGCCCGCAGGCGGCGAGAACGCTCCCTGGTCGGCCAGGGTCTCCTTCACCCCGGCGCCGGTCCGCACGCTCACCATCGTGGCCTCCACTGGCGGCCATGTCGCCGACGTCGAGCGCTTCGCGGTGACGGGCGTGACGGTGTCGCGCTAGAGATTCCCGCGCGGCACTGCCGTAGGATCTGGTGGTCTTTCAGGGCCCGCGATGGCGCGACCAGGCCCTCGTGGCGGCCGTGCACCGCGACCACGAGCCGGCCGCCAAGGGCTCGATCACCGTGCCCGAGCTGGCCGGGGTGCCGCTGATCGGTCGGACGCGCCGAAGAGCCCGGCCGCGCGGGCGTTCCTCGGCCATGCCCGGCGCCACCTGCCGGACCTCGGCTGATAGTTTACGAACGGCGATTCATTAATTGGGGGAGGCCGTCATGGGCAGGCCGCGCACGACCAGCGACGAGGCGATCCTGCAAGCGGCTGCCCGCGCGATCGGGCGGCACGGCCCGCAGGGCCTCACGCTCGCCGCCGTCGCCCAGGAGGCCGGGCTGTCCCCGGCCACACTGGTGCAGCGGTTCGGCTCGAAGCGGGGGTTGCTGCTGGCGCTCGCCGACCACTCCGCCGAGATCGTCCCCGCGCCGTTCCTGCGGGCCCGCGAGGCGCACGACTCGCCGCTGGCCGCCCTGCACGCCGCCCTCGCCGAGCTGTCGGAGGGTGTGTCGACGCCGGAAGAGCTCGCCAACAGCCTCGCCTTCCTGCAGCTGGACCTGACCGACCCCGAGTTCCGCGCCCGCGCCGCCGAGCACGCCCGACGCACCCGAGCCGAGATCGCCGGGCTGCTGGCCGACGCGGTGGCGGCGGGCGAGCTGGCCGGCCGGGTGGACCCTGGCCGGCTGGCCAGGGCGGTCCAGATCGCCTACAACGGCGTGCTGATCCTGTGGGCGCTGACCGGCGACGGCCCGCTCGAGGCCGCGATGCGCGACGCGCTCGACGAGACGCTGCGGCCGCACCTGGCGGGCTGACGGCGGGGACCATCCGCAACGCTCCCCTGGAAATCTGGACCAACGCCCACAGTGGCAAGGGATGATCGGACTGCTGACGACCCACCGAGCATCGAGGTGCCCATGAGCCAACTGGAAAACACTTCACAGGACAGCGGGTCGCTGGCCGAACTCGCCAAGAAGTACGGGCTCCGCCCCGCCATAGCGCGCCCGCGATTCCCCGTCTATGTGCGCCAGCTGTGGCAGCGGCGGCATTTCATCCTGACGTACGCGACTTCGCGCAATGTCTCGAAATACTCCGGCTCGGCCCTGGGCCAGCTGTGGCAGGTCATCACCCCGCTGCTGAACGCGGCGATCTACTACGTGATGTTCGGCCTGATTCTGGGCGGCAGCAAGAACATTCCCAACTACCCCGCCTTCCTGCTGACGGGCATGTTCGTCTTCACGTACACGCAGCGGACGGTCACAGCGGGCGCCAAGTCGATCTCCGGCAACCTGTCGCTGATCCGGGCCCTGCACTTCCCGCGGGCTTCGCTGCCGCTGGCGTACACGATCCAGGAGCTGCAGCAGCTGGTCATCTCCATGGGCGTGCTCCTCGTCATCGTGGTGATCACGGGAGAGCTGCCCACCTGGCTGTGGCTCATGATCCCCGTGGTGCTGCTGCTGCAGACGCTGTTCAACATCGGGGCGGGCCTCATCATGGCCAGGCTGGGGGCCTCGATGCGCGACCTCAACCAATTGCTGCCGTTCATCATGCGTACGTGGTTGTACGCCTCGGGCGTCTTCTTCGCCATTCACGACAAGGTCGTCAACAGCGCGGGGTTGCCCGAATGGGTGGCCACCGCCATGTACCTCAACCCCGCCGCCTCCTACATCGAGTGGATGCGGGACCTGCTCATCGGCGGCCACACGCCCCCGCGGATGGTGTGGGTGTCGTGCCTGTGCTGGGCGGTGGTCGCGCTCTGCGCCGGGTCCTGGTACTTCTGGCGGGCCGAGGACAGGTACGGCCGGGGGTGACGGCGACCGGGTCGTTGACCGGCCGCCGTCCACGGCGAGCGTCACGGGCCGGCGGTGATGGCGGCTGTCACGAGCCGCCGCCCCCGCATCCGCCGCCCCCGCCGCATCCGCCGCCGCCCCCGCCGCCCCCTCCGCCTCCGTCGCCGCCTCCAAAGGAGCCGCCCCCAAAGGAGCCGCCCCCGTCGCCGCCTCCGAAGGAGCCGCCGCCGAACGAGCCGCCGCCGAAGTCGAAGAACCCGCCATCGGACCATCCGCCGCCGCATCCGCCGCCGCCGGACCCGGCGTGCGAGCTGCTGTACGACCCGCAGTGGCCGGGGGCGCAGCACGTGGCGGTCCGGCCCGTTCTGACCCGGGTGTCGCGCCCCAGCGTGTCGGCCAGCTGCCGGTCGGGCAGCTTGGTCAGCCCGTGCAGCGCCACCAGCCGGATGTCGCCGGAGCTCGACGACGACCCGCCTGGCCCATCACTCACGTGCGCCAGCTCGCGCACGTCCACCTGCTCCAGCGCGGCCTTGCCCGCCTTCGTCACCGGGTTCACCAGGGCACGGCGCAGCCAGAAGCCGGTGGCCACGCCCACCACTGCCGCCGCGGCCGCGATCACGATCGCGGCCACCGGCGCCCGCAGGAACAGCCCCGCCACGGCCACGGCCGCCGCCAGCGCGGCGAGGAGGATCAGCCTGCTCGTACGTCGCCGGGACCGCACCCGGTCGGTAGGCGACATGAGGAGCCCGTTGCGCCACAGCGGCGTGGTCAGCCGCCGCATCGTGTGATCCTCGACCGTGCTGTGCCGGACCTGCGCCGTCGTGCGCCCGCCCGGCGCCGACCTGACGTGCTTGAACACCGCCCGCTCGACCGGCATCTGCTTGTTCGGCCGGAACCCCTGCACCGGCGTGACGACTCCCTCGCTCGACACCCGGACCCCGCCCTGCGAGACGAGCGAGACCAGCGCCGTGTTGACGACCCGGCGCGGCCCGCCCGCCAGATACGCCGTCTCGTAGAGGTCGAGCTGCTGGCGCATGGCCGAAGCCGTGGTGGAGCGGGCGAGGAATAACGCCATCCGGGTCCTGATCGCGGTCATCGTGATGAGCGCGAACAGGGCGATGGCGACCCCGAAGAAAACCACGTTCATGGGCGTCCCCCTGACAGGAAAATGCTGGAAAACCCCGTTTGCTCAAAAGACGTTTCCTGCCGGGGCGACGGTTCCCGGGAAAGTTTTCAAAATGAGCAAAAGGTGCCCGCCGACGGCCGGACCTGCGACATGACGGGAGAAATGGCAGGGCGGGGATGAACGCGTACGGCGAGCGGGTTGCCGTAGGGGAACGAACGTCCTGGCTTGCACCCGGAGGAGAACCATGAGCACGCACGCCGAACCCGAGGGCGGCCGCCGTCCGGTCCGCCAGCTCCGTCTGGTGGTCGAGGCAGACGACTACGAGGCCGCCCTGGCCTTCTACCGCGACGTCCTGGGGCTTCCCGAGCAAGCCGCGTTCTCGAGCGAGGACGGGGCCCGCGTGGCGATCCTGGACGCCGGGCGGGCCACGCTGGAGATCGCCAATCCGGCGCAGAAGAAGATGATCGACGAGGTGGAGGTAGGTCGGCAGGTGGCACCGAAGATCCGGGTCGCGTTCGAGGTGGACGACGCCCGTGGCACCACCGGGCGGCTGGTGTCGGCGGGCGCGACCGAGGTGGCGCCGCCCACGGTCACTCCGTGGGAGTCGCTCAACGCCCGCCTCGACGCCCCCGCCGGGCTGCACATCACCGTCTTCCAGGAGCTGCGCACGCTGGAGGAACGGGAGTCCTTGGAAGGGTTCGGCACGGACGACAGCCGCGACCCGACCTCCTGATCCCCCTGCGCGTTGGCGCGCCGTGCGCCCACGGCGCGGCACGCTCCGGGACTGACGCATAGGACCGATACCGCAGGCAGACCCCTGTGGAGTAACGTCTTCGGATCTCTGTGTTCATCGGCGCTCATCCCCGGCGAGAGCTGCGGCCGGTTCGCCTACAAGGTGCCGGAGCCCAGCCCCCTGGAGACGGAGCCCCGCTGAGCGATGCCACCCGGGTGAGCAGCACAGGCACGGCGCGCAGGGCGGGCTCGACCACCTGCTCGGGTTCGGCGGCCAGGGCTGGGGGGCGTTTGCGCGGGTAGCGTCCAGGCATGGCCACCTTCGACCTGACCAGGCTCCGCGCCGCCGTCTTCGACACCGACGGCGTGGTCACCGACACGGCGCGGGTGCACGCTGCCGCGTGGAAGCACGTGTTCGACGGCTTCCTGCGCAGCCGCGGCTCGGCGCCGTTCGACGTGCGCGCCGACTACCTGGCGTACGTGGACGGGCGGCCGCGGCTGGACGGGGTGCGTACGTTCCTGGCCTCCCGGGGCATCTCGCTGCCCGAGGGCGGGCCGGGCGACGAGCCGGGTGCGGCGACCGTGCACGGGCTGGGGCGGGCCAAGGACGCGTTGTTCGTGGCGGAGATCGACAAGCACGGCGTGGCGGCGTACCCGTCCACCGTGGCGCTGCTGCACGAGCTGCGGCGCCGCGGCTGCCGTACGGCGGTGGTCTCGGCCAGCAGGCACTGCCGCGCGGTGGTGTCGTCGGCGGGCCTGCTGCATCTTTTCGACGTGCTGGTGGACGGCACCGACGCCGCCCGGCTCGGTCTGCCGGGCAAGCCGGACCCCGCGCTGTTCCTGGAGGCCGTCCGCCGCCTCGAGCTGCCGCCGGCCGAGGTGGCGATCGTGGAGGACGCGCTGCCCGGCGTGGAGGCGGGCCGCAGGGGCGGCTTCGGGCTGATCGTCGCGGTCGACAGGAGCGGCACACGGGAGCCGGGCACTCCTGCTGCCGAGGCGGACGGGAGCGGATCGCGGGTAGCGGGCACGCCTCCTGCCGAGGCGGACAGGAGCGGGTCGCGGGCGGATGCGATGCGGGCTGCCGGGGCGGACGTCGTCGTCGACGACCTGGCCGAGGCGAGTGTGGCGGGCCGGGTGCCCGTGGGGCGGCTATGAACGCCTGGACGCTCGTCTACGACGGCTTCGACCCCGGCGCCGAGGGGCTGCGCGAGGCCTTGTGCACGCTGGGCAACGGCAGGTTCGCCACGCGCGGCGCCACGCCGGACGGCGAGACTCGCACGCCCGGCACGTACGTGGCCGGCTGCTACAACCGGATCGACTCCGTCGTAGCAGGCCGTACCGTGACGAACGAGGACATCGTCAACCTGCCCGACTGGCTGCCGCTGACGTTCGCCACGCCGGACGGCGACTGGTTCGCGCCCGAGCGGGCCGAGCTCCTGGCCTACCGCCACGAGCTCAACCTGCGTCAAGGCGTGCTGACGCGCGAGCTGCGCTGGTGCGACCACGCGAGCCGGATCACGGCGGTGCGCCAGCGCCGGCTGGTGTCGATGGCCGATCCCTACCTGGCGGCGATGGAGACCACCTTCACGGCCGAGAACTGGTCGGGGCCGCTCCACGTGCGGTCGATGCTGGACGGGCGGGTGGCCAACGACGGCGTGGCGCGCTACCGCGACCTGCGCGGCGACCACCTGTCCTGCCACGACACCGGAACGCAGGACGACATCGCCTGGCTGACCGCCATCACCCGCTGCTCCCGCATCACCGTCGCCCTGGCCGGCCGGATCGACGCTCCCCGGGAACCGGGCTCCCTCCGGCGGCAGGCCGACCACATCACCTGGGAGCACGTGCTGGACCTCACCGGGGGCCGGCCCGCCGTACTCACCAAGACCGTGGCCTTGACCACGTCACGTGACCACGCGGTCCACGACGCCCGCTCGGCGGCGCTGCGCCACGCGCGCCGCGCTCCGCCGTTCGACGACCTGCTGACCCGGCACGCGGCCGCCTGGGAACGGCTGTGGCAGTGTGCCCGCCTCGACGTGGGCGGCTCCGAGTTGTCGCGGATCGTGCACCTGCACATCTTCCACCTGCTGCAGACGCTTTCCCCCCACACCGCGGACCTCGACGCCGGCGTGCCGGCCCGCGGCCTGCACGGCGAGGCGTACCGTGGCCACGTCTTCTGGGACGAGCTGTTCGTCCAGCCCTGGCTGAGCCTGCGTTTCCCCGAGATCTCGCTCGGCCTGCTGCGTTACCGCTGGCGGCGGCTGCCCGAGGCACGGGACGCCGCCCGGGAGGCCGGGTACGGCGGCGCGATGTTCCCCTGGCAGAGCGGCAGCGACGGCCGCGAGGAGACCCAGATCCTGCACCTCAATCCCCAATCGGGCCGCTGGCTGCCCGACCACTCGCACCTGCAGCGGCACGTCGGCCTGGCCATCGCTTACAACGTCTGGCAGCACTACCTGGCCACCGGCTCCATGCCGCCGTGGTGCGCCGAGCTGCTGCTCGACATCACCAGGTTCTTCGCCTCGATGGCGGTGCGGCACGGCGACCGGTACGAGATCCGCGGCGTCATGGGCCCCGACGAGTACCACGACCGCTACCCCGGCGCCCCCGTACCCGGCGTGGACAACAACGCCTACACCAACGTCATGACCGCGTGGCTGCTGCTGCGCGCCGGCGAGACCGCCCGCCTGGCGCCCGACCTGGTGCCCGACCCGGCCGAGCTGGACCGCTGGGACGAGATCGGCAGCTGCCTGCGGGTCGACTTCCACGACGGCGTCATCAGCCAGTTCAGTGGGTACGCCGACCTGGAGGAGCTCGACTGGCACCGCTACCGCGGCGTGCGCCGCCTGGATCGTGCCCTGGAGGCCGACGGCGACGACGTCAACCGCTACAAGGCGTCCAAACAGGCCGACACGCTCATGCTCTGCTACCTGCTGACCGGCGATGAGCTGACCGGCATCCTGCGACGGCTCGGCTACCCCGTCGAACCCGGCCTGATCCCCCGCACGGTCTCGTACTACCTGGAGCGCACCAGCCACGGCTCGACCCTCAGCGCGGTCGTGCACGCCTGGGTGCTGGCCCGCGCCAACCGCGCCCAGTCCTGGCGGTTCTTCACCGAAGCGCTCCACAGCGACATCAAGGACGTCCAGGGCGGCACCACCGCGGAAGGCATCCACCTGGGCGCCATGGGCGGCACGCTCGACCTCTTGCAGCGCTGCTACCTGGGTTTGGAGCTGCGGCGGGACGGGCTGCGGCTGGACCCGCTGCTGCCCGGCCGGCTCGGCGTGTTGTCCATGCCGATCCGCTTCCGCGGGCGGCAGCTGTTCATCGACGCCGACCATCGGCAGGCGCGCGTCAACGGCGTCGCATGCCGGTTGTACAGAGGAGGAGAAGCGATCATGACTGGGACGGGGGATCTCGGGCGTCGCCTCATCCATCACCGCGCGCGCCTCGGCCTGACCCGCGAGGAGGTCGCCGAACGCGCCGACATGTCGCCGGGCTATCTGACGTACCTGGAGGAACACCCCGACATGCCGGACACCGGCGCGCTCTACCGCCTGGCCGACGCCTTGGGGACGACCGTGGAAGAGCTCCTCGGCGGGGGCAGGGAACGACCGCCGGGACACGGTCCCGCCATGGCCAATCCGACACTGGAGGTGCTCGACGAGGAGGAGTGCCTGCAGCTGATCGGCCCCGGCGGGATCGGGCGGGTGGCGTTCAACGGCTCGCACGGGCCGACCGTGCTGCCGGTCAACTACAAGATGCACGGCGGCGCCATCGTCTTCCGCACCGCCGCCGGCGGCCCCATGGACAGGGACCTGCGTACGGGGCTCGAAGGGGTCGACATCAAGATCGCCTTCGAGGTCGACCTCATCGACGAGACCAACCGGGAGGGATGGAGCGTCCTGGTGCAGGGGCCGGCCCACCACGTGCCGCCGGAGGAGGTGCCCGAGGTGTCCCGCGCGGGCGTCACGCCGTGGGCGGGCGGCGAGCGGGCTCTCTACATCCGCATCGCCTGCCAGGAGATCACCGGCCGCCGCATCCACGCGCTGTAGCAGCCGGCCCCGGTCCCCGGCCGCCTCGGGGACGGCGGCCGGTGACGCACAGGAACGCCGTTTGCGGGCCGGCGCCGGGCGGCGTCAGCGGCAGCCGGTGGCGCCGAACGCCAGGAACTGCGTGACCTCCTGCTGGTTGAAGTTGTCGTCCGACCCGATCACCAGCGTGCACTCACCGCTCACCAGGCGCGGGCCCCAGGCCATGCTCTCCAGGTTCTGCACCGGCGCGGTGACCGAGCTCAGGTCGTGGACCAGGCGTTTGGCCACCGGCCGGTACGGCCTGCCGCCGTCAGGAGAGCCCCTGTCCAGTACGTTCGGGGCGCTCTCCAGAGAACGCCTGTCCAGCACGTTCGTGGCGCCACGCAGGTCGATCTCGTACAGCCGTACCCGGTAGTTGACGCCCTCGATCCAGGCACGTTCGAGCGCCAGATAGCGATGATCGTCGATGGGCAGGATCTCCGACACCCCGCTGTCGGCCTCCCCGCCGGGCGGGACGGGGGCGACGGGCAGCGGGTCGAGCGGATAGACGAACTGCGCGCGGAGCCCGCCCGCCCGGTGCCACACGGTGAGCCGCGCGGGAGCGCCGCGCTCCACCGTCGGCAGCGGCCCGTCCTCATAGCGCGGGCCCTCGGTCACGGCGGTGATCGTACGGGCCGTGACGGCCAGCCCTTCGAAGCCGAAGTTGCGGCGCGGACCGCTCTCGGCGCCGGTCAACCGCAGGTTCCGCGGCAGCCGCAGCTCGCCCAGGTGCCGTCCCTGCAGGTCCATCGACCGCACAGCCGATAGGGAGATCGGGATGGCCGGGTTCCTGGCGTCCGGCCGGTCGCCTTCGTCGCCCCACAGCAGCCGGCCGCTGCGCCGGTCGAACCTGATCGTCTCGGGGTCGGCCGACTCCGGCTTGCCGTACCCCGGGTACGGCGTGCCGTCGGACCTGGTGAGGGTCGTGACCCCGGTCAGCCTGACCCCGTTGAACGCCCCCGTCACCCGGTCGATGTCCAGGTGGCCGGTGTAGAAACGGGCCGGGTTGTAGCGCCAGCGGTCGTCGGAGATGAAGTACCAGGTGCCGGTGCTTGGATCCCGGTCGATCCCGGACAGTCCGCCCACGGTGGTGCCGTCCAAGCGCGTCATGTGCGGCACCTGCTGCTCCCCCAGGAAACGGGTGATCCGCACCGGATCCCGCCGTCCCGCCGCATTCGCCGGCGGCGCGGCATTCGCCGCCACCACCGCGAATGCGACGGCAACTGCCATTGTTCTCCGCCTAAGAGCCATTTTCTCCCCCAAAATGGAAGGGCCCACCGACTGGACTGACGGAGAAAATGAAACCGCGAATGAAGAAGGAAGTCCATGCAGGCAGGGCACCAAAATAAACGCACGCCACCCGCAAATCAGGGCAAATTCCGGCAGTTTTTCCTTATGGATGTCTCGTGCCGGCGATGCCGTCGAGAATGAGCCGCAGCCCGTGCGCGAACGCCTCGTCACTGGTGGGCGCGCCGCTCTCGCGCACACCGGCGACCGTGAGCGGGAACTCGGCGGCGTACTCGGCGAGGTCGTGGCCGGCGCCGCGGGCATGACGCTCGCGTCGTCCCTGCTCGTTCAGCACGAAGCCGAGCGTGTAGTGGCTGAGGGAGCCGATCGCGTGCAGGCCCTCGGCGGGTGTGAACCCGAACCCGGTCAGGATCGCGAGCTCCTTCTCGAAGGCCTGAGCCACCGCCGGCCCCGGATCGCTCACGGCGACCAGCCGCGCCCCGTCGCGGTGGCTCAGCAGCATGCGCCGGTAGCGGTGCGCCCGGCGGGCGAGCCAGTCGCGCCAGGTCTCCCCGTCGCTCGGGCCGCCCATCGTGGGGCCGAGCAGCTCGCCGGCCATCTCGTCGAGCAGCTCCTGCTTGTTGCGGAAGTGCCAGTAGAGCGCGGGGTTCTGCACGCCCAGGCGGGCGGCCAGACGGCGGACGGTCAGGCCGTCCAGCCCCACCTCGTCCAGTAGCTCCAGCGCGACGCGGACAACGCTGTCGCGGGCCAGTCCCTTCTGTGCCATCGCCGTCACCTTAACATCGCTAAGGGAGGGTGCCGATGACGGCGGTGGCGTCCAGCTCGTCGGAGCCGGCCGCGCGGGCCACCAGGCCGGCGAGCTCGACGGCGCGCACGGTTTCCGCCGCCTGGCGGGCACTGGTCTCGACCAGGAGGTGACCGCCGGGAGCGAGCCATTCCGGGGCCCGCTCGATCACCCGGCGTACGAGGTCCAGCCCGTCGTCGCCGCCGTCGAGAGCCACGCGCGGCTCGTACAGCCGGGCCTCGGGCGGCAGCAGCCCGACGGACCCGGACGGCACGTAGGGCGGGCTGGCGATCAGCAGGTCGACCCGGCCGCGCAGCGTGGCGGGGAGCGGCTCGTACAGGTCGCCCTCGTAGACGTGCCCGCCGGGCAGGTTGCGCCGGGCACAGCGCACGGCGGCGGGGTCGAGGTCGGCGGCGTGCAGCTCGGCCGGGCGCGCCAACCCGGCGGCCAGCGCCGCGCCCATGGCCCCTGTGCCGCAGCACAGGTCCAGCACGACCGGGGTCCCTGGGACCTCGCGGGCGAGCGCGACGGCCTGCTCGATGAGGAATCGGGTACGGGGCCGCGGCACGAACACCCCTGGCTCCACCACCAGCCGCAGGCCGCAGAACTCGGCCCAGCCGAGCACGTGCTCGAGCGGCTGGCCGGAGACCCGTCGCTCCACCATGGCGGCCAGCTCGCCGGGGGTGCGGGCGGTGGCGACGATCAACTCCGCCTCGTCCTCGGCGAACACGCAGCCGGCGGCGCGGAGCCTGGCCACGATGTCAGGCATCGGGGCGGATGACGAAAAGACCGACATGAGCGTCTTTCCTACCAGAGCCCGCCCGCATCCCCGCAGGCCGCCCCCAGGTGGGCTGCCTTCGGGATGTCGCCGTGCAGGTGCGGCCCGGGCATCGTCCTCCTCGATTGCCGTTCTCGCCAAAAGTAAGATACCGTGACCATTCAGATGATGACATCATTTGAAATCCTGGAGTGGCGATGGCCGACGTGCCTGAGATGGACCTGACCGACGAAGCGGTGCTGCGCGACCCCTTCACCGCGTATGCGCGAGCCGGAGCGGAGTCTCCCGTGGCGCGGCTGGTGGCACCCGGGTACGCGTTCTGGGCCGTGCTGCGGCACCAGGAAGCCCGGGCCATGCTGGCCGACCCGCGGCTGGAGACCAACGAGAGCAGCTACCAGCGCCCCGGCGTGCCGGCCGGCTGCCTGCCGTACATGCGCACCATGTCCGAGATGAACGGCGGCGAGCACACGCGGCTGCGCAAGCTGGTGGCGCCGGCGTTCACGCCGCGCAAGGCCGCGGAGTTCGGGCCGCGGATCGAGCGGATCGTCGAGAGCCTGCTCGACGAGCTGCCCGGGCACGCCGCCGCGGACGGCACGGTCGACCTGCTGGCGCATTTCGCGCGGCCGCTGCCGATGGAGGTGATCTGCGAGATGGTCGGCATCCCGGCCGCCGACCGCCCCCGGTGGCGCGAGTACGGCGTCGGCGTCCAGGCCGGCCACGGCGACGCGTTCGCGCAGGCCATCCCGCGGATTCTGGAGGACGCCAAGGCCGCGGTGGCCAGAGGGAAGGCCGAGCCGGGCGCCGACCTGATCTCCGAGTTGGCCCGCATCCAGGAGGAGGACGGCGACCGGCTCTCCGACACGGAGCTGATCACCATGGTCTGGCAGCTCGTCCTGTCCGGCCAGACGCCCACAAACCTCATCGCCAACGCCGTCGTGGCCCTGCTCGGCCACCCCGGGCAGCTGGCGGCGCTGCGCGCCGACCCCGGCCTCATGCCGCGCGCCGTCGAGGAGCTGATCCGCTGGTGCGGGCCGCAACTGCTGACCATCCCCCGCTTCACCACGGAGGAGATCGAGATCGGCGGCGTGCCCGTGCCCAAGGGCGTGCCCGTCACGGCCGCGATCCCGGCCGCCAACCGGGATCCCCGGGTGTTCGAGGAGCCGGACAGGTTCGACATCGGGCGGGAGCCGTCGGGGCACCTCGGGTTCGCGCATGGTCCGCACTTCTGCGCCGGGGCGTCGCCGGCGCGCGTGCAGACCGGGATCGCGCTCGGCGCCCTGCTGCGCCGCTTCCCCGATCTGGCGCTCGCCGGGGAGCCGCAGCGCACGCCCGACCCCGGCACATGGCGGCTGCTCTCCCTGCCCGTGACCCTGTGACCGGCGGGCCGAGCGTGCGGCACGGCGCACGCTCGGGTCCGCTACGTGCGGGGCGAGAGGTCCGTGACGTCGCCGAGCGACTCCAGCAGGTCGCGGAGCGTGCCCGCGAGTGCGTCGCGCCGCTCCCCGCTCAGCGCGGCCAGCACCCGGTGCTCGGTCGCGACATGGTCCGGCAGCACGCGATCGATCAGCGCGAAACCCTCCTCGGTGAGCGTCACGTAGACGCCGCGCCCGTCCGACTCGCTGGGCGTGCGCGTCACCAGCCCGCGCTCCTCCAGACGGTCAAGCCGCTGCGTGATCGCGCCCGAGGTGACCATGGACGCGCGCATCAGCTCGGCGGGTGTCAGCCGGCGCGGGGGATCGCTGCGGCGCAGCGTGGCCAGCACGTCGAACGAGGCCCGGTCGAGCCCGTGCGCGGCGAACGTGCGCCGCAGCTCCGCGTCGATCAGCCGGTACAGCCGCGACAGCCGGCCGATCACGGCCATGGGGGAAACGTCCAGGTCAGGGCGCTGGGCGTCCCATTGTCTGAGGACGAAGTCGACGTGGTCTGCCACGTACTCCACCCTACCGATGTCTTAGCGGTGAGGTAAATCACTGGCGAGGTCGCTTAGCGCTGAGATACTTTGTCTTAGTGCTAAGTAATCGACTGGGCGTCGTCCTGCTGACCGCGCTGCCCCCCGCCATCTGGGGGACCACCTACCTTGTCACCACCGAGCTGTTGCCGCCCGGCCGCCCCCTGCTGGCGGCCGTGGTACGGGCTCTACCCGCCGGGATCCTGCTCGTCGCCATCACGCGCCGCCTGCCTCAGGGAATCTGGTGGTGGCGGGCGCTGGTGCTGGGGGCGCTCAACATCGGGGTGTTCTTCGCGTTGTTGTTCGTGGGCGCCTACCGGCTGCCCGGCGGGGTGGCCGCGACCGTCGGCGCCATCCAGCCGCTGCTCGTCGCCCTGCTGTCGGCCGGGCTGCTGCGCGAGCGGCTGACCCCGCGCACCCTGGTCGCCGCCGTGGCGGGCGTGGCCGGGGTCGGGCTGCTCGTGTTGCGGGCCGACGCGCGGCTGGACGCCCTCGGCGTCGCCGCCGCGCTCGGCGGGGCGGCCGTCATGGCCGCCGGCGTCGTACTGAGCAAGCGATGGCCGTCTCCCGCGCCGCTCCTGGCCACCACCGGCTGGCAGCTCGTGGCGGGAGGACTCCTGCTGCTCCCTGTGGCGCTCGCCGTCGAAGGGCCGCCGCCGGCCACGCTGACCGCCGCCAACCTCGCCGGGTACGCCTATCTCACGACCATCGGTGCCGCGCTCGCCTACGCCCTCTGGTTCAGGGGGCTCCGCATCTTGTCGGCGACCAAGGTCACCTTCCTCGGACTGCTCAGCCCGGTGGTCGCCACCGCGCTCGGCTGGGCGGTGCTCGGCCAGCGGCTCACCGCGGCCCAGGCGCTCGGCGCGGTCATCGTGCTGGGCGCGCTCGTGGCCGCCCAGCTCCAACCCACCCGCACGCGGCCGCTGCCCGAGGCGGCGGCGCCCCGCGTACTGATCGGAAAGGAATCCTGACACCATGCGCATCACCGTCTTCGGATCGGCCGGAGCCGTAGGCGGCCGACTGGACGTACCTGAGCCCGCCGGCGCTGCTGGAGCGGTGGCGCTGCTGGACGAGGCCGCGCTGCCCTGGCACCGCCGCACCAGGTTCACGGTCGCGTACTGACCCGGCTCTGGCAGCATGATCGGTACGTGGCCCCCGCGAGCGTCGAGGAGACCGGCATGACCATCGCCCCGTACACCGTGACAGACCCCGTCGCCGAGCATGGGGAGGGACCTGTGTGGTCCGGCCGCTGGGGCGGGCTGCGCTGGGTCGACATGCTGGCCGGCGACGTGCTCGCGCTCGACCCCCAGGGCGTGGTACGCCGCCGCCACGTGGGCGCGGTGGCCGCCGTCGTGCGGCCGCGCGTGTCCGGCGGCTACCTGGTGGCGGCCGAGCGGGAGCTGCTGCTGTCCGACTCCGACGACCTGGACGCCCCGCTGCGCTCCCTGGGCGAGGCGTGGACCGATCCCTCGATCAGGATGAACGAGGGCGGCTGCGACCCCGACGGCCGCTTCTACATCGGCAGCATGGCCTATGACGCGGCCCGCGGGCGCGGCTCGTTCTACGTTGCCGAGCCCGGCGGCGCCCTGCGTGTGGTGCTCCTGGAGGTGACGATCTCCAACGGGTTCGGCTTCAGCCCGGACGGCGCCCTGGCCTACTACGCCGACACCGAGACCGGGCGGGTGGATGTGCTCGACTACGACCCGGAGAGCGGGCTCGGCGGGCGCCGCCCGTTCGCCGTCATCGATCCCGCGCAGGGGGCTCCCGACGGGCTGACGGTCGACGCCGAGGGCGGGGTATGGGTGGCGCTGTGGCAGGGCGGGGCCGTGCACAGGTACGACGCCGGCGGCCGGCTCGACGCGGTCATCAGCCTGCCCGTGCGCAAGGTCACCGCGGTGACCTTCGGCGGCGAGCACCTCGACCGGCTCTTCATCACCACGTCGGCGCTGGACGTGGACCGGACCGAGCAACCGGAGGCAGGCGCCGTCTTCGCCGCCGACCCGGGCGTGCGAGGCCTGCCGGTCCTGCCGACGACGCTCTGACGGCCGGGCATTTGGTGGGGGCGACGTCCATCCCGCGCCGGCAAGCGGGAAGGGCCGCCCGCGGCGTCATCCGGCTCCAACGTGGTCACCGGTGTGAACGTCGCCCATAGCTTGGACAGCCCGGCGACGCCCGGCGGTTCCCTGCTCCAGGGAAAACCTTCGGCGGCTGATCACGTTGCTGATTCGCCGGATGTGCCTAAGATGCCGCAGCGGCTTGATCGCCGCCGTGCGGCCAGGCAAGCGATTCCCCGGCGGTCGGCTCCTGTCCCGCCGGACGTTTCAGCGGATCTCCCTTTGATCGCGGCCGCTGACGCATCACCACGTGCAGGCACCGCCCTTGGACGACCAGGTGGCCGCCCTGCACGCGGCCGCCGCCCGCACGAGCTGCTGCCGCTGTCCGGTGTCGCGCACTCGCCCACGTCCGACCCCGACGTCTTCGAGGGCCTGCTCCTGCACCAGCTCGGCTTCCTGCGCAGACACCTCTGATCAGCGGCGGCGGGAGCGTCGTCCCGTCCCCCGCGGTGCGCTCCGCTCGCCCGGAACGCGTCTGGGGCGGGGCTGCGGTCCCGGCTCACTGCGGGTGTCCGGCCAGTGCGAGGGGCGGGTGAGGGATGGGGAAAGACGGGTGGCGGTGTCGCCCATGGCGGCGTTGAGCTGGGGCTGGGTGAGGAAGATGCTGCCGGTGAGGTCCGCGCCCGCCAGGTCGGCGCCGCGCAGATCCGCCCCGATCAGGTCGGCCTGCCGCAGATCCGCGCCCCGCAGGTCGGCCCCGATCAGGTAGGCGCCCCGCAGGTCGGCCCCGCGCAGGTCGGCGCCCCTGAGCCGGGCTCCGACCAGGTCGGCACTCCTGCGGTCCTTGCCGCGGAGCCCCGCCCTGACGAGCTCGCTCGCCCGCAGCAGCAACGTGTTGACCCCGGCCCGGTGCGCCGGCACGTCCAGTTGCTTCAGGGCGTCGACGCTCTCGCGGGTGAGCCGCTCGGTCTCGTCGAGCGCCTGGCGCAGCTCGGCGTGGATGGGCCCGGCGGCCTCCAGCGTCAACGCCTCGGCCACGTACCACAACAGCTCGTGCAGCTGCCGCACGACCGGGAACACCGCGTACATCTGGCTAGCCGTCTCCGGCGCCTGCCGCCAGCTCGTGCCCCCGAACGTGACCTGCGAGACCTTCTGCCCGGCTCCGAAGCAGTCGTACACGGTGCAGCCCGGGTAGCCGCGTTGCCGCAGCTGCGCGTGGATGGCGCAGCTGAAGTCGTCGCGCAGGTTACGGCAGGGATCGCCGGCGGCCTTGTCGGCGGCGAAGTCGGCCGAGGCCGAGAACGGCAGCGCCACGCAGCACAGCCCGAAGCAGTTGGCGCAGTCGGCCAGCAGGCCGAGCTCACGCGGGTTCGTTCCTGGCAACGTGCTGACTCCTCGCCGTGATGGCAGATCAAGGGTATGAACTGTTACGGGCACTCACTATGCGAACCTATGGCTACCCATAGAACGGCGGGTTTCTCTGGGCCGGGGAGAGCGTCCGGCGGGGCGGTGGCCCAAGAGCCGCACTCCCTCCATGAATGCGCAATCAGGCCCCGACAACGCGGCTCTCAGCCACGGTCCGCCCGGCCCGCCGGACGGACGCGGCAACGGCTTCCACCGGATCGCCTCCCGACTTCGGCGGGTAGGCGACGAGGCTACGCTGATGTCCATTTTACTACTCATGTGAACACAGAGATCCGAAGACGCTACTCACGGATGGGTGTGTACGGCGTCGGTGTGGTAGGGGCCAAAACCA
>NZ_JBQQBR010000053.1:0-83431 GCF_052245935.1 Nonomuraea sp. 3N208 | reverse complement strand
CTGCAGCAGGAGGCCAAGGAGGAGGTGCTGACCTTCGACCGGCCCCCGTACGTGCTGGACTACCACAACCCGCTGCAGACCGACCTGCTCCGCAACGGCGTGCGCTACCGCACCATCTACGTGCCGGAGGCGTTCGACCACACCGGGGCGCTCGACGAGGTGGGCAGCCTCATCAGGGCGGGCGAGGAGGCGCGGATCCTGCCCTCGCTGCCGTTCAAGATGGCGCTCGTCGACCGGTGGCGGGCGGTGGTGCCGCTGCACATGGACCCGCCGCTGACGCGCGGCGTGCTGATCAGAGGAACCACCATGGTCGTGGCGCTGGTGGAGCTGTTCGAGCGCCTGTGGCGAGAGGCCCTGCCGGTGCGCCCCGAGCTGTGGTCGCACGACAGCTCGCCGGAGCCCGCCCAGGAGGAGCCGGGGACGGACCTCGGCCTCGACGACCGCAGGCTGCTGGCACTGCTGGCGGCCGGGCTCAAGGACGACGCCATCGCCCGCCAGCTCGGCACCAGCCCGCGCAGCCTCCGCCGCCGCCTGCGTCACCTCCTCGACGAGCTGAACGCCGAGACCCGCTTCCAGGCCGGTGCCCAGGCCAGCCGTCGGGGTCTCGTCTGACCGCCCCGGTGCCGGCCCCCGTGCTCAGGGACGCAGGGTCGCGTACAGCTCCATGGTGCGGTGGGCGATGCGTTCCCAGGAGAAGTGCTCGACGGCCCTGGCGCGGCCCGCCTTCCCCATCGCGGCGGCCCGGTCCGGATCCGCCAGCAGGGTGTTGACACGGTCGGCCAGGTCGGCGGCGAAACGGTCCGGGTCGTGCGGCGTGCCGTCGGCGCCCTGATCGATCGGCACCAGCAGCCCCGTCTCGCCGTCGGCCACCACCTCGGGGATGCCGCCGGTGGCCGTCGCGACCACGGCCGTCTCGCAGGCCATGGCCTCCAGGTTCACGATCCCCATCGGCTCGTAGACCGACGGGCACACGAACACCGTCGCGTGCGTCAGCAGCTGGATCACCTCGGGCTTGGGCAACATCTCCTGGATCCAGAGGACGCCGTTGCGGTCGAGGTCGCGGACCAGCTGCGTCACCTCGGCCGCGATCTCCGTCGTGTCGGGTGCGCCCGCGCACAACACGAGCTGGGCGTCGGGGTCGAAGGAGCCGGCCGCGTGCAGGAGGTGGATCAGGCCCTTCTGGCGGGTGATGCGGCCCACGAAGACGACGTACGGCCGGCTCGGGTCGACGCCGTGCTTCCACAGGACGTCCCTGCCCGGGTCGGGGGCGTACTCGGCGGTGTCGATGCCGTTGTGGATGACGCTGACCTTCTCCGGCGGGATCTCGGGGTAAGCGGCCAGGACGTCACGGCGCATGCCCTCCGAGACCGCGATCACCGCGTCGGCGGCGGCCAGCGCGGTGCGCTCGGCCCACGACGAGATCGTGTAGCCGCCGCCGAGCTGCTCGGCCTTCCACGGCCGCAGCGGCTCCAGGCTGTGCGTGGTGACCACGTGCGGGATGCCGTGCAACATCTTGGCGACATGCCCGGCGAAGTTGGCGTACCAGGTGTGGGAGTGCACGACGTCGGCGCCCCCGCAGGCGGCGGCCATTTCCAGATCGACGCCGAGCACCTGCAGGGCCGCGTTGGCGTCCTGCAGCCCGCCCGGCACCCGGTAGGCGGCGACGCCGGGCTCGTCGCGGTCGGCGCCGAAGCAGCGCACCCGTACATCGGCGAGCTTACGCAGCTCTCTGGCCAGGTATTCCATGTGCACACCGGCGCCGCCGTACACCTCCGGCGGGTACTCCCTGCTGAGCAGATCAACACGCATGAGACGACCTTACGGTCAACGTGAGCATAGGGAACACAATCGACGAGCCCAGGGTCGGTAACCCCGCGCCGGGCCATTGAGCGGCAAATCGGGACACGAAGGAAGTACACCGTGCCGGGATTCGTCGATAGATCGGCCATTTGAGGGTAGCGTCTCGGGCATGAGGTCCCGGAGGGTGCTTGCGGTTGTGCTGGCAGGTGGAGAGGGTAAGAGGCTCATGCCGCTCACGGCGGATCGGGCGAAACCGGCGGTGCCGTTCGGGGGGATATATCGGCTCATAGATTTCGTGTTGTCGAACCTGGCGAACGGCGGGTTCCTGAAGATCGTCGTCCTGACCCAGTACAAGAACCACAGCCTGGACCGGCACGTCTCGCGTACCTGGCGGCTGTCGGCGATGCTGGGCAACTACGTCACGCCGGTGCCGGCGCAGCAGCGGCTCGGGCCGCGGTGGTTCTCCGGGTCCGCGGACGCGCTGTTCCAGAACCTCAACCTGATCTACGACGAGATGCCCGAGCACGTGATCGTGTTCGGGGCCGACCACATCTACCGCATGGATCCGCGGCAGATGGTCGAGCAGCACGAGGACTCCGGCGCCGACGTCACGGTGGCCGCGATCAGGCAGCCGCTGTCGCTGGCCGACCAGTTCGGCGTGATCGAGACCGACCCCCAGGGGCGCAGGATCGTCGCGTTCAGGGAGAAGCCCAAGGACGCGGTGGGGCTGGCGGACTCGCCCGACGAGGTGTTCGCCTCCATGGGCAACTACGTGTTCAAGACGCAGTCGATGATCGACGCGCTGCGAGAGGACGCGCTCGACCCGACCAGCAAGCACGACCTGGGCGGAAACATCATCCCGATGCTGGTCAAGTCGGGCGGCGCTGACGTGTACGACTTCGCCAATAACATCGTCCCGGGGTCGAGCGAGCGCGATCGGGGCTACTGGCGTGACGTGGGGACGCTGGACGCGTACTACGAGGCCCACATGGATCTCATCTCGGCGCACCCGGTGTTCAACCTGTACAACGACAAGTGGCCGATCTTCACCGGGCACGACCCGCTGCCGCCCGCCAAGTTCGTGCACAACGACGGTGATCGCGTGGGGCGGGCGATCGACTCGCTGGTGTCCCCCGGCGTGATCGTCTCCGGCGGCACGGCGATCAGGTCGGTCCTCTCCCCCAGGGTGGTGCTGCACTCGCACGCGCGGGTGGAGGACTCGGTGCTGATGGAGAACGTCAAGGTCGGGCGGGGCGCGATCGTGCGCAAGGCGATCATCGACAAGAACGTGGTGATCCCTGACGGGGCGCGGATCGGGTTCGACCTCGAGTACGACCGCACCCGGTTCGCGCTGACGCGGGGCGGGGTCGTGGTCATCGGCAAGAATGAGATCGTCGACCGGTAGTCGCGGGGTGCCCACGCTCAATCACTCTACGCAATCAGTCCTGTAACGTGCTGTAACGCCACGCGCAGAGCAGTGCCTCGCGTTGCGGAGGTTGTCGCACAAGATCGCGAGATATGGGCGGTTTGGTGCGGTATAGCCATCGGCTATGACGGCAGGTCTTGGACCTGGCGGCCGCCTGGCCAGGATCATCGTCGGCGTGAGCACGAAACCCTTCCTGTCTTTGATCATTGCCCTGGTGCTGGCGGTGAGCGCCTGCGGGGGCGCGCCCGAGTCCGCCGCGCCCACTCCCCCGGCGACGGCCACAGCCTCCCCCGTCGTCGTGGTGGCGGCCGCGCAGGCGTACGTGGCCGCCGTGAACGCCCGCGACCTGGACGCGCTCGTCGGGTCCTTCGCCGCCGACGCCGAGATCGTCGACGTCAGCCGCAGCATCCGCGGCCACGACGCGATCCGGACCTGGGCGGACAATGAGGTGATCGGCGGCACCCTGCGTGTCGTCTCCGTCGTGGAGAACCGAGCCGACGGGCAGAAACTCCTGGTCCACTGGGCTCCGGCGGGCTCCGGCGGATGGCAGGCGCACTACGACTTCACCGTCGGCCGTGGCCGCATCGTCAAGGCCGACCTCCAGTACGCCTGATCCGTCCTTCTGCCGATTGGGTCTTGATGCGGCCGTTGTTCGGGATCACGCTGAACGACAGGAGGCAGTGACATGTCGCACCCGCTCGGAGTCAGCCGCCCAGATCTCGAAGTCACCGACCTGCCCACGCCGGAGGAGGTCTTCAAGGTCTCCAAAATCGGCACCAAGGAACTCTTCAAGTACGCCGTCGGCCCCAGCCTGATCGCGCTCGGCATCTCGATCGGAAGCGGCGAGTGGCTGCTGGGCCCGCTGAGCGTCGGCCAGTACGGATTCGTCGGCGTCGGCTGGGTCATCCTGGTGTCGGCGCTGCTGCAGACCTTCTACAACGTCGAGTGCTCCCGGTACGTCCTCGCCACGGGCGAGACGCCGGTGGTCGGCTGGGGGCGGGTGCCGCCGGGCTGGCCGCTCTGGGTGCCGCTCTCCGTGTTCATCGTGATCTTCGCGTTCATCGCGGGCGGCTGGGCCGCGTCGGCGGGGCAGGGCGTGTACGCGCTGGTCCACGGCGTGCCCCCGGCGGCCGGGGACGCGGAGCCGCGCTGGTGGGCCATCGGCCTGCTGGTGCTGGTGTTCCTCATCACCGCCGCCGCGCGCCGCATCAGCCGCACGCTGGAGCTGGCGAACTGGGTGCTGGTCGGGACGATCCTGATCGCCCTGCTGGCCGTCGACCTGCTCGTGGTGCCGTTCAGCCAGTGGTGGGAGGGCATCCGCGGCTTCGTCACCCCCGCCGCCCCGCCCGCCGGGATCACCGCGACCCAGCTCGGCGCCCTGGCCGGCTTCACGGCGTTGGCGTCAGGACTCAACTGGTACGTCATGGGTCACTACCGTGACAAGGGCTATGGCATGGGCCACCGCGTCGGCTACATTTCGGGCCTGCGCGGCGAGCGGCGGCCGATCCTGGCGAGCGGCGTCACCTTCCCCGACGACGAGCGCAACCGGGGCCTGTGGCGCCGGTGGTACCGGCTGCTCATGGTGGACATGTGGGGCGTGTTCTTCGTCGGCGCCATCCTCGGCATGCTGCTCCCCACCATCCTCATGGCCCAGGCGGTGCAGATGTCGGGCGAGCGGCCGACACGCGCCAACGTCCCGACGTTCGTGGCCAGCGCGCTGGGCGGCGAGTACGGGCGCACGGTGTTCTACGTCGCACTGGTGGTGGGCGTGCTGATCCTGTTCTCCACGCAGCTCGGCATCTTCGAGGCGATGGTGCGGGTGACGACGGACGCCGCCAACGCCACCAGCCCCCGCCTGCGCCGGCTGATCGAGGGCGACCCGCGCAGGTTCTACTACCCGTTCATGCTCCTGCTGCTGGTGATCATCTCGATCATCATCTTCCAGTCGCTGCCGGTGGGGCTGGTGGAGTGGTCGGCCAACATGTCCAACCTGGGGGCGCTGTTCTATCCGTTCCTGCTGATGTATCTCAACAGCAAGCTCCCGCGCCCGGCGCGCCCCCGGCCGTGGCATTACGTCATCCTCGTCCTGAACTTCCTGTTCTTCGGATTCTTCTTCGTCAACTTCATCGCCGACTTCGTCGGCGACCCGCTGGTGACCTTCTGAGATCAGCTGATCAGGAAGACGTCGCCGTTGCCCAGTGCGGCGCCTCCGGTGGGGGCGCCGTACGTCAGGCCGGAGATCGCCACCCGGCCCGCGGAGGTCGTGGCGGCGTACAGGTTCGGCTCGGCGAAGGGGTCGACGGCGTCGTCCCTGGCGGTGCCGAGCTGGGCGGCGGCGCGCTGCGTGCCCCGGCCGTCCAGGCGGGCGGTCAGCACGTCCGCGCCGCCCGCCGGCACCTCGATCCGGCCGCGCGTGTAGCCCACGACCTCCACCTCGCCGCCCGGCAGCGCCGTCACGGCGGCGCCTTCGTCGGCGGCCGGGGTGGCGAGCGCGTGGTCCCAGCGGCGGCGGCCCTGGGCGGTGTAGGCCACCGTGTACGCGTCGCCGGCGGCAGCTCCCGTGGCCACGGCCAGGCCGGCGGTGGTGACGGTCACCGCGTTGAGCCGGTCGTCACCGGAACCGCCGGCGGTCGTGGCCCACGTCCTGCCGCCGTCGGCGGCGGCGAAGGCAGCGAGCCAGCCGTCGAGGCCGCCGAGCGCGCTCGTGCCGGGCAGGGCCGCGGTGGCACTGCCGGCGACGTAGAGGGTCGTGGCGTCCGCCGCGACGCCGTACGCCTTGTCCTCGCCCGCGCCGCCGTACTGCCTGAGCCAGGACAGCTCGCCCGCTGGAGTGAGCCTGGCGACGATGGCGTCCTTGTCGCCGTTGTTCGGCCCGTCCAGGGAGCCCCTGGTGTAGCCCGCCACGTAGGCGCCGCCGTCGGGCGCGGCGGCCAGCCCGTAAAGGCGGTCGGCGGCGTCCGGCGCGCCGAACTGGGTGATCCACCGGACCGTGCCGTCGGGACCGAGCCTGGCGACGAACGCGTCGTCGGCCGCGTTGCCCGGGTGCCGGCCGTCGAGGTCGCCCTTGGTGTAGCCGGCCGTGAGCACGCCGCCGTCGGGCAACGGCGCGACACCGTACAGGCGCTCGTCCGCCGGGGTGCCGAACTGCCTGGTCCAGCCGCCGATCCGGGTCACCACGGCATCGAGCCGGCCGGTGGAGGGCTGGCCCGCCGCGTACCCGATGGTCAGGGCCCCGTCCGGGTGGGCCGCGACGCCGCCCGCCCAGTCGGTGGCGGCCGTGCCGTGCAGCGGGGCGGGCAGGCCGGTCGGGGGTGTGACGCTCAGCCCGGGGCCGAGCTCGGCCATGGCCTGCTCGAAGGCCGGCGTCCAGACCGACCAGTCATGGCCCCCGTCCATGACGCGTAGCTGCGCGGAGATCGCGGGCGCCCGCCTGGCGGCGTTGTAGAGCGCGGCGGACTCGAAGTCCAGGTCGTGGCGGGCATCGGCGGGGTCGGGGTTGGCGTACTCGTCGTCGCCGACGGCCACGAACAGCCGCACCGGCAGGTCGGGGTTCAGGCCGGGCAGCAGCGCCGGATAGGCGAGTTCGCGGTAGACGTCGTCGGAGAACTTCTCCTCCCCTCGCCCGAAGGCGCCGTAGTCGCGGGTGGAGGAGTCGGACGGCGGCATCGGCGTGTAGACGGCCGGGCTCAGCACGGCGGCGGCGCTGAACACGTCCTGGTGGGCGAGCGCGAACCGCAGCGCGCCCGCACCGCCCATCGAATAGCCGCCGACCAGGCGGGCCTCCCGGATCGGCGCCGTACGGTACGTGGCGTCCACGTGGGCCACCAGGTCGCGGGTGAGGGCCGTCTCCACCGGACGTCCTGGCAGGTCGGCGCCGGTGTAGCGGGAGTCGACGTACCAGTTGCCGCGCTCGCTCCACGGCGCGTCCGGCATGACGGCGATGACCGGCGGGATGCGCTTGGTGCGGATCATGTCGTCGAGGACGGTCTTGACGCGGGTCCACGCCTGCATGGTGTCGCCGCGGCCGTGGAGCAGGTAGAGGACCGGGTGGCGGGCGGTGCCGCGGTCGTAGCCGTACGGGAGGTAGGCGGTGTAGGCGATGCGCTCCCCGTCCAGTGCGGGGGAAGGCGCGGAGCCCGTGGTGAGCGTACCGGCCGCGCGGATGTCCGTCTCGCCGGGGACGGCGAAGAGGCAGAGCGCGGTGAGGGCGGCCAGCGTGGCGGCGCCGAGGCGGCGGGGTAAGAGCATCGACCGCTCCTGTAAACGTTTACGGAAGGCACCTTGTGGTGTTTCGGGAGAGTTTCCAGGGAGGGGTGTTGCGATGTCAACCAAGGCGACTCGATAGGTTGGAGCGTCATGCGTGTGCACATCGACGCCGTAGCCACAGTCCGGCGGCCGGCCGACGACAGGGGCGGAGGCCGGGGCGGCGTCGGGCGCGGCGATGTCTGAGGGCTGTCGCGGCGTCGGGGGCGGCGATGTCTGAAGGCGGCCGCGGGAGGCGGGTGACCGCCGTGTTGCTGGCTCACGCCGCCGTCACGCAGGTCATCACGTTCGTGCTGCGTCCCACCATGTCGTACCGGGCGATCGAGCTCGACGTGCCCGCGGCGCTGCTCGGCCTGCTGGGCGCGAGCTTCGCGATCGCACCGCTGCTGCTGGCGCTGCCCGCCGGGCACGCCGCCGACCGGTACGGCGAGCGGCGCCTGGCCGTGGCGGGGGCGCTGCTGCTGACCGCCGCCAGCGTCGCCTTCCTGGCGATCGGGCACACCGTACCGGGCCTGCTCGCGGCCGGGGTCCTGCTGGGCACCGGGCATCTGGGCTGCGTGATCGCCCAGCAGGCGCTCGTGGCCAACACCACCCGGCGCGGCGGCCACGACACCGCCTTCGGCCATTACACCTTCGCCGCCTCGCTGGGCCAGGCCGCCGGTCCTGTGCTGATGGCGGCGTTCGGCGGGGAGCGGGCGATCCCGGACACCGATCGCATCTTCGCCTGGTCGTGCGGTCTGGCCGTGCTGCTCGTCGTGTTGTCGGCGCTGCTGGCCCGCAGCCCGCGCGCGGCGGGCGGGGACCGGGCGGAGGGAGGCAGCGTACGTTCCTTGCTGCGCCTGCCCGGCCTGGCGCACGCCCTGGTGACGAGTTGCGTGGTCCTGGCCGCGCTCGACATCACCATCGTGTACCTGCCCGCGTTCGGCACCGAGCGCGGCCTCACCTCTGGCACCGTCGGCCTGCTGCTGACCCTCCGGGGCGTGGCTTCGATGGCCTCGCGCTTCTTCCTCGGCCGCCTGTCGCGGGCCGTCGGCCGGCGCAGGCTGCTGGTGACCAGCACGGTCGCGGCGGCCGCGGCGCTGCTGGTCATCCCCGTGCCCATGCCGCTGTGGTCCCTGGCGTTCGTGCTGCTGGCGCTGGGGTTCGGGCTCGGGGTCGGGCAGCCGCTGACCATGTCGTGGCTGGCCGAGTCCGCGCCCGCGGGACTGCGTGGGCGGGCGATGTCGCTGCGCCTGGTCGGGAACCGCACCGGGCAGGTGCTCCTGCCCGGCCTGGCCGGGCTGGTGGCAGCCGGCATGGGCGCCGCCGGAGTGCTCCTCGTCACCGCGCTGGGGCTCGGCTGGGCGGGCGTGGCCGCCAGGCGGCTGCCCGTCGACCCGTGACCCGCGTGCTGCCGACTCCTTATGCCCTCAGAACGGTGACCTGCCGCCCCGCCGGGGTGCGGTCCTGATCGAACCTGACCCGCTCCTCCATCGGGGCTGCCTCGGGACGGCGATCGAAGATCACCAGATAGCCTGTGTCGAGATCGAGCCGGTCCAGATAGCGATCGAGCTGCGCGAGCCCCTCTTCTGCCGGATCCCGCTGGCCAGGCCGCCACACCGTGGCTTTGCTCTCCTCGTTCGAAGATCATTTGTGTGCCGCCGACCTCAACGAACGATGATCAGATCGAGTTCCTGACGCGGTCGACGAAGCAGCGCATGTGGTCGCGGAGCAGCTCGGCGGCCTGGTCGGCGGCGCCGGACGCGGCGGCCTGAAGGATGGCGCGGTGCTCGTCGGCCTCGCGCTCCCAGCTCGGCACGTGACCCCAGGCGGCGGCCGAGATCAGCGCGGTCTGGTCGCGCAGGGAGTCGAGAGTGCTGACGAGCAGGGGGTTGCCGCAGCCGGCGTACAGGGCGCGGTGGAAGTCGCGGTTGGCCAGGCTGCGCTCGGCGCGGTCGGCGGATCCGTCGGCGCGGCGCAGCGCCTCGGCGGCGGCGGTGAGGTCGGCGCCGTGCCGGACGGTGCGGGCGACCGCCTCGGGCTCCAGCAGCAGGCGCAGGTCGTAGACGGACTCCATCAGCGCGGCGTCGACCGTGCGGACCGACGCGCCCTTGTACTCGCTCATGGTGACCAGGCCCGCGCCGGCGAGGGTCTTGAGCGCCTCGCGTACGGGCGTCTTCGACACGCCGAGCTGCTGGGCCAGGTCCGTCTCGACGAGGGGCCGACCTGGTTCGAGGGCGCCGGTCAGGATGGCGTGCTTGATCGCCTCCAGGACGACCGCGCTCCGGGAGGACATCACTCGGGGCTGCCCGGCGAAGACACTCATAAGAGCCAAGATATCGGATATCGCATCTCGTATATGACCCGAAGTTACGTTACAGTCTCGTGAAATGGGATTCCGGACATCCCACCCAAGGAAGCCGTCCGGTGTGATCCGCGGCCGCGGACCACACCGGCGTGGCGGCTCCGCAACACTCGTCCGGACCGGGCGGAATCCCCGGTGACGCCGTTGGCGCGGCGTCGCTGGGACCTTGATCCGCCTGTCCGGCGTGCCACTGCACTGACCTGCAGCATGGAGCTCGAATGCAGTCTAACTCCGCCCTGCCCGCCGAAGCCGCGCCCGCGACGGCGCGGCGTGCCCGCTCACGCCTGCGCTGGACGATCATCGCGATGTCGGCGGCCGGGCTCACGATCGCCTACCTCGACCGGTCCGCCCTCAGCGTCGCCAGCACGTACATGCAGGACGACCTGGGCTTCGACCAGACCATGAAAGGGGTCCTGCTCTCCTCGTTCTTCTGGACCTACGCCATCTTCCAGCTGCCCTCCGGCTGGCTCCTCGACCGTTTCGGCCCCCGCGTCGTCTACCCGATCGCCGTCGTGTGGTGGTCGTTGTGGACGGCCGCGACCGCGCTGGCGCGCGGCTTCGGCTCGCTGCTGGTGTGCCGGCTCGGCCTCGGCATGGGCGAGGCGCCCGTGCAGCCGGCCAACATCAAAGTGGTCTCCGCCTGGTTCCCGCGTAAGGAACGCGCCCTGGCCTCCAGCCTGTTCGACACCGGCCAGCAGATCGGCGTCGCCCTGTCCGTGCCGGTCGTCACGGCGTTGATCGCGGCCTTCGGCTGGCGGGTGGCGTTCGTCGTGATCGGCGCGATCGGGCTGGTGTGGGTGGTCGGCTGGCTGATGATCTACCGGTCGCCGCGGGAGCATCCGCGCATGTCCCAGGCCGAGCTCGACTACATCGAGGGGGGCGACGCCGCCGTGCCGGAGACCGGGCCGAAGATGCGGTGGCGTGAGCTGCTGCGGTACTCCACGGTGTGGGGGCTGGTGCTCGGCTACATCTGCCGCTCGGCCAACGGTGCGTTCTTCCTGACCTGGTATCCGAGCTATCTCGTCGAGGACCGCGGCTTCACGATCCTGGAGCTCGGCGTGTTCGGCTCGATCCCGGCGCTGCTCGGCGTGGGCGCCACGATCGCGGGCGGCGCGTTCTCCGACTGGCTGGTACGGCGGGGCGTGCCGATCTCCCGCGCCCGAAAGCTGCCCATCATCACCGGCATGCTGCTGGCCTCCACGATCGCGCTGACCACGTTCGTGGACGGCAACGTGGCCGTCATGGTCCTTCTGTCGGTCAGCAACTGCGCCCATTCCTTCGCCGGCGCCGCCATCCTCAGCCTGCCGGCCGAGGTGGCCCCCGCGCCGTCCGTGGTCGGCTCGGTAGCGGGCTTCCAGAACTTCGGCTCGCAGATCGGCAACATCATCAGCCCGATCCTCATCGGCTTCTTCCTGACGCTGACCGGCGGCTCCTACACCGGCCCCATGCTGTTCGCCGGGGCGATGGCGATCCTGGGCACGCTCATCTACGGATTCGTGGTGAAGATCCGGCCGCTGAACGAGACCGTCCCCGCAGAGAGCAGAGGCTGACCGATGCGTTCCCTGACCGAGCGGCTGCAGGACGTCGTGGCCGTGACAGTGACCCCGTTCGACGCGGACGGCGCCGTCGACCTCGACACGAACGCCAAGCTGGTCCGGAGGCTGATCGAGGCGGGCGTGAACGTGATCACCCCGAACGGCAACACCGGCGAGTTCTACGCCCTGACCCCCGCCGAACGGCGCCAGGTCCTCGAGTCCACGGTGGCCGCGGCCGGCGAGGACGCCGCCGTGCTGGCCGGAGTCGGGCTGGACGCCGGCTCGGCGATCGAGTCCGCCAGGCACGCCCGCGACCTCGGGGTGCGGATGGTGATGGTGCACCAGCCCGTGCACCCGTACCTGTCGGCGGATGGCTGGGTGGCCTACCACCGGCAGATCGCCGACGCCGTGCCCGACGTGGGCGTCGTCCCCTACCTCCGCTCGCCGCGGATCAGCGGGGCCGAGCTGCGACTGCTGGGCGAGGCGTGCCCGAACGTGATCGGCGTCAAGTACGCCG
This sequence comes from Nonomuraea sp. 3N208, assembly GCF_052245935.1. Classification (NCBI taxonomy): domain Bacteria; kingdom Bacillati; phylum Actinomycetota; class Actinomycetes; order Streptosporangiales; family Streptosporangiaceae; genus Nonomuraea; species Nonomuraea sp. 3N208. The sequence continues at coordinate 71,546 of NZ_JBQQBR010000053.1, read as the reverse complement.
TGCCCGACCCGGTGCGGTTCGCCTCCGTCGCCCGGGTCGCCGGGCTCGACCGGTTCGCCTGGTTGTGCGGGCTCGCCGAGCCGTACACGCCCGCGTACTGGGCGGTCGGCGCTCGCGGGTTCACCTCCGGCCTGGTCACCGCGGCGCCGCGGCTGACGCTCCGGATGCGCGACGCGCTGCGTGCCGGCGACTACCCGGACGCCATGCAGGTGTGGGAGCTGATCAGGCGGTTCGAGGAGCTGCGGGCGGCGGACGCCTCGGCCGACAACGTCTCGGTCGTCAAGGAGGCCCTGGCGCAGCTCGGTCTGTGCCGCCGCGACGTGCGGCCGCCCAGCAGGGCGCTGCCCGGCGCGGTCCGTGAGGAGGTGGCCTCCATCCTGGCCGCCTGGGCGTCGTCTGAAGGAGCAGCATGAAGATCACCGCGTTGCGCACGTACATGCAGCGGGTAGACGAGCGGCCACGGCTGCTGGTGAAGATCGAGACCGATGAGGGGCTGTCCGGCTGGGGCGAGGCCTACAACCACGGGCCCGACCACGCGCTGATCCCGGTGCTCGAGTACATGTTCCAGCAGATCCAGGGCGTGGATCCGCGACGCGTCGAATACGTGGTGCGCCGTCTGCTCCAGGAGGCCCGCTTCCCTCCTGGCGCGATCGGGCTGGCCGCGATCGCCGCCATCGACCAGGCGTTGTGGGATATTTCGGGCAAGGCGGCCGGGCTGCCCGTGTACATGCTGCTGGGCGGGAACGTGCGCGACCGCGTCCCCGTCTACTGCGGCGTCTACACCGCGCCCGACCCGGCCGCGTGCCGCGACCTGACGCAGGAGCTGAACGAGCGGTACGGGTTCACGGCGTTCAAGCTCAGCCCGTACCGCCGGGATCTGTATGCGGGGCGCTGGGGCAACGTGTGCAAGGAGGCGGCCGACTACTTCGCGGAGATCCGGGCGATTCATCCGCCGGAGTGGGAGTTCGCCTTCGAGGCGCATGCGCGGATCTTCGAGCCGCGGCAGGCGGTCCAACTCGGGAACGCGCTGGCACCGTACGACCCGTTGTGGTTCGAGGAGCCGATCCGGCCCGAGTACATCCCCGCCTGGGGCCACCTGCGTTCCCAGCTTGACGTGCCGCTGGCCACCGGGGAGTCGCTGTTCCTGCCGCAGGACTTCCTGGCGCTGCTGACGGCCGGGGGCGCGGACATCGTGCAGCCGGACGTGTGCGTGGTGGGCGGGCTGGCGCAGATGCGCAGGATCGCCGCCATCGCCGAGGCCCACTTCGTGAGCGTGGCCCCGCACAACCCGATGGGGCCGCTGGCGACGGCGGTGAACGCGCACTTCGGCGCCACGCATCACGGGCTGAAGCTGGTCGAGTACAAGCCGTGCGAGACGACCTGGTGCCCGGACCCGTACCTGCCGGTCGACGGCTACCTGGAGCTGCGGCCCGACCGGCCCGGCTGGGGTGTGGAGATCGACGAGTCGGCGCTGGAGACGGACGACTACGTGCGGTGGGAGCGGGTCCTGCCCATCCGGCCCGACGGCTCCACCGGGTACGTCTAGGGCACCACTCGAAGCGCTCGGTGTGCAGGCGCTCGCGCGGGACGCCGTGCGAGCGCAGGTCCGCGGCCATCCGGGCGGTCAAGGACGCGGACGATATTTCGGTCAGGTCTCGGGAGGGGCGCTCCAAGGCCGTTGCTCGGCTGGTGGATAGGGCATGCCGGCCGAATTCGGTTGCCTGGGTCGGCGGGTCAGGAGCAGCACGAATCCGCTGACAGCAGCGGCGATCAGCCCCACGACCAAAGGAAGTACCGTGATGAGGTATCCCCACCTCCACGACAACGCGCTCGACAGCCCTTGATTGATGAGCGGGCCAAGAATCAGGGCGAGGACACCAAGACCTGCCAGTATCGCGACCACCGCGCCCCAGCCGCGGCCCGCCCGCCGCGCGAATGCCACCGTCGCCCCCACCACGCCACCGGCACCGAGCCCGCTCAGCACCCGGCCGGTCAGATAAATTCCGGCGTCGGGGGCGAGCGCGTTCAGCAGCACACCGACGATCATGAAGGCGATGGCCGCCGTACCCACTGTCGTCAGCAAACGTCCACCCAGGACAACACCGAGCGCCCCACCCGCTGCCGCGCTGACTAGGTACGCAACGAGAATCGTGAGCAGGGCGGTTTGGCTGGACAAAGCCAGATCTAACTGCAGAGCAAGCCGCGCTGCGGGCCCGAACGGCATCGTCAGCAGGTACAGACCGGTAAGCGCAGCGATTCCTGGGCCGATCAACGCCCATGCCGGTCGCTCCCCGCCCGACGGGGCGGCATTCCTCTGCGGTTGATGATCGTGCATGGGGATCAGTTTGCATCGGGCTTGACTGCCTCGTCCATCCCGCTGCAAGGAGGAATACCGAACGCGGAGTGGGACCCCTTCCTCGGCCACTTCGAAACGCAAGCTGTCCACCGGCACCTGCGCCCGCGCCTTCGGCACCCCTGCATCCACGAACATGCCCCGTTGACTGAACGAAGCGCGCTGATTGTGCAGCGGGCTGCCGGGCACCTACACCGCCCGCCTGCAGAACGGCTTCACCTACGCCGCGCTGTTCAACCGGGGTGAGGAGACGGGGCGCCCGACTTCGACGCGCTCAGCCCGCGCATCAACGAGCGGATCGGCGAGGTGACCACCTGGCCGACCACGGACCTGTTCCCGCGCTACTTCTGACCGCCGAGCCTGACGGTCTCGGGCAGGGCGCCGTTCCAGGCGGGGCCGTGGACGTAGGCCAGGTCGGCCTCCATGCGGGCGGCGACGTCCTGGAGCGCCGGCAGGACGTCGCGCACCAGGTCGGCGGGGGTGGCGCGGCTGGCGTGCGTGGCGACGTTCACGGCCGCCACCACTCGCCCGGCCCGGTCCCTGATGGGCACCGCGAGTGAGCGCACGCCCTCCTCCAGCTCCTGGTCGACCAGGGCGTACCCGTCCGCGGCGGCCTGCCGCACCACCGCCTTGAGCTCGGCGGTGGTGGTGATGGTGTGCCGGGACAGCGGTCTGGGGGTGATGGCGTCCAGCCGCTCCTCCGGCTGGCCGGCCAGGAGCACCCGCCCCATCGAGGTCGCGTACGCGGGGAAGCGGGTGCCGACGGTGATGTCGACGCTCATGATGCGCTGGGTCGGCACGCGGGCCAGGTAGACGATGTCGTCACCCGACAACACGGCCACCGAGGCCGACTCGTGGACGCGGGCCACCAGGTCGGACAGGTGCGGCTGCACGACGGCGCGGAAGGCGCGCCCGGACAGGTGGGCGTACCCGAGTTCGAGGACCTTGGGCAGCAGCACGAAGCGGGAGCCGTCGGCGGCCACGTAGCCGAGCCGTTCCAGCGTCTGGATCGCGCGGCGCGCGGTCGCCCGGGGCTGCCCGGTGGCCCTGGCCGCGTCGGCCAGGGTCGAGCCGCCCGGCGCCGTGCCGAGTGACACCAGCACGGCCAGGCCGCGGGCCAGCGACTGCAGGTAGCCGGCGCCCAGCTCCTTCTTGGCGGCCCGCGAGACGTCCTCGGCTTCGACGTCCCTGCGCGGCTCGCGGGCCGGCCGGGCCAGCGCCGCCTCCATCTCGGCGACCGTCTTGAGCAGCCGCGGCAGGGCGTGCTCGCGCAGCCCGGCGGCGGTGTGCCTGCTGGTGTGGCTGACCACGCTGACCGCGCAGACCGGCGTGCCGTCCCGGTCCCGTACGGGCACCGCGACCGCCACCAGGCCCGGCTCGACGAGCTGGTCGTCCTCGGCCCACGACCCCGGCGGACCGAGCAGCGCGAGCCCGGCCGCGCACCGGTCGGCGGGCAGCAGGTCCCCGACCCGGAAGGCCACGGACATGGTGCGCCGCCGGGTGAACTGGCCGATGAAGCGCACCGCGTCGCCGTCCGGCACGGCCAGCGACACCGACTCGTCCAGGTCCTCGGCCAGCCGCTCGGCGAGCGGGGACAACACGTCACGCAGGCCGCCGCAGGCCAGGTACGCCTCCCCCAGCTCCATCAGCCGCGGCGCGAGCCGCACCTCCCGCTCTTCGAGGCGTACGTAGCCGAGGTGGGCGAAGGTGGCAAGCACGCGGTCCACCGTGGACCTGGCCAGGCCGGTCGCGCGGACCAGGTCCGTGGGACCCAGGCGGCGGCGCGGGTCGCAGGCCAGCACGCGCAGCACGGCCAGGCCGCGTTCCAGGGTTCCGGCCGGTTCCATCGCCCACCCCTCGAGATCCTTTGACAGGAGCGCCTCTCATTACAGATACTCGACCGCACAATAGTGGACAAAAGTTCACTATGCGAACACTCCCTCCGGTGAATGGAGCGTCGTGCGGAGAGACAAAGTGGTCGCGACCGCCGAGGAGGCGCTGGCCGGCGTGCGTGACGGCGCGTCGTTCGCGGTCGGCGGCTTCGGGCTGAGCGGCATCCCCAACGTGTTGATCCAGGCCCTCTACAACACCGGGGTGACCGGCGTCGCCGTGGTGTCGAACAACTGCGGCGTCGACGGCGGCGGCCTCGGCGTGCTGCTGGCGGCCGGGCGCATCGCCCGGGTGACGGCGTCGTACATCGGCGAGAACAAGGAGTTCGCCCGCCAGTACCTCGGGGGCGAGCTGGAGGTGGAGCTGACCCCGCAGGGCAGCCTCGCCGAACGGCTGCGCGCGGGCGGCAGCGGCATCCCCGCGTTCTACACCCCGGCCGGGGTCGGCACCCCGGTGGCCGACGGCGGCCTGCCGCTGCGCCACAACGCGGACGGCTCGATCGCGGTCGCCTCGCCTCCCAAGGAGGTGCGCGAGTTCGACGGCCGTCCGTACGTGCTCGAGCACGGCATCACGACGGACTTCGCGCTGGTGCGGGCGGCGAAGGGCGACCGGTACGGCAACCTGGTCTTCAGCAAGGCCTCCAGGAACTTCAACCCGCTCGCCGCCATGGCGGGGCGGGTCACGATCGCCGAGGTCGAAGAGCTGACCGAGCTGGACCCGGACGAGGTGCACCTGCCCGGCGTCTTCGTCCAGCGGGTGCTCGAGCTCACCCCCGAGCAGGCCGCCGACAAGGGCATCGAGCGGCGCACAATTTCCGCATCTTCGACACGAGGGACCGTGCGCTCATGAGCTGGACGCGTGACGAGATGGTGGCCCGCGCGGCGGCCGAGCTGCGTGACGGCGACTACGTGAACCTGGGCATCGGCCTGCCCACCCGCATCCCGTCGTTCCTGCCCGCCGACGTGGACGTGATCCTGCACTCGGAGAACGGCATCCTCGGCGTCGGCCCCTACCCGGCCGAGGACGAGGTCGACCCCGACCTGATCAACGCGGGCAAGGAGACGGTGACCGTACGGGACGGGGCTGCGTTCTTCGACTCGTCGCTGTCGTTCGGCATGATCCGCGGCGGGCACATCGACGTGGCGGTGCTGGGCGCGATGCAGGTCTCGGCCGGCGGCGACCTGGCCAACTGGATGGTTCCGGGGAAGCTGGTCAAGGGTATGGGCGGGGCGATGGACCTGGTCCACGGCGCGCGCAAGGTCATCGTGATCATGGACCACACCGCCAAGGACGGCGCACCGAAGATCGTCAAGGAGTGCTCGCTGCCGCTCACCGGCAAGGCGTGCGTACATCGGATCATCACCGACCTCGGCGTGCTCGACGTCACCGAGGACGGGCTGCGGCTGGTGGAGACGGCGCCGGGCGTGAGCGTGGAAGAGCTGCGGGACCGTACGGAAGCCGAGGTGCTGACATGAACACCGTCTACATCGTGGACGCCGTCCGCACGCCCTTCGGCCGGCACGGCGGGGCGTTGTCCGGCATCCGCCCGGACGACCTGGCCGCGCACGTCGTCGCGGCGATCGCCGAGCGCAACGACGTGGCGGCCCCGGATGAGGTGATCTTCGGCAACGCCAACGGCGCGGGCGAGGAGAACCGCAACGTCGCCCGCATGGCCGCGTTGCTGGCCGGCCTGCCGGTCACCACCCCGGGCGCGACCGTGAACCGGCTGTGCGGCTCCGGCATGGAGGCCGTGATCCAGGCGTACCGGATGATCGCGCTCGGCGACGCGTCCACCGTGATCGCCGGTGGCGTGGAGTCCATGACCCGCGCCCCCTGGGTGCTGCCCAAGCCGGACCGGGCCTTCCCGGCGGGCGGGCAGGAGCTGGTGTCCACCACGCTCGGCTGGCGGCTGGTCAACCCGAAGATGCCGGCCGAACACACGGTGCCGCTCGGCGAGGGCGCCGAGCTGATCGCCGACAAGCACGGCATCACACGGGCGGAGCAGGACGCGTACGCGCTGGCCAGCCACCAGAAGGCGGCCAAGGCGTCCTTCGACCGCGAGATCGTCCCGATCGGGGACGTGACCAGGGACGAGGGCATCCGCGAGGACACCTCACTGGAGAAGCTCGCCCGCCTCAAGCCGGTCTTCCGCAAGGACGGCACGGTCACCGCGGGCAACTCCTCCCCGCTCAACGACGGCGCGGCGGCGTTGCTGCTCACCGACGAAGCGGGGCTGCGCGGCCGCGAGCCGCTGGCGCGGATCACCGCGGGCGCCGCCAGCGCGCTCGAACCACGCTACTTCGGCCTGGGGCCGGTCGAAGCCGCGCAGAAGGCCCTGGCCAAGGCGGGCAAGACGCTCGGCGACCTGGACACGGTCGAGCTCAACGAGGCCTTCGCCGCCCAGGTGCTCGGCTGCCTGGCCGAGCTGCCCGATCTCGACCCCGCCATCGTCAACCCGAGCGGCGGGGCGATCGCGCTCGGCCACCCCCTCGGCGCCTCCGGCGCCCGCGTCACCGGCACAGTGGCGCACCGCCTGGCGGCGGCCGGCTCCGGCACCGGCCTGGCTTGTCTCTGCATCGGCGTCGGCCAGGGCCTGGCCGTCGTGCTCGAAAGGTAGGCGCAATGACCCCACCCCTCACCCAAGCGGACATAGACCGCGAGATCGCCGAGCTGCACAAGGCCGGCGACGGCCAGGCGGCGAACCACCCGCCGCGGGACTTCGCCCCCTACCGCAGCAGCGTGCTGCGCCACCCCAAGCAGCCGCTGATCGCGGTGAAGGACCCGGAGGCGGCCGAGCTGGCCGGGCCCGTCTTCGGCGTCACCGACGTCACCGCGCTCGACGCGGACCTGACCAAGCAGCACCTCGGCGAGCCGCTCGGCGAGCGGATCACCGTGCAGGGCCGGGTGCTCGACCGCACCGGGCGGCCGGTACGCGGCCAGCTGGTGGAGGTCTGGCAGGCCAACGCCTCCGGCCGGTACCTGCACCAGCGTGACGACCATCCCGCCCCGCTGGACCCCAACTTCACCGGGGTCGGCCGGTGCCTGACCGACGACGAAGGTCGCTACGCGTTCACCACGATCAAGCCGGGCGCGTACCCGTGGCGTAACCACGTCAACGCCTGGCGGCCCGCGCACATCCACTTCTCGGTGTTCGGCACGGCCTTCACACAGCGGCTGGTCACGCAGATGTACTTCCCCAACGATCCCCTGTTCGCCTACGACCCGGTGTTGCAGTCGGTGACGGACGAGCGCGCCAGGCAGCGGCTCGTGTCCGCCTACGATCACGACCTGTCCGTGCCCGAGTGGTCCCTGGGCTACCGGTGGGACATCGTGCTGGACGGCCCGGCGGCGACCTGGATGGAGGAGGGCCGATGAACCCGACGCCTTCGCAGACCGTGGGCCCGTTCTACGGCTACGCGCTGCCGTTCCCCGGCGGCGGCGACGTGGCCCCGCTGAACGACGGGGGCGGGATCACCGTCCACGGGTACGTGTACGACGGCGCGAGCGATCCGGTGCCGGACGCGCTGCTGGAATTCTGGCAGGCCGGCCCGTCCGGCGACCTGAGCGGCGCGCCGGGGACACTGCGGCGCGACCCGGTGACCGGGGCCGTCATCGGACGGCACGGGCTGGACTTCACCGGGTTCGGCCGGGTGCCGACCGACGCCGACGGCAGGTACGCGCTGCACACCCTCCCGCCCGGCAACGGCTACATCAGCGTGTGCGTGTTCGCCCGCGGCCTGCTCCACCACCTGTACACGCGCATCTACTTCGGCCAGGACGCCTTCCTCGACGAGCTGCCGCCGCACCGGCGGGAGACGCTGGTCGCGGTGCCGGAGCGCGAGGGCGTCTACCGGTTCGACATCCACCTGCAGGGCGAGAAGGAGACGGTCTTCCTTGACTTCGGGTGACGTGCCCGGCGCGGACCTCGGGCTGCTGTCGCCGATGCGGGGCGCGGCCGAGGAGACCGGTGACGTCGCCTTCCTGCAGGCCATGCTGGATGCCGAGGCGGCGCTGGCGCGGGCGCAGGCGGCGCTCGGGCTGGTGCCGCGGGAGGCGGCCGAGGCCGTGGCGGCCGCCGCGCGGGTCTCGGCGTTCGACCTGCCCGGGCTGGTCGAACGGGCTCGCTCCGGTGGCAATCCGGTCATTCCGCTGGTGGCGGACCTCCGCAAGGCCGCGGAGCCGTACGGCGCGTCCGTCCATCGGGGCGCGACCAGCCAGGACATCGTCGACACGGCGATCATGCTGGTCGCGTACCGCACGCTGGGCGCGGTCCTGGCGGACCTCGACCGGGTCGTGGCCGTGCTCGCCCGGCTGGCGGCCGAGCACCGCGACACCCCGATGGCCGCGCGGACGCTCACCCAGCAGGCGGTCCCGACGACGTTCGGGCTCAAGGTGGCGGGATGGCGCCTGCTGGCCGCCGACGCCCGCGCCCGCCTGCGCGCTGCCCGCGCCCTGCTGCCGGCTCAGCTCGGCGGCGCGGCCGGCACCCTGGCGGCCTTCCACCCCGGCCCAGGAACGGCCGGGCCTTCAGGCCCGCCGCAGGACGACAACGCGGCCGGCGGCGGTGGCGCGGCGGGCGGCGATGTCGGGATATTGCTCGTAGCTCGGTTCGCAGCTGAGACAGGGCTGGCCGAGCCGCGGCTGCCGTGGCACGTGTTGCGGACGCCCGTCGCCGATCTCGCCGGGTCGCTGGCGTTCACGGCCGGGGCGCTGGGCAAGATGGCGGCCGATGTGCTCGTCCTGTCGCGTACCGAGATCGGCGAGTTGTCCGAGGGCGTCGGCGGTGGATCGTCGTCCATGCCGCACAAGCACAACCCGGTCAGATCCACGATGATCGCCGCCGCGGCCCGCCAGCTGCCCTCGCTGGCCGCCGTCCTGTACGGCTCGCTCACCGCCGAGGACGAGCGCCCGTCCGGTGCCTGGCACGCGGAATGGCAGCCGCTGCGCGAGGCGCTGCGTCTGGTGGCGGGAGCCGCCCGTGACGCCGCCGAACTGGTCGCGGACCTGCGCGTACACCCGGACCGCATGCGCGCCAACCTGACCCTGTCCGGCTCGGCGGGCTCGGCACGGGCCCTCGTCGACCGGGCACTCGAGGAGGAATGACGATGTTGCAGCACCGGCTGGACGGCCCGGAGAACGGGGAGCCGCTGATCCTGGGCCCGTCGCTGGGCACGTCCGTGCGGGTGTGGGAGCCGCAGGTGGCCGCGCTCGCGCGGACGTTCCGGGTGCTCAGATTCGACCTGCCGGGCCATGGCGGTTCCCCGGCGACCGCCCTGAGCTCGATCGACGACCTGGCGCGCATGGTGCTGGAGGTCGCCGACGCGCGCGGCTTCGACGGCTTCCACTACGCGGGCATCTCCATCGGCGGCGCGATCGGCGCCACCCTGGCGCTCGGCCACCCCGACCGGGTCCGGTCGCTGGCGATGATCTGCTCCTCCGCCAGGTTCGGCGAGCCGCAGGCGTGGCGGGACCGGGCGCGGCTGGTCCGTGCCGAGGGCATGGGGCCGCTGCCGGAGGCCACGGCCAAGCGCTGGTTCGCCGGACTTGCCGACCAGGCCCTGCTCGACGACCTGGCAGCCACCGACCCCGAGGGGTACGCGGCCTGCTGCGACGCCCTGTCGGCCTACGACCTACGCGACTCGCTGACCGCGATCAAGGCCCCCACCCTGATCGTGGCCGGACGGGACGACCCGGCGACGCCGCCCGCCCACGCCAGGCAACTGGCCGACGGCATTCCCGGCGCCACGCTCGTCGAGATCGCCGGCGCCGCGCACCTGGCCAACGTCGACCAGCCCGGACGCGTCACGGCCGCGCTCCTCGCCCACCTGCCCGCCGTGCCCGGCATGCGGGTACGCCGGGAGGTGCTCGGTGACGCGCACGTGGACCGGGCGATCGCCCGCACCACCCCGTTCACCAGGGACTTCCAGGACTTCATCACCCGCTACGCCTGGGGCGAGATCTGGACCAGGCCGGGCCTGGACCGGCGTACCCGCAGCTGCGTGACGCTCACCGCGCTCGTCGCGCACGGCCACCTGGAGGAGCTGGCCATGCACGTACGCGCGGCGCTCCGCAACGGGCTGACCCCGGACGAGATCGGCGAGGTGCTCCTGCAGACAGCCGTCTACTGCGGCGTGCCCGCGGCCAACGCCGCCTTCGCCGTCGCCCAACGGGTCCTGGCCGAGGCCGACGCCGGAGGAGCGTAGCAGCGGTGGCCAGAGCATGAACACAACGTAAGCAATTCGCTCCATACCTGCGTGTATCCTGCCCATATGGGGGGTTTGGAGCTGCTTTTCCGTTCACGGTTCGTGAGCGCGAGGAAGGGCTGAGGCGGTGCGGGAGGAGGCCGCCTCATATTCCGGCTCGTCGCATTTGGACGAGCTGTTGATCGACGCCGTCGCCGGCACGGGAGCCCACATCGGCGCCGTCTATCTTCTGGCGGAGGACGGCCAGGTGCTGCTGATGGACGCGCAGGTGGGCATGCCCGCGCGGGCCGCTCGCACGTGGGCCAGGATCAGGACGAACGACCTGATGCCGGTCGCCGCGGCGGTGCGCGACCGGCACATGATCTGGCTGTCCGACCGCGAGCACATGGCCCGCGCGTTCCCCGCGGCGGCGCTCGCGCTGCCCTACCATTACGCGGCGGCGATCTCCCCGATCCGCACCGGGGACACCGTCTGGGGCGGGCTCGTCCTGCTGTTGCCGTCCGGCCCCGCGACCATGCTCAGCCGGCGCCTGCGTTCCATCATCGACGCGACCTGCGCCCGGATCGGGGAGGTGCTCCGGGAGGCGGCCGACGAAGGCCGTCCGATCACCCCTGGGCCTAGACCTCGGGTTCTGGATCCCCGTCTCATGCACGCGGCGGAACCGAACGGGCAACTGGTGGCCATGGAGTGCCTCAACCGGCTCCCCGAGGGATATTGCTCGCTGGACGTGGAGGGCCGCGTGACCTTCCTCACCACGTCGGCCGCGGACCTGCTCGGAATCTGCTCGTCCGAGCTGCTCGGCGAACGCCTGTGGAAGGCGCTGCCCTGGAGCCCGATCTTCGAGGACTGCCACCGTGCCGCGGTCTTCAGCCGGCAGGTCACCTCGTTCGCCGCCCGCAACCAGGCCGGACGGCCGCTGTCCTTCCGGCTCTTCCCCGGCCTGACCGGCATCACGGTACGCATCACGCCCGACAAGGCGGACCACGGCCTCGCCCGCCACGTGCCGGAGACCGGGGCGGACCGGCCCACCCAGGTGATCGCGCTGCACGAGATGCTGCACCTGGCGACCACCCTCGCCCGGGCGGTGACCGCCCAGGAGGTGGTCGACCTCGTCGCCGACCACGTCATGCCCGTCTACAACGTGCAGGCCCTGGCCATCCTCACCTCAGGAGCCGGCAGGCTGCGCGTGGCCGCCTCCCGGGGGTACAGCCGGCAGGCCGTCGAGGAGTTCGACGGCCGTCAGATGATTCCGCCGGCCCTCGAGCGGCACCCGTTCGAAGCCGGCCAGCCGGCCTTCTTCTCCTCCTGGGACGAGCTACGTGGGACCTACCCGGACGCCATCCGCTCCGATGACATGTCCGCCTGGGCGTTCCTGCCGCTGATCACGTCCGGACGCCCCATTGGCACCTGCGTCCTGGCCTACGACCGCCCCCACCGCTTCAGCACCGACGAGCGCGCCACGCTGACCGCGCTCGCCGGGCTGATCGCGCAGGCGTTCGAGCGGGCCCGGCTCTACGACGTCAAGCACCAGCTCGCCCAGTGCCTGCAGTCGAGCCTGCTGCCGCGCACCCTGCCCGAGGTGCCCGGCCTGGAGCTGGCCGCCCGGTACGTGCCCGCCAATCCCGGCATGGACATCGGCGGTGACTTCTACGACCTGATCCGGCTGAGCGACACCATGGCGGCCGCGGTCATCGGCGACGTCCAGGGCCACGACGTCACCGCCGCCGCGCTCATGGGGCAGGTGCGCACCGCCATCCGCGCCCACGCCACCGCCGGCGCCAACCCCGGCGAGGTGCTCGCGCACACCAACCGGCTGCTCATCGAGCTGGCCCCGGACCGGTTCACCAGCTGCCTGTACGTCAGCCTCGACCTGGAGCGGCACACCGCCTGCCTGGCCAGCGCGGGTCACCTGCCGCCGCTGCTCGGCCGGCCGGGCATGGCCGCGCAGATCATCGACACGTCGCCGGGACTGCTGCTCGGCATCGACCCGGAGGCCGAGTACGCCACCACGGAGCTCGACCTGCCGCCCGGCTCCGTGCTGACCCTCTACACCGACGGTCTCATCGAGCAGCCGGGCCTCGACCTGGGCAAATCGATCGCGGACCTGGCCGAGCGCTTCACCCCGATCCCCGGCCTGTCCCTGCACGACCTGGCGGACTCCCTCATCGAGGAGGCCCTCGTGGACCAGCGTGCGGACGACATCGCGGTGCTGCTCCTGCGTGACACCACCCACGAGGTCAGCGCGCGGGCGTGACGCGGAGCACCGCCGTGCGCGACGACAGCGACATGATGCGGCGGGAGCCGACCCGGAGCCTCATTCGCGGGTGCGGAGGCCTCCGGCGAGCACGGCGACCGGGGCGATGACCAGCAGGAGGGCGAGCGCGGCGTAGCCGTGGGCGAGGGTGGCGACCGTGGCGACGGCGGCGACCAGGAGCGGGCCGCCCGCGTCGCCCAGCTCGCGGCCGAGCTCGGCCGTTCCCATGGTCTGGCCGAGGCGCTCCTGCGGGGTGGAGGCCGCCAGGGCGGCGAAGCCCAGCGGGGTGATCAGTCCGGTGCCCGCCCCGATGAGCACGGCCGACGCCAGCACTCCCGCCAGCCCAGGCACCATCGCCATGGCCAGGCCGGCGGCGGTGATCGCGAGACCGGCGGCGAGGCCCGCACGGGTGGTGATCCGGCCGGCGTCCAGGGCCCGTCCGGCGGCCGGTTGCACAGCGGCGGCGCAGGCGGCCAGCACGGACACCGCGGCCCCGGTGGCGACGGGGCCCAGGCCGGCGGCCGCACCGGAGACCGGCAGGAAGCCGACGCCGACCGACAGCGCGGCGGTGGCGGCGGCCAGCGCGGCCGTGGGCTGCCAGAACGTCCGCTCGGCCAGGCGGCGCGCGAGGTCCAGCACGGTCTGGCGGGTCCTGGGCAGTGGCGGCACCCGGGGCACGGCGAGCGCGGCCCACACCGCGACGGCCGCCGCGAGCACCGCCATCACCGCGAACAGCAGCCGTAGCCCGCCCGCCCACACCAGCACGCCGCCGAGCAGCGGGCCCAGCGTGTAGCCGATGCTCTTGTAGAAGCCGTAGCCGCCGAACGCGCGGCCGTGCGTGCCGGCCGGGTTGAGCCTGGCGACCAGGGCGGAGGCCGACGGGGAGAACGCGGAGGCGGCGGCGCCCTGGCCGAGCCGGGCCGCCCACAGCCCGCCTGGGTTGTCGGCGAGCGCGTACACGGCCGAGGCGCAGGCGAAGGCGACCAGCCCGCCCACCAGCACCGGGCGGGCGCCGATCCGGTCGGCCAGGGTGCCGAACACCGGCTTGAGCAGCACCTCGGCGCCGTCGTACAGCGCCAGCAGGCCGCCCAGGACCAGCAGCGACGTCACCGCGTCCGGCGAGGAACCGCCGAGGCTGGCCGCGACGCCGTGCGCGCCGAACGCGGTGGTGAAGCCGGCCGCGTACAGCGGCCACATCCGCCCGCGCGGCGTGACCGGCGCCTGCGCGTCAGGCGCCGTCATCCGCGCCCGCCCGACGACGGCGTCCGCCGGTGGCGGCCAGGTGTTCGTGCACTCATTCCGGCGCTCCCGGCGTCTGGTGGAGGGCGGCGAAGACGCGTTCGGCGTAGTCCTCGCAGGCCGCCGTGCACGCCTTCAGCCGCTGGGCGGCCTGTTGGGCCTCCGGGGTGCCGAACACGTCGCGTGCGGTCAGGGCGCGGTGCCAGCGCCGCAGCCGCTCCAGCGACTGCTCCTCCTCTTCCAGCTCCGCCAGCGTGAACTTGGCCTGCCGGATCTCCTTGGCCAGCTCCTCCTCGTATTTGCCGCAGTCGGCGAGGAACTCGGCCCAGTCGTCCCGGCGGGCGGCCGCGAACATGGCCTGCAGGCGCTCGGAGTCGGCCGGCGTGCGACCGGCCGCCTCCAGCACCACCGCCTCTCCCCCGGCCGTGCCGGCGAGCTCCACGGCACGTGCCAGCCCGTCGGCGAAGACCGGCACGTCGGGCACCGTCCAGGCGCCCAGCCCCAGGGACACGGCTCCGAGCCTGCGCAGCTCCCGCCACAACGCGACCCGGTGCCGCGACGGACCGGCGGGCAGCCGGACGAGGAGCACCACCCACTGCGTTGTCACACTAGCGAATGTAGCAGCCGTTACATCGAGCTTGCTAGACCGTGTCGGCGATGTGGTTGGCGGCGACGTAGCCGAAGGTCATGGCGGGTCCGAGGGTCGAGCCCGAGCCGGCGTAGCTGTGGCCCATGACGGCGGCGCTGGCGTTGCCGGCGGCGTACAGGCCGGCGATGACCGAGCCGTCCGCCCGCAGCACGCGCGCCCGCGCGTCCGTGACCATCCCGCCCTTCGTCCCGAGATCGCCCGGTACGATCTTGAACGCGTAGAACGGCGGCAGCCACAGGGGCGCCAGGCAGGGGTTCGGCTTGACACCCGGGTCGGCGTAGTAACGGTCGTAGGCGCTGTCGCCGCGGTGGAAGTCGAGGTCCTTCCCGGTCGTCGCGAATCCGTTGAAGCGCGTGACCGTGCCGCGCAACGCCGCCGCCGGCACGCCGATCTGCTGCGCCAGCTGCTCGATCGTCCAGGCCTTGTACACGGCGCCGCTGTCGTACCAGGAGGCGGGCAGCGGCAGGAGCGGGGCGACGTCCTTGAACAGGTAACGGTTGCGGTACTGCTGGTCGACGATCAGCCAGGACGGGATGTGCTGGTCGGCGGGGGTGTTGCGGTCGTACATGACGTGCACGACGTCGCTGTAGGGCGCGCCCTCGTTGACGAAGCGCACGCCGTCGCCGTTGACGATGATGCTGCCGGGCAGCGTGCGCTCGGCCAGGCAGAAGTACGGCTGGCCAGGCAGCGGGATGGCGGGCCCCCACCAGGCGTCGTCCATCAGCCCGAGCGCCGCCCCGGCACGCTCGCCGGCCTCGATGCCGTCGCCGGTGTTCTCCTTGGCGCCGACGGTCCAGCTCGTCCCGATGGGCTGGCGCTGGAACTCGGCCCGCATGGCAGCACTGTGCTCGAACCCGCCCGAGCCGACGATGACGCCGCGGGTAGCCCTGACCAGGGTCTCGGTACCGTTCCTCGACACCACCACGCCGGTCGCGCGCCCGCCCTCGAGGTGGAGGCCGGTGAGCGGGGTGTTGAGCCACACCGGCACCCCGGCCGCCAGCAGCCCGGCACGCAGTCCGGCGGCCAGGGCCTGGCCCATGGTCAGCGGTTTCTCGCCGCGCAGCGCGGCCTCGGTGCCCCGCAGCAGGCATTCGGCGGCGACCGCCGTGCCCTTCGCGTTGACGGCGGCCAGCGTCAGCCACTTGTAGTCGGCGCTGAAGACGACCATGCCGGCCGGGCTGGGGATGTATGGGGCGTTCAGCCGGTCCAGTTCGGCGCCCAGGATGCGGCCGTTGAGCTGGGCGGGCTCGATGGAGCGCCCGTTCGGCATGCCGCCGGGGAACTCCGGATAGTAGTCGGAGTAGCCCTCCATGAACCTGAACCGCAGCGGGCTGTTGCGCATCACGAGCGAGATCATGGCCGGACCTGCCGCGAGGAACGCCTGCTGCCGTTCGACCGGCACGTCGTCGCCGACCACCCGGGCGAGGTAGGCGGCGGCCTTGGCGGGGGTGTCCGGCACCCCGGCGGCCAGGATGACCTCGTTGTTCGGGATCCAGATCCCGGCGCCGGACCGGGCGGCCGACCCGCCGAAGGTCGGCGCCTTCTCCACCACGACCGTGCGCAGGCCGCGCTTGGCCGCGGTCAGCGCCGCGGTCATGCCCGCGGCGCCGGCCCCCACCACGACGACGTCGTACTCGATCTCGGCCCGGGCCGGGGCGGCGCCCAGCGCCGCGCCCGTCACCAGCGCGCCGCCGGCGACGGCGGCCCCACGCAGCAGCGTGCGCCGGCTGGGGCCCCCGGGGGCAGGGTTGGTGTGCGTCGCATCGGCCATGGCGAGTCGATCCCTTCGCTTGTGGGGCGTTCACATGGCGTACGAAAGAAGGCCATGGGGCGCTGGGGCCCCGGCCGTGATCGCCATCTGAAGGATCACACCGCATCGTGATCGAAGCAAGCGCTTGGGCAATACTCAGTGAGCCGGACGGACGGAAAGGGCGTGGCGGAAGACGTTCCGCGGGTCCCAGCGGGCCTTCACGCGCTGCAGGCGGGCGTAGTTGTCCCCGTAGTAGATCGTGGACCAGGGCACGCCGGAGGTGTTCCACGCGGGGTCGGCGTGGTCGATGTCCGGGTAGTTGATGTAGGCGCCGCCGCAGTCGCCCCCGGGCACGGGCACGCCGCCCGTCGCCGCGAACGTCCGCTGGTGCAGCCGGCGCACCCATTCCAGGTGGGCCTCGCCGTCCTGACTCTCGTCCCACGTGACCAGGTGGAGCGCCTTCAGGATGGACTGGCGTTCCACGGTGGCGGTCGCGGCCGACGTCACCGTGTTGACCTGCCCGCCGTACGACAGGAGCCACAACACGCCGTTCGAGGAGACGTCGCCGGCCTGGTGGAGGGCGTCGAAAGCCACGTCGGCCTGCTCGTCGGTGAACGGCTTGCGCAGGTAGGCGGACTTGCCCTTGTAGCGGCCCGACTCCGCCTCGGCGCCGAGCGACAGCGTACGCACCGCCTGGAACCACGGCTCGCGCGTGATCGGCGACACGTACACCTCGGGGGTGACGCCGTCGGCCACGGCGGCGAAGTGGTCCCGCAGCACCCGCTCCGCGTCCGGCACGGAAGCGTCGATCTGGGCGGGCAGGATCATGCCGCCGGGGTCGTCGCCCGCCTGGCGGCCGGGGATGAGCAGGGAGCCCCAGAGCGAGGCCTGCGGGCTCCCCGGGGTGCTGTTGCGCTGGTGCCATTCGGCGTAGTTACGCAGCAGCATGCGGAACGGTTCCCTGGTCATGCCCGCCCACGACCAGGCGGCCAGGCCGGACAACACCTCGGCGGGCGGCTTGGGCAGGAGCTTGGCCGGGTCACCGCCCCGGGCGGCCGGGTCGCGCATCCAGTAGCGGGTGACGATGCCGAAGTTGCCGCCGCCCCCGCCTGTGTGCGCCCACCACAGGTCGTGGTTCGGGTCGGCCGGGTTCCTGGTCGCCACCACGGCGCGGGCCCGGCCTGTGCGGTCGACCACCACGACCTCCACGGCGTGCAGGTAGTCGACCGTGAGGCCGTGGCGGCGCGACAGCGGGCCGTACCCGCCGCCCGCGATGTGCCCCCCGGCGGCCACGCCCCCGCATTGGCCGCCGGGGATGGTGACGCCCCACCCCAGGTAGAGCGTGCGATACGCCTGCATGAGCGTGGCGCCGGCCTCGATGGCGAACGCGGTGCGCTCGTGGTCGAAATACACCTCGGACATCTCGCACATGTCGATCACGACCTGGGCGCCGTCACCGACGAAGTCCTCGTAGCAATGGCCGCCGCTGCGGACGGTGACGCGGCGGCCGGCGCGGACCGCCTCGTTGACGGCCGCGACGACCTGCTCCGTGGAGCCGACCACGTGGAAGTAGTCGGGTTGGGGGCGGAAACGCTGGTTCGTCCTGCGTACCGCCAGGTCGTCGTAGCGGGGGTCGGCGGGGCGCACGACGACGGGGCCTAAAGGCGGCCCACCGGTCGACTCCGCCGGCGTCCCTGATCCCGTGAGCTCCGCCGTCATCGCCGCGCCGCCGAGCGCGACCGTGCCGCCGAGAAATCCACGGCGTGTGACCTTGCCCATGATCCACTCCCCCTGCCGTTCGTCCGCCAATCTGCGTCTTCGACGCTAGGAGCGCGGACGCGGCCGGAGAATGCATCCAGATGTACGCGAGGGTGGAGGTAACTCCACCACTACGCCCTGCCGGCCGGTCCTGTCGCGGCCACATCAGGAAACGACGACGGTCATGTCCGAATCCAGCCAGACAGCCCGGGATCCTGGCCACGATGCTCTGGTCTCGGAAGCGCACCGGCGAAAGGGAGATCATCATGAGTGACCAGGCGGCCCTGTTCCGCGACTTGCACCGCAGTGGAGCGGTGCTGGTGTTGCCCAACGCCTGGGACGCCGCCTCCGCGGCCGTGATCGAGGCCGGGGCGGTCGGCGTCAACCTGGAGGACTCTGGCGGGGCGCCCCTGCTTTCGCCGAAGGATCAGGCACGGCGCATCGTCGAGGCACGGGCGGCGGCCGATGCCGCCGGCGTCGACGTGTTCATCAACGCCCGCACCGACGTCTACCTGGTCGGCATCCCAGGGGACCAGCCGGCCGAGGTGGAGGAGCGGGCGCGGGTCTACGCCGATGCCGGCGCGGACGGGCTCTTCGTGCCGGGTCTGCTCGATCTGGACGTCATCGCCCGACTGGCCGGCGGGCCGCTGCCGCTGAACGTGATGGCCGGGCCCGGCGCGCCGGCCGTGGCCGAGCTGGCGGCGGCCGGGGTCGCGCGGGTCAGCGTCGGCTCCGCGATCGCCCAGTCCGCGTACGCGTGCGCCGCGCGAGCGGCCGCCGAGCTGCTGGGCGCCGGCACGTACGACACGCTCGCGGACGGTCTCGACTACGGCGGGCTCAACGCCGCGCTGTCTACTTGAGCCCGTAGGTGTGGACCACGATGCCCGAGTTGAACCGCGTCGTGCCGAGAAGGTTCAGGTGAGTGAGGTCCAGGCCGTCCAGCAGCCGCTCGCCGCCGCCCGCGATGGTGGGGAACACCCAGAAGTGGAACTCGTCGACCAGCTTGTTGTCGATCAGTGTGCGGTCGAGCCGGCCGGTCCCGAACTTCAGGATGTTCTCCCCCGGCTGCCGCTTCAGCTCGGCCACCGCCGTGGCGACGTCGCCTTCGATCAGGGTGCCGTTCCAGGCGCTCGCCTCCTTCAGCGAGTACGGCCGGCCCCAGACGTGCGGGTCGCTGATGACGCCGTCGAGGGTGACGAACGTCGACTCGATGAGCTTCCTCATGGCAGATCTCCTTCACCTTGCGGTCGTGCTTCCTGGGCACAACTGGCCGGTGCTGCTTACGGATTCCTGCTCATGCGCTTAAGGTCGCGCCGCCGGCCGGCCGGGAGCATGACTCAGAGCGCGAAGGCGGCCAGCACCGCCTGTCCGATCTGCCGCTGCACGGGATCGGAGTCCGGGCCGAACATGCGCTCGTCCACCTCGGCCACCGCCTGCTTGGCCCGCTCCAGCAGGCGGGCCCCCTCGGGCGTGACCTCGATCGCCGAGGCGGAGCCCGCGCGGGCGGTGTGATCGTGCACCAGTCCCGCGCCGACCAGCGCCTTCACCGCGGTGTGCACGCTCTGCACCGTGGTGCCCGACATCCGGGCCAGGTCGCTGAACGACACCCCGGGCACCACGGCGATGTGGCCGAGCAGCCCGAGCCTGCTGACGGTGAGCTCCAGCGGCGCGAGAGCGGCGTTGAGCTCGGTCTCGATGCGGCGGGCCAGCGTCAGCAGGATGATCGAGGGGCTCGTCACAGGCGGGGCGGGACGGTCGTTACTCACCTCCTTAGTCTCCCCCACCGAACCATGCGGCCCGTCAGCGCGGATCGCGGCGCAGGGGGTGGTCGGGCGGCACCTGGACCAGGACGATGCGGTGGCCGTCGGGGTCCGCGATCCACGACTCGACGAGCCCCCACGGCTCCAGGCGGGCCTCCCGCAGCACGGTGACGCCCGCCTGGCGCAGGCGTTCCTCCTCGCCTGCCACATCGCGTACCTGCAGCCAGAGCGACACACCCGGGCTGGCCCCGTCCTCACAGTGCCCCGACAGCTCCAGGAATCCCTGGCCCAGGAAGAACACCGTCCCCGGCTGGTCGGCCGGGCCGAACTCGCGATAGACGGCCAGGCCGAGTGTCTCGGCGTAGAAGCGGCGGCTGCGCACGAGATCGTTCGGACGCAGCAGCACGCGGCTGCTCAGCACTTCCATGCCGCACCTGTTCCCCGGCAGACCACCGAAGACGCACGGCCCGGCTCGTCATTGCACCACCTCGAGGTAGTCCAGGTTCGGCTTGCCGCCGGCGGTGTTGGCAGTGATCCGCACCGTGTTGGCGCCCGAGCGCAGGGTGACGGGCACGGTGGCGGTCGCCCACGTGGCCCAGGCGCCGGTGCCGTTGAAGGGCTGGTCGGCGGCGACCGTGGCGCCGTTGACGGTGATCGTCGCGGGGCGGCCGATGGTGGTGCCGTTGGCGTACCGGATCCTGAGGGTGGCCGCTCCGGCGGCGCCGTTGACGGTCCACTCGACGTACGAGCCCGCCGCGTTGTCGCCGTTGACGAAGCCCGTACCGGAGTATCCCGCGTGGTTGGACTCGACCACGCCCTGCGAGATCGTGGCGTTCTCCGCCTCGTACCGCGTGACGCCCCCGCCGCCGCCCGGGACGGCCTTGTACGACCTGAGTCTCGTCAGCAGCAGGTGGCAGTCCTGCAGCGAGCCCGACGTGTCGCCCAGCGACCGATAGATCCCCCACTTAGGGCGCACCCGGTCACCGAGGAACGTGTCCACGCCCGTCGTCGTCGCGTCCACCACCGTGGTGCCGCCGTTCCTGACGACCCACCGGACCGCGCCGGCCGAGCCGTCGCCGATCTTGATCTCGTAGTCGATGTCGATCCACTTGTTGTGCAGCGGCTCCAGGTCGGTCCGCCCGACCAGGATGTTCGGCTCGAAGATCTTGTGCTCGATGGTCTGCCTGCCGTCCACCCGGCGCAGCGAGGTGACCGTGATCGGCGACGTTCCCGAACCGGGCATCTTGGTCTGGAAGATGTGGGTGAAGGTCGTGGTGGCCTTGAGCGTGCTCGGGATGTACATCGAGTAGGTGACCCGCCATAACTCGCCCGTCCGCCAGGACAGGTAACTGCTGCTGGAGGTACGGTTGCCGGTCACCTCGTGCCGCTGCCGGTCCGTGCTGGTGTCACGGTCGACCATGTGCATGGTGAAGCGGTAGTTGTCGCCGTCGGGGCGGATGTGGGGCGCGCCCGCCGGGTGGGAGTCGGCGCGGTCGTCCTCGATGGTCTCCCACGCCCCCATGCCGTTGGCCGACGCCGACGGCGACCACATCAGCTGCCACGTCATCCCGGACGGGAGCAGGGTGGGCGCCGCGAACGCGGGACGCGCCGGCAGGAGCGGCACGGCGGCGACCGCGCCGAGGAGGAGTCCGAAGCGGCGCCGGGACAAGGGTTGTGTCATGTGGTCACTTCCTGGGGTGATTACTGGATGGTGGAGCGGCGGATCGTGTCGGCGGAGCCGTCGCCGTTGTTGTCGGAGTTGGTGGAGCCGAACCAGATGGCGGCGGCGCCGGGCACCTTCTCGACCGCGCGGAGCCTGCCGTAGGTGCCGTTGAAGTAGGAGTTGACCGTCGTGACGTTCTCGCCGTTGAGCACGATGCGCCACAGCCGCTGGCCGCGCAGCGCCGCCATGAAGACGGTGTTGCCGACGATGGCGATGCCGCTCGGGGAGGCCTCGGCGACGCCCCAGGTGTACTTGGGGTTGGTCATGCCGGACACGCTGCAGGTGCCCTCGCAGGTGGGCCAGCCGTAGTTGCGGCCCGGCAGGATGAGGTTGAGCTCGTCGCGTGAGGAGTTGCCCAGCTCCGACGACCACAGCCGGCCGGCCGAGTCCCAGGCCAGGCCCTGCGGGTTGCGATGGCCGTAGCTGTAGACGCGGGTGCCGAACGGGTTGCCCGGCGCGGCGGCGCCGGTCCTGGTGATGCGCAGGATCTTGCCGTTGAGCGAGTCCAGGTCCGGGGCGTTGCTCGACTGCTGGGCATCGCCGGTGGCGACGTAGAGATAGCCGTCGGGGCCGAACCTGATCCGTCCGCCGTTGTGGTAGCGGTTCTTGTCGATGCCCTGCAGGACACTGGCGTAGCCGCTGAGCGTGGTGCCGTTGAAGCTCATCTTGGCGATGCGGTTGCCCTCGGAGGCGGTGTGCATGAAGAACACGTCCTGGTCGGTGGTGCCGTTCCAGGTGGGCGAGAAGTCCAGGCCCATCAGGCCGCCCTCGCCGTTGGTCGTCTGCGTGTTGGGGACGGTCCCGACCTGCGTCTTCGTGCCGGAGGTGGTCACCTTGAAGACCCGGAACGTGTCCCGCTCAGTCACCAGCGCGTACGTCCCGTCCGGCGCCCAGGAGATGTCCCACGGGACGTCCCAGCCGCCGGCGACATTGGTCGGCGGCTGCGGCACCGTGCCGCAGGTGCTGGTGGTGAACGACGCGGACGGCGCGCTCGGCATGGACAGCTGGTTGGCGCTGTCGCGCGCCACGACGTGCACCTGGTAGGTGCGGGCGCATTCCAGCGGCACCGTGGCCGTGGTCGCGGGCGGGGTCCCGGTGACGGTGGCCAGCACGGCGTTGGTGGCGTGGTCGCGGACCAGGTAGGCGCGCACGCCGTTGTCGTCGGTGGAGGCTGCCCAGGTCACGGTCGCGGAGGTGGCCTGCACGCCGCTGACCGTCGGCTGCCCGGGTGGCGAGGGCGGGTCGTCGGCGGGGGCGGGCAGCGTGCGGCAGTTCGCCTCGGGGCTGCTCAGCGACACGTTGCCGGAGGCGTCCCGGGCGAACACCGACAGCTGGTAGCCGAAGTCGGGGGTGAGCCCGGTCAGCCGGTGCGGTGGCGCGGTCGCGGTCGCGATCTGCTGGCCCTGGTGGTAGATGTCGTACGCCACCACGCCGATGTTGTCGGTGGCCGGCGGCCAGTCCAGCGTCAGGGCGTTGTGCGCGATGGCCGAGCAGACCGGCTGCCCTGGCGAGGTGGGCTTCTCGGTGTCGCCGGCGCCGGTGACGCGCAGCCGGTCGAGGTTCGGCCCGCCGCCTTCGGTGGTGGCCGTGGCCCGGACCGTGTTGGCGCCCGCGGTCAGCGGCGCGTCCAGGGTGACCTCCTGCCAAGTGGCCCAGGCACCGGTGCTCGGGAAGGACCGGGCGGTGGCCACGGCGGTGCCGTTGACGGTGATGGTCATGGGCCGGTCGGCGGTGGTGCCGTTGGCGTAGCGGAAGGTCAGGGTCTGGGTGCCGGCCGCGGCGGCGCTGACGGAGAACTCGACGTACGAGCCGGTCACGTTGGCGTAGTTGACGAAGCCCGAGCCGGTGAACCCGGCGTGGTTCGACTCGACGACGCCTTGGGAGATCGTCGCCGTCTCCGCCTGGTAGTCGGTGAACGCGCCGGCCGGGACGTCGGCGTCGAGGTAGTCGAAGTTGGGGTTGCCTCCCGCGGTCGTGGCGGTGGCCCTGACCTTGTTCGCGCCCGCGACGACCGGCGCGGTCAGCGTGACCGTGGCCCAGGTGGCCCAGCTCGCGGTGGCGGGGAAGGACCGGCTCGCCGCCACGGTCGTGCCGTTGACCGAGATGTCGCTGGGGCGGTCCGCGCCGGTGCCGTTGGCGTAGCGGAAGGCCAGCGTGGCGGTGCCGGCGCCGGGCGCGGTGATCGTCCATTCGATGGAGGAGCCGGCGACGTTGGTGCCGTTGACGAAGCCGGTGCCGGAATAGCCGGCGTGGTTCGACTCCACGGCTCCTTGGGAGATCGTCGCGTTCTCGGCCTCGTACCTTGTCGGCGCCGCGGCGGCGGGGAGGGCGGCCATTCCCATGATGAGTAAGCAGGCGATGGCGCAGGCCCGGGACTTGCTGAAGTTCATCGGGCGCTCCTGGCTGAGAGTGATGCCTTGGGTAAGAGATTGGAGCTTTAGAACGTGTTCCCACAAACAGCCACAGGCGTCAACACCTGGAACGCACCATTCTTTAGGAAAGTTTCCTAACCCGGATCCGATGGGCGCACGTGAGCCGCCCGCGTTACCCGCAGGGTGGCGCGGGCGGCGTCATTGGCCTCGTCAGAGCCCGGAAACAGACATGGGATGTCTCAGCACTCCCTACACCACGTCCGTGCCGGCCACCCTGCGAGCAGGGGCCAACACCATCAAGATCCACAACGATACGGCCGCAGCCCCGGACCTGGACCGCCTCTCTCTGGGCTGAGGCGTTAAACGGGGAAAAATGGCCGCTTTCGTCACGTTCCAATTCAATTCTTGAGGAAGTTAATTAGTGCTACGATTGCCGCCATGCATCCTCGGCTCACCACCACCCGCGCTGAGGCCACCGTCTTCACCATGGTGCTCACCCAAGGTCCGGTGACCCGAGTGGAGATCGCCAGGCGCAGCGGCCTGTCGTCGGCCGCCGTGACCAAGGCCGCCCGCCCGTTCATCGACGCAGGTTACCTGGAGGAGCTGGAGGCCACCGAGCGTACGGCGCCCGGCGCCGGACGGCCGGCCAGCCCGCTGACGATCAGGGCGAACCGGGAGTTCTTCGCCGGCGTGAAGATCACCGATGACGAGCTCATCGGCGTCATCACCGACCTGCGGGCCAAGCCCCTGGTGTCGGCGCACCGCCGCCTGACGACCACGTCGCCCGAGGGCGTGGTCGAGGCGCTGGCCGAGCTGGTCGCCGCCCTGCGGGCGGACGATCCGGCCTACGACGAGCGCTGCCATTGGCTGGGCCTGGCCGTGTCGGGGGACGTGGACAAGGCGCTCGGCCTGGTGCGGTACTCCCCCTTTCTGGGCTGGCGGCAGGTCCCGCTGGCGCGGCTGGCCGGCGCGGCGACGGGACTCAACGTCACGGTCGAGAACGATGTCAGGTCGCTCACCGTGGCCGAGCAGTGGTTCGGCGACGGCGTGGGGGCGTCGTCGTTCGCGCTGGTCACGGTGGGGGCCGGCATCGGCTGCGGGCTGGTGGCCAACGACCGGGTGGTGGCCGGCTCGCACGGCGTGGCCGGGGAGATCGGCCACATCCCGGTGGGCGGTGAGGAGCCTGAGTGCCACTGCGGCGGGCGCGGTTGCGTGGAGGCCATCGCCGGGACCGCGCCCATCGTGGCCGCCGTACGCGCGGCCACCGGCGACGCGTCGCTGACCATCGACGCGGCCATCGACGTCGCCCACGCGGGGAACACGGCGGCGCGGGAGGTCTTCGCCCGGGCGGGGCACGCCATCGGGCTGGGCATCGCGGCGATGGCCAATCTGTTCGGGCCCGAGCGGATCATCGTGACCGGTGACGTACAGGGGCTCGCGGCGTACGACCTGTTCGAGGAGCAGATCAACCGGTCGTTCGCCAGCCAGGCGTTCGGCGCGGCGGCCGACTGCCGTCTGCTGCTGCGGCCGCGGACGTTCGAGCAGTGGGCGCGCGGCGCGGCCGCGGTCGCCATCCAGACCCTCTTCACCTCCCAGGAGCGCTGATTTGACCGCCGCCCCCGGCATCTGGCAGCCGCACGACGGAAAGCCGCGACACGAGCCGGAGGAGGTGCGCTTCCAGGCGGCCGGCCTCACCTTCACCTGCACGGCCACCCCGACCCCGGCCACACCACCAACCTCCACCGGCGACCCGGCCCCTGCGTCGGCCCCCAATCCCACTACCGTCGCCACCCTCGAGCCGACTGCAAGCGACACGGGCGGGGTGGCCGGTGCTGCGAGCGCCGCCACCGTCCCCGCCTCGGGCCTCGCTGCACCGGAGCCGGGCGACGCAGCCGGGGTCTTGGGGAGCGGTGCGGGCGGTGGGGTGAGGTGGGCGGTTACCGAGACCGCTCCAGGCGTGCTGGAGGTGCGGGTCACGCCCGAGGGGGCGGCCACGGTGCGGGTGGCGTGGCGCGTGCCGTGCGTGGACGCGAGCGCGTTCTGGGCCGCCGACGGGGGCGAGCATCGCGGGTTGCCGCCGTTCTGGCGGCGTCCCCGCACCGCGGCCCTGGAGAAGAACGCCCCGGTCGGGTGCCTGGTGGGGACCGGTGACGCGGCCGTGTGCACGTACGCGGCCGGCGAGGTCGTCAGGCCCGTACGCAGTCGGACGGGAGTCGTGGAGGAGACCGGCGAGTTCGGGTTCTGGGTGGAGCACGAGGCCGAACCGGGGAACGGACTCGTGCTGCGGCTCGACCTCACCCGGCGGCACTTCGCACAGACGCTGGCCGAGGTGGCCGAATGGTGGGGCGCGCGGCACGGCCTGGGCCGGGACGTCCCACGGGCGGCGCGGATGCCCGCCTACTCCACCTGGTACGCCATGCAGCAGCACGTCGACGCCGCGAGCGTGGAGCGGCAGGCGGCGCCGGCGGCCGAGCTCGGCTGCGAGGCGATCATCGTGGACGACGGCTGGCACAGCGACGACCGGGGGCGGGGTTACGGGTACGTCGGCGAGTGGGAGCCGTCACCCACCGCCTTTCCTGATATTTCGGGACATGTGGCTAAGGTCCGCAGTGAAGGGCTCGCGTACCTGCTCTGGTACGCCCTGCCGTTCGTCGGCCGCCACACCGCGCTCTGGGACCGCGTGCGGCCGTACACGCTGGCCTACAAGGAGCACATGAACGCCGCCATCGTCGACCCTCGCTACCCCGCCATCCGTGACCTGCTCGCCGAGCAGCTCACGCGGGCGGTCACGGAGTGGGGCATGGACGGGCTGAAGATCGACTTCATCGACCAGTTCGCGGTCGAGGACCCGCCGCCGCCGGGCCCCGAGGCCGACTGCGCCACCGTGAACGAGGGCGTGCGCAGGCTCCTCGCGCAGCTGCCTGGGGACTGCCTGGTCGAGCTGCGCCAGCCGTACGTGAGCCCGGGCCTGTGGCCGTACGCCACGATGATCCGCGCCTCCGACTGCCCGCTCAGCCCCGCGCACAACCGGCAGCGCACCGTGGACCTGCGCCTGATCGCCGGCCCGCTGGCGGTGCACGCCGACATGCTGATGTGGCACCCGGACGAGAGCCCGCAGCGGGTCGCCACGCAGCTGATCAACGTGTTGTTCGCGGTCCCGCAGATCTCGGTGGATCTGACCGCGCTGTCGCCGGCGCAGGAGGAGGCGCTGCGGTTCTGGTTGTCGTTCTTCAGGGAGCACGCCGAGGTGCTCCAGCGGGGCCGGTTCGAGCCTGCCCGGCCGGACCTGGCCTACCCGCAGGTGACGGCGCGTTCCGGGGACACGGTCATCACCGCCAGGTACGCGCCGATGCCCGTCCACGTCCCCGAGGCCGGCATGTTGTGGCTGGCCAATGGCGACGCCTCCGCCGACGTGCTGCTCCAGGTCGCCTCGCCGGGCAGGGCCCGGGCCACCGTGGTCGACTGCCGGGGCCGCACCGAAGGCGACGAGCTGGTGGACCTCGCCCCCGGGCTGGTGGAGGTCACCGTGCCCGAGGGCGGGCTGTTGCGGTTGGAGCGGGAGGATCAGGCGGGGCGCAGCCGGTCCCGCAGCTGGGCCTCGTAGAGTGAGGGCGGGAAGAGGCCGGGCTGACCGGCGCCCTCGATGTAGCCAGCGGGCTGCTGGAAGGGCCCGTCGCCGGTGACCGTCCCGCGACAGCCGATCGCGTAGTTCTGTGCGGTCGGCGGCTTCTGCACGATGAGCCTGCTGGTGGCGACGTCGCAGTTCCAGGCCACCGAGTGGGCCGCGGACCAGCCGTGCGAGGTGCCGTAGCGGCCGCGGTTGTACAGGCCGAGCGTGTAGCCGTAGTGCGGGTCCACGTCCCGGTGGCCGTCGAACAGCAGGGCCTGTGACCAGCGGCGGTGGCCCTCGCTGGAGTTGAGCGCGTATTCGGCGGTGCCGCGCAGGAACACCACACCGGAGACCGTGCTGTGGCCGTTGGAGACGAAGGCGTGCCTGGCCTTGTAGGCGTAGCAGTCGCGGAAGAGCACCTGCTGGGAGTACACGTAGGTGTTGAAGTTGTAGCGCCTGCTGCCGGTCACGATGCTGACCGGGTCGATGGCCCGGCAGTTCTCGACCGTGGCCCGGGTGGTCTCCTGGGTGGCGACGCCGGCCTGGGTGAAGTGCAGCATGGTGCAGTCGCGTACCCATGAGTCCTCGGTACGCAGCAGGACGATCGCGTTGTAGGCGTGGTCCTCGTCCTGCTCGGGATCGCCGTGGTATTCGATGTCCACGCGCAGCCGTTCCACGCCCACGTGGGTGACGAGCCCGGCCCGGTCCCACTTGTAGAGGAAGGAGGTGGCGTGGGCGCGGTTGAGGTGGTTGAAGACCGGCACGTCGATCGTGACGACGTTCCCGGACACGTCGCGGACGTAGCGGTTGTAGACGATGGGGTGCTCGCCGACCTTCCAGGGCGGCCCCACGTCGTGGCCGCCGTAGTCGATGGCCTTGAGCCACTCCTCGGTGCAGGGGTGGGTGATGACGATGTTGTCGCCAGGGCGCAGCGCCCCCGGGTTCGCCACCTCGAACGCGCGCGACCCCACCTGCACGAACCCGGTGGTGATCTCGGTACGGGTGCCCGGGACCTCGCCCGTCCAGCCGCCGCCCGCGACCCCGCCGGCCACGATCACGTTGCGGTCCTTGGGGTTGTTCCCGGTCGCCTTGACGATCGTGTTGCTCGACGGGTCCT
Organism: Nonomuraea sp. 3N208; assembly: GCF_052245935.1. Taxonomy (NCBI): domain Bacteria; kingdom Bacillati; phylum Actinomycetota; class Actinomycetes; order Streptosporangiales; family Streptosporangiaceae; genus Nonomuraea; species Nonomuraea sp. 3N208. Next base: position 42,868 of record NZ_JBQQBR010000053.1, on the reverse strand, counting down.
CGCCGTCGCCGACGCCGCGTAACACGGTGCCGCTCGCCCGCACGTACAACGTGCCCGCCACCGGGTACACGCCGGGCAGCAGCAGCAACGCGCCGCGGCGGGCGCGCGGCAGGGCCCCGATCGCGTCGAGCGCCGCCTGGATGTGGGCGGTGTTGTCACCCTCGACCGGCCGGATCGTCCTGACGACCGGCACGTGCGGGATCGGCCGCTCGCCGTTGCGGTAGCCGGCGTGGCTGAAGTCGGGGACGCGGTTGGCTTCGGCGTCCTGCTCGTAGGCGAGCCGCCCCTGCCCGTCGTAGTGAACTAGCCGGGACTGCCAGGGCGGTGTGGCGGCGGCGGGGCGCGCGCCGGCCGCCGCGGTCAGCGCCAGCGCGCCTCCCGCGGTCAGCACGGCGCGCCTGCTGAGGTCATGTGCCATGGGGGTCCCTTACTTGATGACGATCTTGTCGAGCTCGGGCGAGCGGGCGGTGTGGCTGTAGAAGCGGACCGTGTTGACCCCGGCCACCAGGTCCACCGGCACGGTCGTGGTCGTGACCGTGTCCTTGGTCCCGGTCATGGGCACCTGGATCGCGTCGCCGCCGTTGACGCTGACCGCGTACGTCTGGGAGCCGTCCACCAGCGCGTGCACGGTCATCTGCCTGGCCCCGGTGGTCTCCGACAGCACGCCCTTGACCACGGCGTAGTCGTAGACGTTGCCGCCGATGAGGATCACCTTCCGCCCACCGGAGCACACGGCGCAGTAGGCGGGTTCTGCCGCGCCCTCCCAGACGTTGCCGACCCGCTCGGCCTCGTACGTGCCGGGGCTCCGGTCCGGCGGCGGCAGCGTGATCGGTGGCGTCGCGGGCCCGAGCTGCTCCGCCTTGAGGTCCTTGACCAGCAGGTACGTCTCCTGCAGCCCGGCGCTCCTGATGCTGCGGTAGATGCCCCACTTGGGCCGGTTGTACTGCTCCGGCGTCCACCACAGGTCGATGTTCTCCACCTTCTGGTCAACGATGGTCCGCGACCCGTCCCGCAACACCCATCGCATGTAGCCGTCGTCGGCGGACTTGAGCTCGATGGTGACGCTCACCCACTTGTTCTGGATCGGCTCCAGATCGGCGGTGGCGAAGTCGTGGGACTTGTTGTCCTCCAGCGTCCAGTAGCGGGCCGCGATCTTCGGCACGCCGTTGACGACCGGCAGCGACACCTGCGCGACCGGGGTGCCGATGTCGGACGTCTTCAGCTGCCAGATGTGGGTGAAGCTGGTGGTCGCGTCAAGCGTGTCGGGAATGTACATCTGGTACGTGATCCGCCACGTCTCGTCCTTACGCATCTCCAGCGCCCGGCCGTCGGCGGCCCGCATGCCGCGTACCTCGTTCCGCATGCGGTCGGAGCCGTCGCGGTCCTCCAGGTGCGCGTCGAACCGCCAGGCGTTGCCCTGGACGTAAACGTGCGGCTGGCCCTCCGGGTGGGAGCCGCGCCGGTCGTCTTCCAGCGCCTCGAACGCGTTCACGCCGTGCCGCCACGGGCTCGGATTCCACCGGGTCTCCCAGCGCGGCTCCCCTGCCCCGGCTCCAGCCTGGGCCGGCGGCGCGGCGGCGAGGAGCAGCGCGAGCGCCGAGAGCGCGCCGGCCAGGCGCAGGCTCCTCATCAGGACGTCACCCCACTGCCGGTGAGCTGAAAGGCCCGGAGGTTCCTGATCAGCAGGTAGGTGTCCTGGAGGCCGGCGCTGTTGATGCTGCGGTAGATCCCCCACTTGGGCCGCAGGTACTCGTCGTCGCCCCGCCACAGGTCGGTGTCGTCCATGCGCCGGTCGACGAGCGTGGTGGCACCGTCCTTGAGCGTCCAGCGCAGGTAGCCGCTGTCGGCGGCCTTGAACTCGAAGGTGGTGTCGAGCCACTTGCCCTGGATGGGGCCGAGGTTCGTGCTGCCCACCTCGTGGGTCTGCTCGGCCTCGTCCCAGTAGCGGACGTTGATCTTCGGGGTGCCGCCGGAGACCGGCAGCGACATCGTGTAGAGCGGCGCGCCGGAGCCGGGCGTCTTCATCTGGGCGATGTGGGTGAAGCTGGTGGTGGCGTCCAGCGTGTCGGGAATGTACATCTGGTAGGAGATCCGCCAGGTCTGATTCTTCAGGATCTTCAGGTACGAGCTGCTGCTCGTGCGCATGCCCTTGACCTCGTTGCGCTGCCTGTCGGAGCCGTCGCGGTCCTGGGTGTGCATGTCGAAGCGGTAGGCGTTGCCGGAGACGTAGATGTGCGTGACGCCGGGATGGGAGTCGGCGCGGTCGTCCTCGATGCCCTCGAACGCCTCGGCCACGGTCTCGTTCGGCGCGGTGGGGTTCCAGCGCAGCGTCCACGCGGCGGCCGTCGCGGGCGAGGCGGGTAACGCGACCGCCGTGAGTGCCAGGGCGGCTAAGACGCCGCCCGCTCGTCTGGTCGTCATGAGAGTGCTCTCCTGAGGTGAAGGGTGAATCCGCCGTTCAGGGCGACGGCGAGGTCGAGCTTGCCCCCGGCCGGAACCGTGACGGTCTCGACCGCGATCCGGTCACCGGGGGCGTCCTGGTAGATCTCGGCCGTCCACTCCCCTTCGTCGAGGAAGTTGAGCGGCACGGTGAGCGTGCGGGCCTCACCGGACACGCCGGCGCCGACGTACCACTCGCCGCCGCTCCTCCTGGCCAGCACGATGTGATCGGCGGGGTCGCCGGACACCAGCCGCGTGTCGTCCCACGCGACCGGCACGGTGGACAGCAGCCGCAGCGCCTCCGGCCTGGCCTGGTAGGCCTCGATGGAGTCGGCGAAGTGCTGGATCCCGGACTCGAAGAGCACCGACAGGGCGAGCTCGAACCCGGCCGAGATGGCGCGCACCGCGGTGAACGTGCACGGCGTGAAGTCCATCGGGCCCTGCACGTTGCGGGTGAACGCGAGGGACAGGTAGTGGGTGGCCGGGTAGAGCGGTTCCTTGCCGGGCTTCGGCTTGATCCATTCGGCGCCCTTGACCGCCTCGGCGGTCATGAACTGCGGCCAGGTGCGCTCGGTGCCGCGCGGGATCGTGCCGCCGTGGAAGACCACCATGAGCTCCAGCCGGGCGGTCGCGGCGAGGATGGCGTCGAACCAGCGCATCCGGTCCTGGCCGTCCGACTCGGTGAAGTCGATCTTCACGCCGACGGCGCCCCACTCCTTCCATAGCGCGAGCTTCTCGCGGTGCTCCAGCTCGGTGTCGACGTGCTGCCAGTGCGACCAGAGCCACACGCCGACGCCGTGGTCGCGGGCGTAGGCGATGAGGTCGGGCATCCACTCCTTGTTCCAGCCGGCGTCCGCCAGCAGGTACGGCCAGCCGTTCGCGGCGGCGAAGTCCACCCAGCGCTTCTGGGCCTCCAGGTCCCGCGTGGAGGGCCCGTCGGACCACCACGACCAGGCGGCGGCTCCGGGCCGGATCCAGGACGTGTCCTCGACCTCGGACGGTGCGGCGAGGCTGGTGACCAGGTCGCTCTCGACGATGGTGGCCAGGTCGCCGACGATCGTCGTGCGCCACGGGGTGACGAGCGGGCTGGCCGCGGTCACGTACGGGTCCGGCAGGTCGAGGCGGAAGGCGCGGCCGTCGAAGCGCAGGCGGGAGCCGGCGTATCCGGCGTCCAGGTTCGACTCGGTGATCAGCAGCCAGGCGTCGCCGGCCTGGAAGAGCGACGGGTAGCCGTACAGGATGGGCTCGGCGCCGGCCACCGTGGTGTGCCGGTGGATCTCCTCGTAGTCGCAGCGCCCGTTCTCGTACGGCAGCAGGACCGCGCGAGCGTCACCCGGCACGACGTACTCCGAGATCTCCTCCACCACGGTCACCGGGCCGGTCCAGGGAATCACGTAGCGGTAGGCCACGCCGTGGTCGCCGACCCGGATCTGCAGGTCGAGCCGGTGCCCGCCCGTGGTGAACGACAACGTCCATTCGCCGGCCGTGTACCGGTGCTCGCGCCGTTTCCCGGTCACCGTCCGGTAGGACTCCTCGACCTGCCGCTCTGACATCCCGGCCGGGACGAGGCCCGTGCTCAGGTCCGCGTGGGCGGTGCGGACTCCGAGCCTGGACGACTCGAGCACGACCCGCCCGGCGTGCCGCAACTCCAGCGTGAGCTCGCCCCCCGGAGACAGGTCGAGCACCGCCTTCAGATCCCCGTCGCTGAACGTCCAATTCGGCACGTGACCCTCCATGGAGAAAGAGATAGGAGGAGTCGATCGCGTCCTGCAGCCCGGCGACGGCCGTTCCCGCTCCGGCCACGCAAGGTGCCCGACTCTCCTCACATTGCGCAAGAGCCTAGGTTGCGACGGGTTTCAATTCAATTCTTGACGAAGTTAATTAGTCGGTCTACGGTACGGCCATGCCTCACGGAAAGTCGCCAGACGACCGCACCACTCCGGCTATACATCCGACCTCTACCGCCCGGCTGGCGGAGTTCCGTGAGCAACGGTTCGGGTTGTTCATCCACTGGGGCCTCTATGCGCTCGCCGCCCGCCACGAGTGGGTCAAGCAGCGTGAGCGGCTCACGGACGAGCAGTATCAGCCCTACTTCGACCACTTCGACCCCGACCTGTTCGACCCGGACGCGTGGGCGGAGGCGGCGGCCGGCGCGGGCATGCGCTACATGGTGCTGACGACCAAGCACCACGACGGTTTCTGCCTGTGGGACTCGGCCTACACCGACTACTCGGTCGCGAACACGCCGTACGGCAAGGACCTCGTCGGCCCGATCGTGGAGGCCTTCCGCGCCCGCGGGCTCGGGGTGGGCTTCTACCACTCGCTGATCGATTGGCACCACCCGCACTTCCCGATCGACGGCCTGCACCCGGCGTACGTCGAGGGCGCGTCCCCCGATGACCGAAACATCGAGAAATACCAGTCGTATTTGCACAACCAGGTCGAAGAGCTGCTTACCCGCTATGGCCGAATCGACACGATGTGGTTTGACTTCTCCTACTCGAAGCGGGTCAGGAACGGCAAGCGCACGCCCGGTGGCAAGGGAGCGGCGGACTGGCGTTCGGAGGAGCTGGCGGCCATGGTCCGCAGGCTGCAGCCGGACACCCTGATCAACGACCGCCTGGAGATCCCCGGCGACTTCACCACGCCCGAGCAGTTCCAGCCGCCCGCCTCGCCGGCCGAGGCGTGGGAGGCCTGCCAGACGCTCAACGGCAGCTGGGGCTACGACCGCGACAACCTCGACTACAAGCCGGTGGACCTGCTCGTGCGGATGCTGGTCGACACCGTCTCCAAGAACGGCAACCTGCTGCTCAACGTGGGACCCAACGGGCGCGGCGCGTTCGACCCGCGTGCGCTGGAGACGCTGCGCGGCATCGGCGAGTGGACGCGGCTGCACGGCCGGTCAATCTACGGCGCCGGGCCGAGCACGTACGAGGCGCCGGAGGACTGCCGTTACACCCAGCGCGGCGACCGGCTCTACGTGCACCTGTTCGCCTGGCCGTACAAGCATCTGCACCTGCCAGGCCTGGCGGGCAAGGTGCGGTACGCGCAGTTGCTCAACGACGCCTCGGAGATCCGCGTCCTGGTCACCGACCCGGCCGTGGACAGCGGGCACACGAAGCTGGGCGCGCTGCCGCCCGGCACCCTGACCCTGCAGCTCCCGGTGCAGCGCCCCGACGTGGCCGTGCCGGTGATCGAGCTCTTCCTGTGAAAGGCCCACCCCCATGGAGATGAACCGTCGGCAGATGCTGGCCCTGGCGGTGGCGGCCGCAGCGCTGTCCGCCTGCGGCGACAGCCGCCAGCAGAAGCAGGCCGCGGCCCCGGTCAAGTCCGGTGCGCAGGTGATCGACCCGAACCGCCCCAGCAGCGACGCCTGGCCGTTCGAGGAGGCCGAGCAGCTCAACAACTCGCTGACCTGGCCGAAGACGAACGTGGCCGACCCGGCGTCCAAGGTCGTGATCACGGTGGCGCTCACCACGGACGCCGTCACCGAGGTCCGCAACGCGCAGTTCGACTTCTTCTTCAAGAAGCGGCACCCGAACATCGAGATCAAGCGCGAGTCCGCGCCCTTCGACCAGTTCCTCACGAAGTACATGGCGCAGGCGGCCGGCGGCACGCTGCCCGACGTGCTCTACAACCACTACTCCTGGACGCAGAACCTCATCGCCAACAAGGTCCTGCAGTCGCTGGACGACTACATCGCCAAGACGCCCGAGTTCGACATGGACGACATCCCGCAGCCCGGGCTCGCCTACTTCAAGCGGGACGGCGCCCTGTACGGGCTGCCCACCGACATGGCGCCCAAGCTGCTCTTCTACAACAAGGACCTGTTCGACAAGGCCGGGCTGAAATACCCGGACGAGAGCTGGACGTTCGACCAGGTCTTCGAGACGGCCAGGAAGACGACCAGCGGGTCGGGCGTGGACAAGGTCTACGGGTTCACGCCGATGCCGAAGCCGGCGCCCGACCTGAGCCCCGTGTACCTGATGCCGTTCGGCGGCCGCTTCCTGGACGAGACCGAGTCCAAGGTGCTGATCACCGAGCCGAACGCCAGTCAAGTCATGGGCCGCTGGCTGGACCTGCTGGTCAAGGACAAGGCGGTGCCGAGCCTGGCCGAGATGCAGGCGCTGGAGAAGGTCGATCCGTTCAGGGCCGGGCACGCGGCCATGACGATCAACGGCGCGTGGATCATGCTGGAGCTGTCCAAGCTGAAGGATCTCAAGTGGGGCGTCACGGAGGTGCCCAAGGGGCCGGAGGGCCGCACGACCCCGGCCGTGGGCAGCGCGCTGGTGATGGCGTCCTCGTCCCAGAACAAGGACGCCGCCTGGATCTACATGCACGAATACCTGTCGGCCTCCGGCTACAAGTTCCGCCGGATCGCCGCCCCGGCCCGTCAGTCGGCGTGGGAGGACAACGCCCAGGCGCTCGGCATCCCGGCGGACTCGGCCGACCTGGTCAAGAAGGTCATGGCCGACTACGCCTCCGGCGACGGCGTGCTGCGGCTGCCGGCCAACAAGAAGGTCGTGGACACCGCCCTGCCGATCTGGGAGCGGGCGCAGCTCGGCAAGATCAACCTGGCTGACGCGCTGAAGGAGATCGCCGACAAGGTCACCCCCGTGCTGAGCGAGAACAAGATCGCATGACTGCCGTCAGTCCGCTGGCGCGTCGGGAGGCCCGGCGTTTCCACCTGTTCGTCTCGCCGTGGCTGATCGGGTTCGTGCTGTTCAGCGCGGGCCCGATCCTCGCCGCCGTGGTCCTGAGCTTCATGCAGTGGAACCTGCTGCAGACGCCGACGTGGGTGGGGTTCGGCAACTACGTGCGCATGTTCAACGATCCCGAGTTCTGGGAGTCGATCGAGAACACCGTGCAGTACGGCCTGGGCTCGGTGGCGCTCGGCGTGACGTTCACGTTCCTGCTGGCATTGCTGCTCAACCAGCCGCTGCGCTTCCAGGGCCTGTTCCGCACGGTGATGTACCTGCCGTCGGTGGTGTCGGGCCTCGCCACCGCGCTGCTGTGGCTGAACATCCTGCACCCCGACTACGGGCTGATCAACAAGGTGCTGGCATCGGTCGGCATCCAGGGGCCCGGCTGGCTCGCCTCCCAGGAGTGGGCCATCCCCGGGCTGGTGCTGATGAGCGTGTGGGGCGCGGGCAACACCATCGTCATCTACCTGGCCGGCCTGCAGGGCATCCCGAAGACGTTGTACGAGGCGGCGGAGATCGACGGGGCCGGCTGGTGGCGCAGGTTCTGGAGCGTGACCGTGCCGATGATGTCGCCGGTCATCTTCTTCAACGTGGTGACGGGGTTCATCGCCGCACTCCAGAGCTACGTGCTCATCCTCGTCATGACCGAAGGCGGTCCCGGCAACGCGACCATGGTGCTGGGGCTCTACATCTACCGGCACGCCTTCGTCTACTTCGACATGGGGTACGCGGCCACGCTGTCGTGGGCCATGTTCGTGCTGGTCATCGTCGTGACCGCGATCCAGTTCAGCCTGGCCAGGCGCTGGGTGCACTACGAGTTCAAGTGAGGTCCCCGATGCTCCTCGAGACCGCGGCCCGGCCCGCGCGTACGAAGCCGGGCCCGTCCCTGACGTCCGATCAGGCCGAGCGCATCAGGCGGATCCGGCGTAGCGGGGCGTACATCCTGCTGATCATCAGCTCGGCGGTGTTCCTGCTGCCGTTCCTGTGGATGCTGACCACCTCGCTCAAGTCCGACGCCGACAACCTCGCCTTCCCGCCGCAATGGTTCCCGGACTCCTTCCACTTCGAGAACTATGTCAAGGGCTGGTCGGGGTCGCTGCCGTTCACCAGGTTCCTGCTGAACACGATCCTGATCACCGCGCTGTCCATGATCGGGAACCTCATCTCGTGCATCCTGCCCGCCTACGCCTTCGCGCGGATGCGGGCGCGGGCGGCCGGCATCATGTTCACGGCGTTGCTGGCCACGATGATGATCCCGCGTGAGATCACGCTGGTGCCGAAGTTCATCATGTTCTCGAAGCTCGGCTGGGTGGACACGTATCTGCCGCTGATCGTGCCGGAGTTCTTCGGCGTGGCGCTCTACATCTTCCTGCTGCGGCAGTTCTTCACCACGATCCCGCAGGAGCTCATCGACGCCGCCCGCATCGACGGGGCCTCGGAGCTGCGCATCCTGTGGACCGTCATGCTGCCGCTGGCCAAGCCGGCGATCGCGGCGATCTGCCTGTTCTCCTTCGTCGGCAACTGGAACCAGTATCTGGAGAACACCATCTACCTGCGCTCGGTGGAGAAGCTCACGCTCGCGCAGGGTCTGGGCATGTTCAACGGCCAGTTCGTCACCCAGTACAACCAGATGATGGCCGTCGCGATCATGTCGATGCTGCCCATCCTCGTCATCTTTTTCCTGGCCCAGAAGACGTTCATCCGGGGTGTCACGCTCACGGGTATCGCAGGAAGGTAATCGTTGATCGACGTTAAGGAAAGGTACGAACGTCAGCCGTACCGTAGGTGCGGCCGCAGCGGACTGCTCCTGCCTGCCGTGTCGCTCGGCTTGTGGCACAACTTCGGCGAGGGCAAGCCGGTCGAGAGCCAGCGTGCGATCCTGCACAAGGCGCTGGACCTGGGCATCACCCATTTCGACATCGCCGACCGCTACGGGCCGCCGTTCGGCGCCGCCGAAGCCACCTTTGGCCGGATCTTCCCGAAGGCGCTGCGGGACGAGGTCGTCGTCACCACCAAGGGCTTCAACCCCATGTGGGACGGCCCCTATGGCTACGGCGGGTCCCGCAAGCACCTGCTGGCCACGCTCGATCGTTCGCTGGCCCGGCTCGGCCTCGACTACGTCGACATCTTCTACCTGCATCGGGATGGCGAGGAGACGCCGCTGGAGGAGACGGCGGCCACGCTGGACCACATGGTCCGCACCGGTCGCACCCTGTACGTCGGGGTCTCCAACTTCTCTCCCGAGCGGACGGCTGAGATGGCCGGCCTGCTGCGCGGCCTCGGCACCCCGCTGCTGGTGCACCAGCCGTCCTACTCGCTGCTCAACCGGCGCATCGAGGAGTCCCTGCTCGATGTGCTGGAGCAGGAAGGCGTCGGCTGCGTGGTCTACTCGCCGCTGGCCCAGGGCCTGCTGACCGACCGCTACCTCGACGGCATCCCCGCCGACTCCCGCGCCGCCGAAGGGCGCTTCCTCACCCCCGACCGGGTCACCCCGCAGGTGCTGACGTTCGTCCGGGCACTGTCCGCGATCGCCGCCGCCCGCGGCCAGAGCGTCGCGCAGCTCGCGCTGGCCTGGGCGCTGCGCGACCGGCGCATCACCTCCGTGCTGGTCGGCGCCTCCAGCCCCGAGCAACTGGAGGCCAATGTGGCGGCCGTGGACCGGCTCGACTTCACCGACGACGAGCTCACCGCCATCGACCAAGCCGCGAAGGAGGCGGACGTAGATGCGTAGGAGCACGCTGACGGCCATGGGAGCCGGTGTGTCGCTGCCCGGGTACCGGGTGGAGTCGGGCGGGATCTCCACACTGCCGCCCGGCCGGATCAGCCATGCCATGGGCCGGCACACCCACCCAGACCCGGAGATCTTCCTCATTCTCTCCGGCACCGGCAAGATCCACATAGACGGCGAAACCTCGGATTTCGCCGGAGGTGACGTGCTCATCGTCGAGGCCGGCGAGGACCATCACCTGGAGGCGGTCTCCGAGGTCGTCACCACCTGGCTGCACCTGGAGCCCGCGTGACGTCCCCCGTCCCGCTCCCCCGCGTGGGCCTGGGCGGGGGTCCCCTCGGCAATTACCTCCACCCCATCTCCGACGACGAGGCCCAGGCCGTGCTGGACACGGCCTGGGAGGCCGGCATCCGCTACTACGACACCGCCCCCTTCTACGGGCTGGGCCTGTCGGAGCAGCGCATGGGTCGCGCACTGGGCGAGCGCCCACGTTCGGAGTTCGTCCTGTCGACCAAGGTCGGACGGCTCGTGCGGCCGGGGCCCGGCGACAACGGCGGCTTCGCCGTGCCCGGCGACCGCCACATCACGTGGGACTTCACCCGTGACGGGGTCCTGCGCAGCGTCGAGGAGTCCCTGGACCGCCTGGGCCTCGGCCACGTCGACATCCTCTTCATCCACGATCCCGACCACCATTGGCCTCAGGCGCTCGACGAGGCCTATCCCGCTCTGGCGGATCTGCGTTCGCAGGGCGTCGTCCGGGCGATCGGCGTGGGCATGAACCAGTCGCCCATGCTGGTGGACTTCGTCAAGCACACCGACCTGGACCTGCTGCTGGCCGCCAACCAGGCCACACTCCTGCGCCGCACGGCCTTCGCCGATCTCCTCCCGCTCTGCGCGGACCGCGGCATCCCCGTCATCGCGGCGAGTCTCTTCCACCGCGGGCTCCTGGCCGCCGCCGAACCGCCCGGCGACGCTCCCGCCGAGGTCCACGCCCTGGCCGCGGCGTGCGCCCGGCATGACGTGCCGTTGCCGGCGGCGGCCCTGCAGTTCCCGCTGCGGCACCCGGCCGTGAGCACGGTCCTCGTGGGCGCCCACTCCCCCGCCCATGTCACCGCCAACCTTCAGGCCCTGGACCGCCCCGTCCCCGTCGCCCTCTGGGACGAGCTCGGCTGATCTCGCGCTGGGACCCTGATCTTCAGGCCGCCTGAAGCTTGGGCTAAGCTTCAGAGAAACTGAAGGTTGGAGGAGTTCCCATGGATCATGTCCTGCTGTCGATACACGTGCTCGCCAGCATCGTGTTCGTCGGCGGCTCGGCCGTCGCCGCGAGCCTGTTTCCCCGCTACGCGCCGCTCGCCCCGGCCGCGGGCCCGCCAGGCGAGCCGAGTCCGGCCGCGGGCCCGCCGGGTGAGCGGAGTCCGGCCGTGGCTGCCTTGCTGCACCGCATCACCGGCGGGTACGCCGCCTTCGGCCTCGTCGTCCCGGTCGCCGGGATCGCGCTGGCCCTCGTCCAGGGCCGGATGGGCGAGATCTGGATCAACGTCGCCATGGTCCTCACCATCGTGGCGGGCGGCCTGCTGGCCACGCAGATCCACCCGCGCCAGCGCAAGGCGCTCAGCACGCCCGATGACGGCCGGCGGCTGCGGACGTTGTCGATGCTCGCGGGCGTCTACAACCTGATGTGGGCGATCGTCGTCGTCCTCATGATCGTCCGCCCGGGCGCGGTGGCGGACGCGTGATCGGCAGGGCGGTGAGGCCGGGGTCCTGGCAGGGCGGGTGAACCGGCGGGGACGGCCCTGCGTACCCCTCGTATGCGGTGGAAGACGGTGTATGCCGGGTTCGCGGTCGGCGTGGGTGTCGTGGTGCTGGTCGCGGTGCTGCGGTTCGGCGGAGGCGCGGGCGCGCCGGCGATCCCCGGCCTGCCCACGGCGGGCCCGCTGACCGACTGGGGGCTGCCGCTGACGCGGCTCATCCACGTCGTGTGCGGGGTCGCCTGCGTGGGCACGCTGCTGGCCGCCTTGCTGGCCCCCGCCGGGTCGGCGGAGCCGGCGCGATGCCTGCGCGCGGCCGGCTGGTGGGCGCTGGGCTGGGCGTTCACCACGCTGCTGAGCTACGTGCTGACATTGTCGAGCTTCATCCCGATGCCGGTGGCGGAGCTCCTCGCCACGCCCGGCCGGCTGAACATCGGCACGCTGCTCCCGCAGACCCAGGCTCTGCTGGTCACGCTGGGCGTGACCTTCGTGGTGGCGGCGGCCACGTTCGCACGGCGGCTGCCCCGGTGGATCCCGCTGGCGATCGCCGTGTTCGGGATGCTGCCACCCGCCTACGTCGGCCATGCGGCCTCGGCCGCCGACCACGACCTCGCGGTGTCCGCGCTGATGGCGCATCTCGTGGCGGCGTCGTTGTGGGCCGGCGGCCTGGGCGCGCTGCTCATTCACTTCCGCCGCTCGGCCGATCTGCCGGTGGTGCTGCCCAGGTTCAGCACGATCGCCTTGTGCTGCTTCGCCGCGGTGGCCTTCTCCGGGCTGGCCGGCGCGTGGATACGGCTGGGTGCGCCGGCCGATCTGTGGCGGACCCCGTACGGACTGCTCCTGCTGGCCAAGGTGGCCACGCTGGCGGTGCTCGGCTGGTTCGGCTGGAACCACCGCCGCCGCACCGTCATGGGCGTGGCCGACCGCGGGGTACGCGGCACGTTCGTCCGCCTCGCGGCGGGCGAGGTTGGCGTGATGGCGGCGGCGATGGGGCTGGCCGTCGGCCTGGCCCGCACCCCGCCGCCGCCGGGCGGAGAGGTCGCGGGCCACGGCGATCCCGTACTCGAATACGATCTGGCGCCCTTCTCCCCCGCGGCGCTGATCAGCGAGGTGCGCCCCGACGCACTGATCATCCTGCTTCTGGCGCTGCCCGCGGCCGGGTATCTGGCCGGCCTGCGCAGGGTCCCGGCGTGGCCGTCCGGCCGCACGTTCGCCTGGTACGCCGGGCTGGCGCTGGCCGCGCTGGTCCTGGTTGGCGGGGTGGGCGGCTACGCGCGGGCCATGCTGTCGGTGCAGGCGCTGCAGCACGTCGTGCTCGCCGTCGTCGTTCCGCTGCTGCTGTGCGCGGGCGCGCCGCTCACCCTGGCGGGCAGGACCGTCACGGCCGTCACCCGGCCGGGCGTCCTCATGATCGCCTATCCGGTGCCGTTCCTGCTGCTGTACGCGACGGGGTGGCTGCCCTGGTCGCTGGCCGGGTATGCCGCGCACCTGGTCACCGGGGCGTTGTTCCTCGGGCTCGGGCTCGCGGTGTCGTGGGTGCTGGCCGACGCCGACCCGCTGCCCGTGCCGTTCCCGTGGATCGCGCGGGTCCGGCTGCTGGCGGTGGTGGTCGGCGTACACCTCGTCGTCGGGGCGTACCTGCTCGTGGAGCCGCCGGTGGCGGCGGACTGGTTCGCCGCCGCGGCCCCGCCGGGTGCGCCGGCACTCCTCGCCGACCAGCGCCTGGCGGGGGCCGTTTACCTGCTCGTGCCGCTGCTCGCGCTCACGCCGGTGGCGGTGCGGCTGGCCGCGCAGGCGCGCGCGTCTCAGATGGCGTCACGCTGAAGGGGACAGGTCATGCAGTGGGTGCCGCCGCGCCCCTTGCCGAGTTCGAAGCCCTCGATCTCGAGGACCTCGACACCGTGCTCGCGGAGCTTCCGGTTGGTGAACTGGTTCTTGTGGTAGCCGACGACCACGCCTGGTGACAGGGCGAAGAAGTTGTTCCCCGAGTCCCATTGTTCCCTGGCCTGCTGGTAGTCGTCGCCGCCGGTGGGGACGATGTCCAGCTCGGTCAGGCGCAGCGACTCCCGCAGGGCGGTCAGGAGATCGCGGTCGCGGTGCACCTCCAGGGTGCCGCTCTTGTCGCCGGGGCGCAGCGAATAGGTGGTGGCGGCCTCGAGGAACGGCGGGTAGGCGCTGGCCTTGTCGACGTCCAGGAACGTGAAGACGGTGTCCAGGTGCATGTAGGAGCGGGATTTCGGGATGTCCACGGCGATCACCCGCTCGGCCGCCCCGGCGTTGAACAACGACAGCGCGATGTGCTCGATGGTGCGCGGGTTGGTGCGTTCGCTGATGCCGACGGCCACCGTCTTGTGGCCGATGGGCATCATGTCGCCGCCTTCCATCGCGGCCGCGCCGTAGGACTCCTCGTGGAACCGCTCGTCCTCGCCGCCGTACGGGTACCAGTAGGAGAGGTCCTTCTCGGCGAACATGGGGTGGTGGTGGTAGATGGTGGACTGGTTAATCGTCTCCAGCAGGCGGGCGTGGTAGAACATCGGGTTCAGCGAGAGGCCGCCGTACAACCAGGCCGCGGGGTCACGCTGGTACAACGAGTTGGGCAGCGGCGGCAGGATGAACTCCCGCGGGTCGGCCGAGGCCGCGACCAGGGAGGAGCCGTCCAGGTCGGCGATGCCGAACTCCTCCTTCGACAGCCCGCCGATCAGGTGGGTGGCGAGCTTGTCGCCGCTCCATCCGGCCAGCGTCTCGCGGACGACGTCGACGAGGGCCGGGCCGACGGTCAGGTGGGTGACGGCCTGCTCGATGGCGTGCTGCTTGGCGTCGAAGCTCGCGTCCAGCGCCTGGGCGAGGAGATCGTGATGGTAGAACACCTCGACGCCGCGCTCGCGCATCATCTGGACGAACGCGTCGTGCTCGACCTGGGCCTGCTCCACCCACAGGATGTCGTCGAACAGCAGCACGTCCTTGTTGCCCGGGGTCAGCCGGCGCAGGCTGAGGTCCGGCCGGTGGACGATGACCTTGCGCAGCGTCCCCACCTCGGAGTGGACGCCGAAAGGCTGGTCGTTCATGCTCTCTCCTTCACGGGCTAGATGGTGAGCCATCCCATGACCAGGCCGGCGAGGGCGATGACAGCCCCGATGACGGTGATGGCGAACAGGACGAATTCCGCGGGGGAGAACACGCGCATGCCGTGCTCACGCCTGGTGAGCACGAACAGGATCGTGCCTGGGGCGTAGATGATGCAGGACAGCAGCAGGAACTTCAGGCCGGCCGCGACGATGAGGAACGCGGTATAGAACGTGGCGAGGGCCGCGATCGCCAGGTCCTTGCGCCGGCCCCGGAGGTCGGTGTCGTAGGTCTCGCCGATGACCGCGAGCCGCAGCGCGTAGCCGGCGGCCAGCAGGTAGGGGATCAGGGACAGCGCGCTGGTGAGCTCGAGGGTGAAGGTGAAGGCGTCGTCGGAGAAGATCGTGACGGCCAGCACGCAGGTGATGAGCACGCTGGTCATCACCAGCGCGGCGACCGGCACGGCCTGATTGTTCTCGCGGGTGAGGAAGGCGGGCATGTCGTGGTCCTTGGCGGCCACGAACAACACCTCCGCCGCCATGAGCGTCCAGGCCAGGTACGCGCCCAGCACCGACACGATCAGCCCGATCGAGATGAAGGTAGCCCCCCACGGCCCCACCACCGACTCCAGCACGCCGGCCATCGACGGCTGGCGCAGACCGGCCATCTCCTGCTGCCCAAGCGCGCCGTACGACAGGATGGTCACGGAGGCGAACAAGGCCAGCACGCCCAGGAAGCCGAGCACGGTCGCGCGTCCCACGTCGGCGCGCCGGCGCGCGTACCGGGAGTAGACGCTGGCCCCCTCCACCCCGAGGAACACGAACACCGTCGCCAGCATGGTGGCCCTGACCTGCTCGAACAGCCCTTCGGGGCCGCCATACAGGTTCGCCGTGAACACCTCGCTCTTGACCGAGACCACCAGGATCACCACGAACGTCAGGATGGGCAGCACCTTCGCGACCGTGACGATCTGGTTGATCGTCGCGGCTTCCTTGACGCCGCGCAGGATCATGAAGTGGAAGGCCCACACGCCGAGCGCGGACACGACCACCGCCACCAGCGTGGCGCCTTCGCCGAAGGCGGGGACGACCGCGCCGAGGGTGGACTTGATCAGCACCCAGTAGGAGACGTTGCCGACGCAGGCGCTGGCCCAGTAGCCGAACGCGGAGAAGAACCCGGGGAACTGGCCGAACCCGGCCTTGGCGTAGGCGTACACGCCGGCGTCCAGTTGCGGCTTGCGCACGGCCAGCGTCTGGAACACCAGGGCCAGCATGAGCATGCCCACCCCGGCGATCAGCCACGCGACCAGCGCGCCGAAGACGCCTGTGGCCTGGCCGAAGTTACGCGGCAGGGAGAACACTCCGGCGCCGACCATGGACCCGACGACCATCGCGGTCAGTACCGGCAGCGACATCTTGCGTACGGCCTCGGTCTGCGTGGTCACGATCGCGACGTACCCGGCCACATACGACGAGAGGGTCCGTCAACCGTCAAATTCCGCTCTTGCTTCGTGCGCTATCTTGAAAGCCCGCAGACGCCGCTTATGAGGTGGACCTTTCGTGACGGATGACTCCCCCCTGCCGGACCCGGAGCTGCTCGCCAGGATCGACACCACCCGGCCGCACCAGGCCAGGGTCTGGAACTACTGGCTGGGCGGGAAGGACAACTACCTGGTCGACAGGGAGCTGGCCGCCAAGCTCAAGGACGCCTATCCCGGCATGGAGGACATCGCCCGGCACGCCCGGGCGTTCCTGGGGCGAGCCGTCCGGTTCCTCGCCGGCGAGGCGGGCATCCGGCAGTTCCTGGACATCGGCACCGGCCTGCCGACCGTGGACAACACGCACGAGGTGGCCCAGCAGGTGGATCCGGCCAGCCGGATCGTGTACGTCGACAACGACCCCCTCGTGCTGGTGCACGCCCGCGCCCTGCTCGCCAGCGACCCCCGCGGCGCGTGCGACTACATCGAGGCCGATGTGCGCGACCCGGACGCCATCGTGGCGGCCGCGGGCAAGACGCTGGACTTCTCCCAGCCGACGGCGCTCATGCTCCTGGGCGTGATGGGCACCATCATGGCGGACGATCAGGCGTACGCGCTGGTGAAGCAGCTGATGGGCGCCTTGCCGTCCGGCAGCTTCCTGGTGTTCGAGGACGGCACCAACGTCGTCGAGCCGGAGGCGGCGGCCGAAGCCGAGCGGCTGCGTGACCGGGGCGAGGCCTACCAGTACCGGCTGCGCACCCCGGCCGGGATCACCCGGTTCTTCGACGGGCTGGAGCTGGTGGAGCCGGGCGTCGTGTCCGTTTCCCGCTGGCGGGTGGAGTCGGACGTGTTCGGCCTGCCCGCCGAGGTGGACGCGTTCTGCGGCGTCGCCCGCAAACCCTGACGCGGCCCGCTTCCACCCCCGTGGGAAGCGGGCCACGCGGCGGTCAGGCCGGGCGGAAGGAGCTGTCGGCCCGGAACACCGCCGTGTCCAGCGCCTTGTCCAGGCGCAGCCGATCGCCGCTGTGGCGGACGAACCGTCGCGGGTAGTTGACCGACTCCAGCCGCACCGACCCGGCGACCGTGCCCTGGCGGGCATGAAAGGTCGCGTCGCGCTTGAACAACGCGGTGCCGTCGTTGGCGTCGAACCTGATCAGGAAGTTCTTGTGCCGCAGGTAGCGGCCTTCCGCGTCGACGAGGGAGTAGCCCTTCGGGTCGGCCAGCCCGGGCACCACCCGGAGGGTGACCGCGTCCGCGCCCAACCGGGCCGACTCCGTGATGTACGTCTTCGGGTCGTTGACCGACTCGAACGTCCGCGACACCCCCGTTGCCAGGAGCCCGCCCCCGTTCCCGTTGGCGGCGGTCGCGCGGGTGAAGGTGAGCGTGCCGAAGCCGAGGTGATCGTACTGGCTGCCGCCGTAGTCACCGCCGCCCCCTTCGGGGGCGACCCGCTTGCTGTACGCCTGGATGCTCGGCACGTCCAGCCCGCGACGCACGCCGTAGTGGTTGTAGATCATCGCCCAGAACGGACCGGCGTGGCCGCGCCCGGCGGCGGAGATCACGGTCTGCTCGCGGGGGGCGCACGTGGTGCCGTGCTTCCACTTGTACGTGGTGAACGGCACGGTCTCGCCCAAGTTGTACTTGGCGACGTACTCGGCGCCCTTCATGAACCGGTTGCCGGCGTAGCCGTACAGGTCGATGCCCTGGTTCCAGGCCATCTCGCAGAACACGCCCATCCAGCCGACGCCGACGGTGCTGTGCCCCTGGTCGCGGCCGCTCTCCTGCCACTGGCCGAGCGTGCCGCCCTCGTGCAGGAACGGCACCGCGTTCATGATGGAGCCGTTGCCCTTGCCGTGCTTGAAGTAGTCCACGGCCTGCTCGATCTTGGCCTGGTCGTCGCAGAGGATGCCGATGGCCAGGATGGAGGCCATGGTGCAGAGGTCCCAGTTGGCCCAGTAGTTGCTGATGCAGGCGCCGTTGTGCTCCTTGAGGAAGCGATCGTTCATCGGGTAGAAGACCGTGAGCAGCATCTTCTTGAAACGCGCGAGGTCGAAGCCGGGGTAGCCGCGCATGATCTCCGCGGCGTTGGCGAACTGCCAGCCCATGATCCCACCGGCCAGGTAGCGATCGGCGTTGCCGTTCACCGTCTTGAGCGTGGCCGACCAGGTGTTGAGGATGTCGCGGGCGGCGTCGCCGTGGGCCTTGTCGCCGCTGATCTTCCAGCGCAGCGCGTTCTGGTAGGCGGCGGCGATGTCGATGGAGGCCTGGACGCTGTTCGCGCCCGTGCCGCCTCTGACGATCGTTTCGAGCGGGCGCGGCTTCCAGGTGCTCTTGGAACGGCCGTTGGCCACCAGCCGGTCCCAGCCGGCCTTCCATGGCTGGGCTCCGGCGTTCACCTGGGCCCGCATCCGGTCGAAGTCAGCCTGGGTGTGCAGCATGCCGGGGTGCTTGAGCGCCGTGGCGGCGCCCGCGGGGCCGGGCAGCGCGGGCAGCACCGCGGCGCCGGCGCCCACGGTCACGGCCGCCTTCAGCAGGCTCCGGCGGGATGGCTCCGGGGTCATACCAATCCTTTCCCAGGGGTCACTTACGTCACAGGAGAGGCCCGGCGGACATCGCGGATAACACAAAATCGGTTATCGGCTCGTCGAAACCTGACTGCGCTGCGGGACCAGGCCCGGATCCGCGGGTTGTCTCCTGGTGACGTACTGCGGGACGGGGGCACGATCGTCACCGGTGTCGCGGGTCAGGCCGTAGCGCACGATGCCCTTGGGCGGGTCGGGCGCGGCCGAGATGTCGGCCCAGACCTCGGCCCAGGTCTTGGGCGCGACGGTGAGGTCGATGTCGGTGCCGCTCTCGTTGTTGTGGAAGGTGACGCCGCCGTCGAGGTAGTAGAACTCGTTCTGCCACATCTGCTGGTGGCCCGGGGGCAGCCGCAGGTAGCCGGTCTCGTCGGAGCCCATCCAGGTGGCGCCCGACGCTTGGGCGTCGTCCATCCTGCGCCCGCCGCCCGAGGCGACGTGGAAGAGCTTGCCTTTCAGCCCGGTCCAGGTCGCGGGCACGAAGGGGCCGACCCGGTTGCGGTAGAGGATGCCCCAGCGGACCTGGATGTAGCCGCGTCCGGTGATGGTGATGTAGTCGCCCCGGTGGGTGATCGAAGGGGCTCCGCCGTAGCGGGAGTAGCCGTGTTTTCCGCCGATCGTCACCGTCCCGTCGCGGCGCCGGGGCAGCGGGGCCGGCGGGCGATTCTTGGGCGGGGCCTGGTCCGCCGTGTCGACGGTGCGCCCGTACAGACCGGCCTGACGGCTTCGCGTCGGCGTCGCCTTCGGGCTGAGCGGACGCGCGGAGACCGCGGGCGCCGACGGGGCGGGTGAGCGCGGGGCGGTCGCGGGCGATGACGTGGCGACCACCGGCGCGGCCCGCCCGGGGGGCGGATCATCCGGCCGGATGGTCTGGACGACCACCGCTCCCCCGGCGATCAGTGTCGCGCCGGCGGCGACCACGACGGGTTTGGCCGCCAGTAGGGAGCCGGCCGCCGCCTTGCCCTTGGCCAGCAGGCCGCCCTTCAGCACCGGTACGGCGGCGGTGCGGGCGAGCTCGATCAGGCCGATCGCGGTGCCCGCGGGCACGGCCACCAGTCCGATCCCGGCCAGCAGCCGGTCCGCCGGCACCAGGTCGGACGTCTGAGCGGTGCACACCGGGCACTCGCGCACGTGCCGGAACAGCCGCTTGCGCCAGAGGTCGGACGGCACGCCGTCCCAGGTCACCGCCGCCGCGGCCAGCTCCGGGCAGGTGGCGGTGAGCGCGCGCACTACGGCGCGGGCGCTCTCCAGGCGGCGCTTGGTGCGCTGCACGCGGACGGCGGCGTGCTGCTCGTTCGTTTCGAGCCCGGCGGCCAGTTCGGCCCGGGTGAGCTCCCCAGCGACCTCCAGCCACCAGAGCGTGAGCACCTCGCGATCGTCGGCGTCGAGCCAGCGGGCCGCCTCCGCGGTCTCCCTGCGCTGCCCGGACAGGCCCAGCCGGGTGATCGTGACCGCGGCGAAGTCGGCGCCCGGGTCCGCCAGGCCCAGGGCCTCGTCGAGGGCGGACAGGGTGATGGCGGTGGCCCGCCGCCACTCCCGCACCTGGTTCATCGCGATGGCGACCAGCCACGAGCGGAAGCTCTCCGGATCGCGCAGCCCGGCCAGGCCGGTCACGACCCGGGCCATCGTCTCCTGGACGACGTCGTCCACGTCCGGATGGCCGTTCATGGCGCGGCCGGCGATGTTGTACACGAGCGGCAGGTGGCTTCTGACCAGCTCGTCGACGGCGCCGCGATCCCCGGCCCGGGCCGCGAGCACCGTTTCGACCTCGTACGTCGGCCGTGCGTACATCCATCACCCCGATCCGGAGCCTCCGTAGCTCCGGAAAGGAGACGGGAGAGTCACCGCGCGCATAACACAAAGCATGAATTGTTGCATTTGTCGCTTATGATCGGGTGCGGCCGGGCTCGTCGCATGGGTCCTACGAGAGCGGCCGGGGCAGGTACGCCTGCCACGTGCCGGGCCGTGCCTCCGGCAGCGGCCTCCACTCCCAGTCCTGCAGGAACGGCGCGGCGGTCTGCCGGCCTCTGTCGACGGCGACCACGTGTTTGCCCGCGCTCTGGGCGGCGCGTATCGGGGCGGGCGCCGCTGACTGCTGCGGCCAGCGCAGGATCGTGTACGACTCGCAGCCCACCCGGTAGGCGATCATCGCCGCGTGCTCGCCGTACACCAGGCAGGGCGGACGCAGGTCCAGGGCGCTCAACGCGCGCGCGACCTCGACGTCTGCCTGGCGTTTGGCCAGCCGCGGGGCGACGACCTTGTCCAGCGTGAGCCCCTGCAGGGTGAACTGGGCGAGCAAGCCCGCGGCCACGAGGCAGGAAAGGGCACGTCGCGGCCGGTGGTCCAGCAGCCGGAGCACGCCGTACGCGATCGGGAGCGCCAGCAGCGCGTACGCCGGAAGCAGGAAGCGGGGCGCCGCGTATCCGACCAGGACGACGTAGGGGACGCCCATCAGCAGGCCGGCGAGGGCCGGCACTGCGCAGAAGGCCAGGTGTCCACGCCGCCGGGCCGCGTACAGGCCCAGGAGCACGAGGACGGGGATCACGCTTCCCCACAGCAGCCAGGGCAGCGGGACGGGCCCGCAGTGCGCGGGAGGGCGGCAGAGCAGGGGGCCGTTGAGGGCGCGGGCGTGTTCGAGTAGGGAGACGTGCAGGCCGGTCTCGTTCGCCGCGCCGGCGGCCTGCCAGCGGGCGGCGAGCCCGCCGAAGCGTGCGTACGCCTCGACGATCCAGTCAGCCCAGCCCACGACCAGGCCCGCGGCCAGAGCGGCGCCGATGGTGACCCGCCGCCACGCCGGCCGGGCGAGTGCCAGCGCGAGCGCGAGCACGAGCCACAGGCTGTCGGGCGGCCGCAGCAGGGCCACCGCGGCCACGCTCAGCGCCAGCCCGATCACCGGGCCACGCCCGCTGTCCGGCCGCACGCACCGCAGGAAGCAGCCGACGGCGGCCACCGCGCCGAAGGCGACCCACAGGTTCGGCATGGCCTGGCCGCCGTAGAACAGCGACAACCACAAGGACGCGAACAGCAGGGCGGCGAGCGGCGCCATGGCCCCGGCACGCACCCGCAACCAGGTCCCGAACGACACGTACAGCGCCAGGGCGGACAGCAGGCAGAGGTAGACCCGCAACGCCTCCGTCGAGGAGGTGACCAGCACCACCGGAGCGACCAGCAAGGTGATCCCCCGGGCGCGGGGCGCGATGAACTCGGCCGCAGGCGCCCGCGGATCCACTTGGCTGACATAGATCGACTCGTCCCACCCCAGACCCATCCCGGGGGTGACGACGATCAGTTGCACGATCCCATAGCAGCAGGCCACCAGGATCAGCAGCGCCCGCCACGGATCGGCGCGCCACCACGACGTGTTCGATGCCACCGGATCTTCTTAGCGCGGGCCGCCCGGAGCGGCGAGCGACCCCACGACAACTTGCCGGAAGGCATGCACACCCGTGAAGCTCCTGAGCTCGCCGAGTGCGTTCCAAGTCGCCCACCATTGCTCCCCAAGTGGCACTACCTACCGTGGCACGCGAAACAAGCGGTCTTGAGAGGGGAGGGCGTGGTGAAACACGTCTACAAGGTCTTGGCCTACCTGGTCGCGATCGAGGTGGCCATCCAGGCGGCGGTCATGGTCTGGGGTGACGCCGGGCTCGGCAAGTGGGTCGAGGGGGGCGGCGTGGTCGACAAGACGCTCGCCGAGAGCGGCGAGGCGCCGTTCCCCGAGTTCATCGGCCTCATCATCCACGGCATCAACGGGATGATCGCCATCCCGGTCATCGCGCTGCTCCTGCTGATCACCTCGTTCTGGGCGAAGGTCCCCGGCGCCGTGAACGCGGCCGGCCTGGTGCTCCTGCTCGTCGTTCTGCAGGTCACGTTCGGCATCGTCGGCCACAGCATTCCGCTGGTGGGCGCCGTGCACGGCCTCAACGCGCTGCTGCTGTTCACCACCGCGCTCTACGCCGCACGTCGTGGCGCGGCCGTGAGCGCTCCTGAACCGCAGCTCGCCGCTCGCGGCTGACGGCACGTCCCATGCATCGCATCAGCCGGAGCGGTGGCCGCGTCCGCCTCGCCGTCGCGTGCGCCGCGACCATGGCCGTGCTCGGGCCGCTGATCTGGTTCTGGCAGGACAGCCTGCTGCCGGAGACGTACTCGGTCATGGACATGGGGTTCGCGGACTACGGGGGCGGGCGGCGCGGCGCCATGGAGCATTCGGGAGGAGGCGCATCCGCCCACGGGGGACACGCGGGGCACGCGGGAGCCGGGCGGGATGTCACCCGGCTGATCGCCGATCCGGACCGCCGCGCCGACGTCGCGGTGACCATGGTCGCCCGCAAGCAGCGCTTTCAGCTGCCCTCGGGCCGCGCGTTCGACGGATACACGCTCAACGGCCAGTCGCCCGGACCGGTCATCAAGGCCACCAAGGGGCAACTGGTGCAGGTTCGGCTGATCAACGAGTCGGTGCCGGGCGGCGTCACGCTGCACTGGCACGGCGTCGACGTGCCCAACACCGCGGACGGCGTCGCCGGTGTCACGCAGGACGCGGTCGGCATCGGCAAGGAGTTCACCTACCGGTTCGTCGCCGACCAGGCCGGCACCTTCTGGTACCACTCGCACCAGATGTCGCACGAGCAGGTACGTGGGGGCCTGCTCGGGGCGCTGGTGGTCACGCCGGCGGCACAGGAGAAGACCGCCGACGTCGTGGCGCTGGTGCACCTGTACAAGGGGGTGCGCACCGTCAACGGGCGCGAGGGCGACGTCCCCGTCCAGGCGCCGCCCGGGACGCGGGTGCGGGTACGAGTGATCAACACCGAGTATGGCCTCATGCCGGTGTGGGTGGGCGGTGCGCCGTACCGGCTGGCCGCCGTCGACGGCACGGAGATCAACGGGGCCGCGCCGGTCCGGGACAAGGCCGTGGCGGTGGTCGCCGGAGGACGCGCCGACCTCGAGGTGATCATGCCCCGGGACGGCTCGCCGGTCCGGATCCACCTCGGCGGCCCGGCCGGCGTGGTGCTCGGCTCGGCGTCGTCCACGGCGCCCCCGGTCCCCCGGCCGGCGGCGACGCTGGACCTGCTCACGTACGGCACTCCGGCGCGGCTGGCCTTCGATCCCGGCAAGCCCGATCGGCGGTTCGCCTACGACATGGGGCGCCGCCCCGGCTTCCTCGACGGAGTCCCCGGGTTGTGGTGGACGATCAACGGCCACCTCTACCCCGACGTGCCGATGTTCCATGTGGCCGAAGGCGACGTGGTGCGGATGCGCATCTCCAACGACAGCGGCGAGACCCACCCCATGCACCTGCACGGCCACCACGCGGTGGTGCTCAGCCGCGACGGCGTGCCCGCCACCGGGAGCCCGTGGTGGGTGGACTCCCTCGAGGTCGGCGTCGGCGAGTCGTACGAGATCGCCTTCGTCGCCGACAACCCCGGCGTCTGGATGGACCACTGCCACAACCTGCCCCACGCCTCGGAAGGCCTCACCGCCCACCTGATGTACGAGGGAGTCACCACGCCGTTCACCGTAGGAGGCCCCGCCGCCAACGAGCCGGAGTGAGCCGTCGGAAGATCTGCGCACCACGGCCCGCCTTCGAGAACCGGTCGCCGCCAACTCTCGTCAGGAACCCGCATGAGGTGAGGCCAGGACGTCGGCGAGAGTGGTGCCACTCAGCAGGCGGTCCTCATGGTCGTGCAGTTCGGCCCAGATCTCGGCCAGCGGCGCCGCCGCCTGCGGCAAGGGCCGGCCGGCCGGCTCGACCCCTTCGGTGACGCGGATGACGTCGGCGAGCGCGATCTCCGCGGCGGAGCGGGCCAGCCAGTAGCCGCCCTCCGGGCCGGGCTCGGTGCGTACGGCCCTCATGCGGAGGCCTGCTCCTCCTCGGCGGTCCGGATTTGCAGTTCGGTTTCGATCGCCTCGACGGACTCGGCGGCCTTGTCGCGGCGGTATTCGCGGACGGAGTAGGCGATGGCGCCGGCCCAGACCAGGGCGATGGCGATGTAGGCGATGGTCTGCACGCCGCCGGAGGCGTCGATCCAGTCACTGCGCAGCAGGGTCCGCACGTTGGTCAGGATGATCACGCCGCCCACGGCCGAGCCGAGGATGCGCGGCGGGATGTGGCGGACCAGCCAGGCCGCGATCGGCGCGGCGATGACGCCGCCGAGCAGCAGGACGGCGACCCAGGCGAAGTCGATGTTCTCCGAGCCGATGCCGACGAAGAAGCCGACGCTGGCGGCGACCGCGACCAGGAACTCGCTGGCGTCGACGGAGCCGATCACCTTGCGCGGCTGCAGCCGGCCGCTGGCCAGGATGGCAGGGGTGCCGACCGGGCCCCAGCCGCCGCCACCGGTGGCGTCGACGAAGCCGGCCAGCACGCCGAGCGGGGCCAGGAAGCGCTTGCGCAGCGGCTTGCCCAGGTTGCCGCGCGGCAGCCCGAAAGCGGTGAAGCGGACCAGGATGTACGCGCCCAGCGTCAGCAGGACGATCGACATGACCGGGGCGGCGACCTCGGTGGACAGGCTCGACAGGAACGTCGCCCCGGCGAAGGCGCCGAAGGCGCCCGGGACGCCGATCTTGGCGACGACCTTCCAGTCCACGTTGCCGAAGCGCGAGTGGGAGATGCCCGAGGCGAGCGTGGTGCCGATCTCGGCCAGGTGCACGGTGGCCGAGGCCGCGGCCGCGTTGGTGCCGACGGCCAGCAGCAGCGTGCTGGAGGTGACGCCGTAGGCCATGCCGAGGCTGCCATCAACGAGTTGGGCCGCGAAACCGACGAGCCCGAGCAGGATGAGCGCTCGCACGATCTCCCCTTTCTCTACTTTTTAAGTAGGAATAATCATTAATGGAACTCCGCGGTCCCGTCAAGGGGGTGGCTCGCCTTTCTTGCCTTCTGGTCAGCGCAGGGTCACATGGCCGCGAGGGGTGTCGATGACGGCACGCAGCGCCGTTTCCGGTCCTCGGGAGACATCGAGCCGCACGTCCAGGGCGGCCAGGTCGCGCCGATACGCGTCCGGATCCGGGTGCACGGCGGAGAGGGACAGCAGGCTCACGAGGGGCAGGCCAGAAGAGGCGGGGTGAGGTGTGTCACCCCAGTCGATGAGGAAAGGCACCGGCCTGAGCGTCGCCGGGTCGTCCCACCGGGTGAGCCGCCACTCCAGCAGCACGCCTGCCGGCGTGCGCCGGGACAGGGGCCGGACGTCGCCGGGGTCGTAGCCCCGCTCGCGTGCCTGCTTCACCGCCCTGTCGATGTCGTCAGGGTGTACGGCCCAGCCGACCAGACGAGGGGCGGTGAGGGTCTCCAGGCCGAACGCCCGCGGCCGCACGGATGCCTCCGGATCGGGCCCGATGATCTCCAGGTAGGCGGTGGGGCCGAAGCTGACGAGATAGTTCGCGGTGCCTCCGGGATGGCTGCCGCCGGGCACGGGGTGGATGCCGGTGCGCTCGGCGAATTGGGCGACCGCGGCGGCGAGGTCAGGGACCGCGTAGACGAGGTGGTCGAGGCGGGTTGTGATGTCGCCGAGTCCGCGACGAGATTCGGTCATCGGTCCTCCTGGGGAGTGGGCTCGCCGAGCGAGAGCATGAGCCGGTTGGCCCAGTTGAAGAAGGCCGCGGCCTGAAGGGTGTCGCTGATGGCCAGGTCGTCGAGCCCGGCGGCACGCAGGGCCGCGATGTGCTCGGGGCCGAGCTGCTCCGGGGTGGCGGCGAGCGCCACCGCGGCGTCGATGACCGCCCGCCACCTGCCGTCCTGCGGCGCGCCGACACCCTCGTCCAGCAGGCGCTGCACGTCCTCGGGACGCTTGGCGTGGTGACTGGCGAAGCGAGCGTGCACGGAGGCGCAGAACACACATCCGTTGCGGCGGGAGGTGGCCGTGGCGGCCAGCTCGCGTTCGGCGCGCGGCAGCCCTCCGTCGGCGTTGTAGAAGATGTCGACGTCGGTCTTCGTACGGGCGTGCAGGATGTCCGGGTCGCGGGCGAGCAGCAGGAAGTACGGTGAGGCGGCGCGGGCCTTGTCCACCAGCGCCTCGTAGTGGGCGTCGGTCAGCTCTTCCTCGGTCAGGGGCGCCAGCCACGGCCGCCAGCCGAGGCGGTCCTGGGTGAAGCCGGTCATGAGACCTCCTTCGCCGGTCTCATGACCAAGGTGCTGTGCATATTGATGACCTCGACAAGCTCGGTCATGAAGTGAGTCCTTCCCGCTTGAGCAGCCGCAGGCCGGCGATCACCCGTACCTGGAAGCTGAGGAATGCGATGAGCTGCGACAACGTGACGATGCCCGTGGTGCTCCAGCCCGCGTGGGCCAGCGCGTCCAGATGGTCCTGGCGGGCCTCGCGGGGCCGGAACACGAGCAGGTGGGCGTGCTCTAACGCGGAGGCCAGGCGCGTGCCGAGCGCGTCCGGCTCGCGCGCCCGGTAGCGCAGCCCTTCGTCGCTCTCCGCCGCCAGGACCGTGCCGGCCGGGTAGACACCGTAGGGCCCGGTGGTGCTGCCCTCCTCGATCTCCGTATCGACGGCCTTCAGGAGGCCGGGCGCGAGCTCGGCGAGACGGTCGGCGTAGAAGCGCGCTACCGCGGCGTCCTGGTGCAGGCCGGTGACGAAGGCCGCGATCGCGCCGCGTTCGACGAGCGTGACCTCGCCTTCGTCGTCCGGGGTGAAGAGCGCGTCGTAGCTGCGCTGGGCGTGCTCCCGGGCGCCGGGACGGCGCTCGCGCAGCCGGTCGAGCGGGGAGCCGGGAGTGATTCCCGCCAGATGGTCGATGACGTCGATGATCATTTCGTGCTCACTTCAATGGACAGGGCAGGGGCGACCTCGGTCGCCAGCAGCTCGACCGAGCGGAGGATGAGCGGGTGCGGCGGGTCGACCGAGTGCGCCTGGAAGACCAGGTCGGTGACCCGCTGCAGGGTGGGGTCGGCCTGCAGGCTTTCGATGACGTCCTCCGGAGTGCCGAGGTGCACGTCGAAGGCCGCGATGCGATGGTCGAGATCGTTGTCGGGCAGCTCGAAGGGCAACCTGCCCCGGCCGAGGCCCAGCTCGGCGTAACGCAGCGCCTCGGCCCTGCTGTCGGCGACGAACGCTGTGCGCGAGGCCACGATGCGCGGCGTCGCGCCGGGCGGCAGGTTCTCGTAGTAGGCGTCGACGATCGGCAGCTGGAGGTCGGCCAGCGTGGCCTGCGGGTTGCCGGCGGGCCGGGGCTGTGTGCGCGACAACATCAGCCCGTTGCCCGCCCGGCCCGCCCTGGCCCCGCCCGCCACCGAGAACGTCGCCTCCCAGATGGCGCTCAGCAGCCGGTGCGCCGGCGGGTAGAGCCGGTTGCCGCCCCCGAGGTCCTCCCCCGACCAGGCCCGGACCAGCACCTCCAGGTGCTCGGCGTACAAGGCGGCGCGGCCGGCGCTGTCGTGCCCGAACGGCCCGAACGCCGACGGGGTGCCCCCGCCGCCCACGCCCACCTCCAGCCGGCCGCCGGTCAGCAGGTCCAGCACGGCGGCGTCCTCGGCCACCCGCACCGGATGCTCGAGCGGCAGCGTGATGATGCCGGTGCCGAGCCGGATGCGGCTGGTCCTGGCGGCGACGTGGGCCAGGAACACCAGCGGCGCCGGCAGCCCGCCCTCGTCGCCGTCGAAGTGGTGCTGCGCCACCCACGCCGTGTCGAACCCGAAGGCCTCCGCGTGCTCGATCTGCTCGGCGGCCAGCCGGTACCGCTCCCCCGGCGGCACGTCGTCGAGCAGCCGGGTGAAGAAGCCGAGCCTCATCGCACCCGCTCCGGGATCGCGGCCAGCAGCTCGCGGGTGTAGTCGTGCCTCGGCTCAGTGAAGACCTGCCGGGTCGTTCCGGTTTCCACAATGCGTCCTTTGCTCATGACGGAGATGGTGTGCGAGATCTGGCGCACGACGGCCAGATCGTGCGAGATGAACAGGTAAGTGAGCCCCAGGTCGCGCTGGAGCTGTTCGAGCAGGTCGAGGATCTGTGCCTGCACGGTGACGTCGAGGGCCGAGACCGCCTCGTCCAGCACGATCACGGCGGGGTCCGCGGCCAGCGCGCGGGCGATGGCCACCCGCTGCCGCTGCCCGCCGGACAACTCGCGCGGCCGGCGCGCCAGCACGTCCTTCGGCAGCGCCACCCGATCCAGCAGGTCGGCGACCCGAGCGTGGCGGGCGGCCCGATCGCCGAGCTTGAAGTTCCGCAGCGGCTCCTCCACGATCTCCCCGATGGACTGGCGCGGGTCGAGCGACCCGTACGGGTTCTGGTAGACGAGTTGCACGTGCCTCCGGAAACCGCGGTCGTCCGGCGCCCCGGTGATGTCCACCGTTCCCGACGTCGGCATGGCGAACCGCACGACCATCCTGGCCGTGGTGGTCTTGCCCGAGCCGGACTCGCCCACCAGCGCGTGCGTGGTGCCGCGCGCCACCTCGAAGGAGACCCCGTCGACGGCCCGGAACGGGCGCCGCCCCATGCGGAACTCCTTGACCAGGTCGCGGACCACGATCGCGGGCCCTGCCGCCGGCTGGGCCTCAGGAGGATCCAGGAACGGCCGCGCCGACAGGGCGGGAGCGTCGTTCAGCAGCCGCTTGGTGTAGTCGGCTTCCGGGGCGGCCAGCAGGGCGGCGGTCGGCCCCTGCTCGACGACGCGGCCGTCCTTCATGACGACCAGGCGGTCGGAACGGCCGGCGGCCACGCCCAGGTCGTGGGTGACCAGCAGCACGGCGGTGCCGTACTCGGCACGCAGGTCGTCGATGAGGTCCAGGATGCGCCGCTGCACTGTGACGTCGAGCGCGCTGGTGGGCTCGTCGGCGATGATGAGCCGGGGTCGCAATGCGATCGCGATGGCGATCAGCACGCGCTGGCGCATGCCGCCGGACAGCTCGTGGGGGTACTGTCGAGCACGGACCTCGGGGTCGGGCAGGCCGACGCGGGCGAGCAGGTCGAGCACGCGATGGCGGATCGAACGGCGGTCACCCTGACCGTGGATGCGCAACACCTCGCCGATCTGGGCGCCGACGGTCTTGACCGGGTCCAGGGAGTTGGCGGGATCCTGCGGGATCAGGCCGATCTGCGAGCCGCGTACGGACCTCAGCCGGCGCGCGGTCCAGCCGGCCAGGTCGGCCTCGCCGAACAGGATCCGGCCCGCGTCCAGGGTGGCGTTGCCCGGCAGCAAGCCGATGATCGCGTGTGCCGTGGTGGACTTGCCCGATCCCGACTCGCCGACGACGGCCAGGACCTCCCCCGGCTCGATCGCGAAGGACACACCGGCCACTGCTCGCCTGCCGTCGTACGAGACCGCCAGGTCGCGGATGTCGAGCAAACTCATGCCCGTTCCCTTCCGATCGAGCGGCTGATGCGGCCGGCGGCGAGCACCACCGCGACCACCACCGCGCCGGGCAGCGTGGTCAGCCACCACGAGGTGGCGAGGTAGTTGCGTCCCTCGGAGATGAGCAGTCCCCATTCCGGGGTGGGGGGCTCGGCGCCGTACCCGAGGAAGCCGAGTGTCGAGATGGCGAGGATGGCCGCGCCGAACTGCAGGGCGGCGAGGGCGATGACGGGGCCGAGCGAGTTCGGCAACACGTGCCGCCACAACACGGCCGGGAACCTGCCGCCGCTGCCGAACGCGGCCTCCACGTAGTCGGCTCGCCGGACCCGCACCACCTCGGCGCGGGCCAGCCGGGCGAAGGCCGCCACCGAGCCGACGCCCACCGCGATCGCCACGTTCACTGTGCCGGGACCGAGCAGGATGATCACGGTCAGGGCCAGCAGCAGACCGGGCACCGACAGCAGCACGTCCACGACCCGCATGACCGCCGCGTCGGCGACTCCGCCGGCCGCGCCGGCCAG
This sequence comes from Nonomuraea sp. 3N208, assembly GCF_052245935.1. NCBI lineage: Bacteria > Bacillati > Actinomycetota > Actinomycetes > Streptosporangiales > Streptosporangiaceae > Nonomuraea > Nonomuraea sp. 3N208. The sequence goes on along the minus strand of NZ_JBQQBR010000053.1, from coordinate 12,330 downwards.
CAGCCCGAGCAGCGTGCCGAGGACCAGGCCCACGGCCACGGCCACGAGCGCTCCCGACAGCGAGTGCACGGAGCCGTGCACCACCCGGGCGAACACATCGCGCCCGACGGCGTCGGTGCCGAACAGGTGCTCCGCGCTCGGCGCCTGGAGCTTCTCGGCCGGCACGCCGGCGATCGGGTCGTAGCCGGTGAACACGCCGGGCAGGACCGCCCAGAGCAGCACGAGCCCGATCACCGCCCACGCGAGAACCGGCCCGCCCTTCACGCGACCGGCCGGCACGCGGCCCGCCTTCACACCCGCGCCCTTCACGACGCCGCCTTCAGCCGCGGGTCGAGGATCGGGAACAACACGTCCACCACCAGGTTGACCAGCACGAACACGGCCGCGGCGAGCACGACCACGGCGAGCATGACCGGCGTGTCCTGCGCGCCCACGGCCTGCTCGGTGAGCCTGCCGATGCCGGCCCGGCCGAAGACCGTCTCGGTCACGACCGAGCCCGCGATCAATTCGCCGAACGTCAGCCCGGCCACGGTCAACGTCGGCAACACGGCGTTGTGGGCCACGTGCCGCCACAGGATCCACCACCGGGTCGCGCCCTTGGCCTCGATGACCGGCACGAACGGCTGCGCGTACACCTGGTCGATGCTCCTGGCGAGCACCTGCGCGATGGGCGCCGAGATCGGCACGGCCAGCGTCAGGACCGGAAGGATCAGCTGCTGCACGTCACCGCCGCCGATCACCGGCACCAGCTTCAGCCGGAACGAGAAGACCTGGATCAGCAGGATGCCCAGCCAGAACGCGGGCACCGAGATGAACAACGACGGCACCGACAGCAGCGCGCCCCGCAACCACGAGGTCGCGCTGTAGCTCGCCGCGACGGCGATCACCACGGCGATCAGCATCGCGAGCACGAACGCGGCCGAGGCCAGCCGGGCCGTCTCGGGCAGCGCCTCGGCCAGCCGGTCGATTACGGGGGTGCCGGTGTCGATCGAGTAGCCGAAGGCGCCGGTCAGGAAGCCGAGCAGGGTCTGGGCGTAGTCGGCGATCGGGGAGCCGCCGGCGTAGTAGGCGCGGATCTCGGCGATCTGCTGCGGCGACAGGCCGAGCTCCGGGTTCTGGAACTTGATCAGGATGGAGTCGCCAGGCAGCAGCTGCAGGAGCACGTAGCTCGCCGTGAAGGCGGCCCACAACACGAGCGCCGCCTGCCCCGCCCGCGACAGGAGGTACCTCGTCACTGCTGCGACTTCCACGTCGAGTAGAACGAGGGCCTGGCGACCGCCTCGAAGGCCACTCCCTGGACGTGCGGCGCGGCGCCGTACACCTGGGGCTCCTCGAACAGCGGGATCGCGTAGCCCTGGTCGATGACATACCGCTGGATCTCGGCGACCTTGGCGTTGCGCTTGGCCACGTCGGGCTCGGCGGACTCCTCTTCCAGCAGCCGGTCCAGCTCCTCGTCCTTGGAGAGGATGACGTCGCGGTTCTGGCTGTGGAAGTGACTCTTGATCACATCCTGGTCGGCGCGGCCGACCATGCCGTGCTGGATGGCGGTCTTCTCGGCGTTCTTGATGTCCACGGCCTGCGTGCCTGCGTCCGCGGGGCGGATCTCCAGCTTCACGCCGAGCTTGGCCCACTGCTGGGCGACGAGCTCGAGCGTCTGCTTCGACAGCGGTTGCGGGCCGGAGACGAACACGCCGAGCTGCAGCCTCGTGCCGTCCTTGACGCGGAGACCGTCGGCGCCGCGGGTCCAGCCGGCCTGGTCGAGCAGGGCATTGGCCCTGGCGGGGTCATAGGTGAGCTCCTTGGACAGGTCCACGTACCCCTGGGCGAGGTGGCTGAGCACGGAGGTGGCGACCGGGTAGCTCTCGGTGAACAGGGTGTCGACGACCTCCTTGGCGTTCGTGCCCGCCTGCAGCGCCTGGCGGACGTCGGGGTCCTTCAGGATGCCGTTGGCCGGCCGCAGGTAGAGGCCGTTGTTCACGCCGCGGGTGGGCTCGGCGTAGATCTGGAAGCCGGCGTCCTTGACGGTCTGCTCGTCGTACGCCTGGACGTAGCGCACCATATCGGCCTGGCCGGAGGTCAGCGCGCCGACGCGCACGTTGTCCTCCGGCGTCACAATGATCTTGATTTCGTCCAGGTAAGGGCGCCCCTGGTGCTTGGAGGACGGCGGCGCCCAGTTGTAGTCCTTGCGCGCGGCCAGGCCGACCTCCTTGTCGACGATCTGGTTCTTGAGGGTGAAGGGGCCCGAGCCGACGACGTTCTTCAGCTGGCACTGCTGCTCGTACGGCAACGCGAGCGTCTTCTTGGACACCAGCCCCGCCCCGATGACCGACGTGCCCTGTAGGAAGCCGGGCGAGGACTTCTTGAAGTGGAACTTCACCGTGAGCGGGCCGACGATCTCGCTGCGCTCGTAGTTGTTGACGAACTCCGCGACGGGCAGCTTGAGCTTGGGGTCGCCCAGGCCGTAAACGTCGAAGTTGGCCGCCACGGCGGCGGCGTCCAGCGGGCTGCCGTCACTGAAGGTCACGCCGTCGCGCAGGTGGAAGGTGTATGCGGTGGCGTCCTCGTTGACCTCCCACTTCGTGGCTATCCACGGCTCGATCTCGAGCGTCTCGGGGTTCTGCCAGGTCAGCTTGTCGGTGATCTGGTTGAGGATGCCGCCGTTGGGATAGAAGCCGGCGGCGGGCAGGTAGAGGCAGGTCGGGGGCTGATGCTCCAGATAGATCAGCGTGCCGCCGTAGACCGGTTTGCCGTCACCTTGCGCCGTTCTGGCAGTGCCCCCGTCGCCACAGGCGCCGAGGAGGCCCACGACGGTGAGCATGACGGCGGTGAACAGCGGTCTGGATCGAGACATGGGGGTTCTGCCCTTCATGAACGTTCAGATACCAAAGCCAGAATAACCTACCTGAATAGTAGATTTTATGCGAGATCAACCCCGGGGCCGGGCGATCAAGGGGTGACGCGCACCGTCCGCGTCAATCGCCCCATTCAATCCTGCGTAACCGCCTTTATTGGGGAATCTCCCTAAGTTAGCGGCGAGCGCGACAACCGTGATCTTCTGATCGCCGGGGGGAAGACGCGTGAGAGCACGGTTGCGCCGATCGCTGCGGACGCGGCTGGCGCTGCTCGCCAGCATCTCCATGGTGCTGCTGAACATCGTCGTCAGCGCTTTCGTGCTGTACGGCACCCGGGACGACGCCACCGACATCCGGACGCTCGAGGTGTCCGGCAAAGCCCTGCGCGTGCTCATGCTGGTCAAGAAGTACGAGTTGCCCCGGCTGCTGGAACCGAACGGGCTCGACGGCATCCAAGTGATCGACCCGGCCGGGCATCCGGTCACCTGGACGCCGAACCTGGCCGGCGCGCCCCGCCAGACCACCGCGATCCCCCGCCCGGACCAGGCCAACGACGACGCGCAGCTCTGCGACCTGCCTGCCTTTCCCGGCCAATGCAAGATCGTGGCCGCCTTGCGCGCGTACCAGCCGGACGGCACCTGGGTCATCTACGCCTTCGAACCGACGGTGCCCTGGTACGTCAGCCCACACGTGCTCCTGTTCCTGATCGGCGTGACGGCCGGGCTGGCCACGGTGACCTGGATCGGGGTGTCTCGGGTCGTGGACCGGACCCTCGCACCGGTGAGCAGCATCACGAAGAGGCTGGCCGAGATCACCGCGGGCGGCGGCGGGATGCGGGTTCCCGTGCCGGAGACCGACGACAAGCTCAGGGCCCTGGCCGAGACCGCCAACGAGACGCTGGAGCGGCTGGAGGCGGCGATGCGGCAGCAGGAGATCGCGATGGAGCGGCAGCGCAGGTTCGCCGGCGACGCCTCGCACGACCTGCGCAGCCCGATCACCGCGATGCGCGCCCAGGTCGAGGAGGCGATGCTCTACCCCGAGGACACCGACTGGCAGGCGACGGGCACGGAGGTGCTCGCCAGCCTGGACCGGCTCCAGGCCATCGTCTCGGACCTGCTCACGCTGACCAAGCTGGACGCCGGCGCCCCGAGCCGCCGCGAGCCCGTGGACCTGGGCGAGCTGGTCGTCAGCGAGACCGCCAGGCCGCGCACCAAGCGCGTCGTCACCGACGCGCAAGGCGGCGTGCTCGTCATGGGAGACCGGTTGCAGCTGGTCCGCCTGCTGACGAACCTGCTGGACAACGCCGAGCGGCACGCCGAGACGCGAATCGACGTGACGGTGCGGCAGGAGGACGGGGAGGCCGTCCTCGAGGTGCTCGACGACGGCGCGGGCATCGCCCCCGACCAGCGCGAAATCGTGTTCGAGCGCTTCGCCCGACTGGACGACGCGCGTAGCCGCGACATCGGCGGCACCGGGCTCGGCCTGCCGATCGCCCGCGAGATCGCGGGGGCCCACCAGGGCACACTGACCGTCGAGGATTCCGACACCGGCGCTCGGTTCGTGCTGCGCATTCCCGGCTCGGGGTGACCGAGCCCGCTCCGCTTCGGCACAGAACAGGCATCGCACTGCATAGGACCGGTCGAGACCAGGTCAGCACTCGTCCCTGCGGTGTCGAGCCGTCCCTGGCCCTTCTTTGGTCCGCCGCTATAACGGAGCAGCATCGCTCATGATCGTGAGGGCCGGGAGATCACGTTGATGACCAACATAGGACGAATGGCCACCGTCGCCGGCCTGCTCGCCGCCTTGTGCGTGCCGGAGCAGGCAGTCGCCGAACCTGATCGGCCCCCTATCGGGGCGGCGCCTCGGCCGGTGTTGAGCCTGGAGCTGGACGGCGATTCACTCTCCCTCCGGGACGCGTTCGCGATCCTCGACGGCCGTCCGGTCTCCGCCCAGCTCGCGCCGGACGTGCGGGCGAACCTGGTCACCACGCGGGCGGGAGCGCTGAAGGCCCTGGCCAACCAGCGGGTGTACGGCTGGAACCAGGCGCTCGGGCCACTGAAGGACCGTCCGCTCTCACCCGAGGAGGCAGAGCAGTTCCAGCGCAACGTCCTGCGGTCACACGCCGCGGGCGTCGGCGAGCCGCTGCCCGACGACGTGGTCAGGCTGGCCCTGATCCTCAAGGCGAACCAGATGGCCAGGGGGAAGGTCGGGGTACGGCCCGAGGTGCCCCAGCGGCTGCTGGACATGGTCAACGCAGGCGTCGTGCCGCGGATGCCGCAGATCGGCTCGCTGGGCACCGGGGACCTGCAGCCGCAGGCGGCGGCCGGGCTGGCGGCGATCGGCGAGAACGCGCCGGTGCGTTACCAGGGCGTCGAGGGGCCGGCCTCCGAGCTGCTGCCGAAGGCCGGGCTGGCCAGGGACTTCACCCTCCAGGCCGGGGAAGCGCTGCCGATCGTCAGCGGCAGCACGGTGCTGGCCGCCACCCTGCTGCACGCCGTGTACCGGGCCACCGTGCTCGCCGACCAGGCGGAGGGCGCCTTCGCCCTGTTCATGGAGGCGACCAGGGCCGAACAGGGATCGCTCGACGCGCGTACCCACAAGGAACGCCACATCCCCGAGGAGGACGCGGTCGCCGCGCGGCTGCGCGAGATGGTGGCGGGCTCGGGCTGGATGACGGAGGAAGGACGCAAACGCCTCGACCCGGCGAACTACGAGCCGCGCATCCAGGACGCGGTGTCGGTACGGGCGGCGCCGCACATCATGGCCGGACTGCGGCACGAGCTCGCCGACGCGCGCCAGACTCTGGTACGGGAGGCCAACTCGTCGAACTCCAACCCGCTGATCTTCAAGCGGGATGGAGGGCCGGAGTACGAGTTCGTGATGGGCGGCAACTGGGACGGCTCCGTCATGGGACATCTCGCCGACACCCTGAACGCGGAGATCGCCGACATCGGAGTGTTGTCGCAGGAACTGTCGGGACGGCTGCTGTCGCCCCGGTGGAGCTACGGCCTTCCGGCGAACCTCGCCGGTGGCACGGTCGGGCTGAACTCCGGGATGGTGCAGGTGCAGACGGTGGCCGCGGCGTTGGTCCCGGAGATGCAGGTCAGGGCCACGCCTGCGGGGACGCTGTCCCGGCCGGTCAAGGACGGGCAGGAGGACCACAACACGATGGCGATGGCCTCGGTCCGGCATTTGCACGAGAACCTCGACCGGCTGGAAATCGTCCTGGCGGTCCAGTATCTGATGGCGGCCCAAGGCATCGACCTCATCGCCCAGAAGATGACGGGCCTGCCGCTCGGCGCTGTCACGCGGGACCTGCACGCGGAGATCAGAAGGTACGTCACCCCCCTGGGCGACGACCGCTATCTGACCCCTGACCTGGAGCGGGCCATCTGGCTGGTCCGCGCCGGGCAGCTGAAGCCGTCCGTGTCCGGCGCTTGATCGCGATCCGGCCTCGATCCCGAAAACCCGGTCTGAACTGCTCCTATCCTGGCGGCCAGTGCGCCGTGCACAGGCGGTGCCGCGCACTGGTGCGCGAGCTGCGCACCAGGCCGACCGCCCGCCCGGCACACCACGAGTGATCAGCCCTTGAAGGCGCCGTCCATGATCCCGGCCACCATCCGCCTGCCGACGAAGATGAACAACACCAGCAAGGGCAGCGTGGCCAGGAACGAGCCGGACATGGCGAGCCCGAGGTCGATGTCGAAGCTGTTCTGCAGCGCCTTGATGGCGATCTGCGCGGTGTACATCTCGGGCGACTTCAGCACGATGAACGGCCACAGGAAGTCGTTCCACGCGGTGACGAAGCCGAGCAGGCCGAGCACGAACGCGGCCGGGCGGACCAGCGGGAACGCGATGCGCCAGAAGATCTGCCAGGTGGTCGCCCCGTCGATGCGGGCGGCCTGGAGGATCTCGTCGCTGATCGTGGCACCGATGTGCTGACGCATCCAGAAGATGCCGAACGCGCTGGCCAGGCCGGGCACGATGAGCGCCTGCAGGGTGTCCACCCAGTTCAGGTTGGATATGATCATGTACTGCGGGATGACCGCGAGCTGCGTCGGCACGGTCATGGTCAGCACCACGATCAGGAACAACATGTTGCGGCCGCGGAAGCTCAGCTTGGCGAAGGCGAAGCCGGCCAGCGAGCAGAGCACCGCGTGCCCGACCCCGATGGCCCCGGCCACGATGAGGCTGTTGACCATCGAGCTGACGAACGGCACCGTCTCGAGGACCAGCCCGGCCAGGTGGAAGAAGTTGCCGCCGGGCACGATCTCGGGCGGCATCTGGGTGGCGGTCGCGCTGTCGGTGCTGGCGACCACGAACATCCAGTACAGCGGGAACAGGCAGGCGAAAACGGCCAGGCCGAGGAGGAGATAGGTCCACCAGCGGACGCGGTTGGCCTTGTTCATCAGCGCTCCGGGCGGACGCGGGTGGACAGGAGGTAGTTGAGCGTGGCGAAGATGATGATCAGGACGAACAACGCCACGCCGATGGCGGCGCCGTAGCCGAACTGGAACTGGCCGAAGCCCTGCTCGTACAGGAAGAGTGCGAGCGTCTGGCACTGGCGGACCGGCCCGCAGGTCACCGCCGAGATCCGGGAGATGAGCAGCGGCTCGGTGAAGATCTGCAGCCCGCCGATCGTGGAGGTTACGATCGTGAACACGATGACCGGCCGCAGGGACGGGATGGAGATGTGGCGGAACTGCTTCCAGCTGCCCGCGCCGTCGACCGCCGCGGCCTCGTACAGCGCGCGCGGGATCGCCTGCAGCGAGGCCAGATACAGCAGGGTCGTGTAGCCGAACCAGCGCCAGGTGACCATCGCCGCGATGAGCAGGTGGCTGCCCCACACCGACTGCTTGAAGTCGATCGGCTCCACCCCCACCAGCCCGAGCAACCAGTTGAGCAGGCCGTAGTCGCGGTCGAACATCTGGGCGAAGACGATAGCGGTGGCCGCGACCGAGGTGATGTACGGCACCAGCATCGACATCCGGAGGAACACCGCGAACCGCAGCCGGGCGTGGTTGAGAAGGTGCGCCAGAACCAGCGCCAGCAGCAGCTGCGGCACGGTCGACCACAGCCAGATGCTGATGGTGTTCCAGGCGGCGTTCCAGAACCGGGCGTCGTCGAGCAGGCGGGTGAAGTTGTCCAGGCCGATGAAGACGTGCTCGCCGATCGGGTTCCAGTCGAACAGCGCCACGTAGAACGTGAACAGCAGCGGCACCAGGCCGAACACCGCGAAGATCAGGAAGAACGGCGCGATGTAGGCGTACGGGGCGACGCGCTCGCGGATGCTCTGCCGGACCCGGGTGGTGACCGCGGGCGGCGTACCTGCCGCCCGCGACGTGCTGAGAGTCGTCGTCACGCCGGTCCTACTTACCGATGGCGGTCTTGATGTTGGCCAGCGCCGCGTCCCATGCCTTGGCGGCGTCGCCCTTGCCCTGCTCCACGTTCTCGAGCGCGTTCAGGAACTCCTGACCGATGGCGGCGCTGTCCGTGCCGATGTGGAATGGCTTGAGCCCAAGCAGCGAGTTGGTGTAGATCGTCCCGGTCGGCGCGTCGGAGAAGAACGAGTCCTTGTGCCCGGTCAGCTTCGGGTCCTTGTAGACCGACGGGGTGGTGGGCAGCGACCCCGAGTCGACGAAGTGCTCCAGCTGGCTCTGCGGCGACTGTGTCTTGGTGATGTAGTCCCAGGCGGCCTTCGGGTTCTTGGCGCCCTTGGGGATGGCCAGGTAGCTGCCGCCCCAGTTGCCCGCTCCGCCGGGAATGGCGGCGATGTCCCACTTGCCCTTGGTGTCGGGGGCGTTCCGCTCGATCTGTCCCAGCAACCATGCCGGCGCGGAGACCACCGCGAACTGGCCCTTGCCTATGCCCGCGCTCCAGCCGTCGGAGAACGAGCTCTGCTTGGCCGTGATCCCGGACTGCGCCGCCTTGATCGCCAGGTCGAAGGCGGTCTTGACCTGGGGGCTTGTGCTGTAGACGACGTTGCCCGAGGGATCGTAGTACTTCATCGGCCCCTGGTTGACCGCCTGGTAGAACACGCTGGTGGCGGCGTTGTCGACGAACGCCTTCCCGGTGGCCGCGGTGTACTTCTTGCCCGTCTCGATGAAGGCGTCCCACGTCGGCCAGAGCTTGCCCACCTCCTCCCGGTCCGTCGGCAGCCCGGCCTCCTTGAACAGGTCATGGCGGTACGCCACCGCCATGCCGCCCACGTCCGTCGGAATGCCGATGATCTCGCCGCCCTTGGCGGTGCTCTGGCTCATCACCCAGTCCAGGTAATCGCCCTTGATCTTGTCCGCGCCGAGCTGCCGCAGGTCGTGGAAGTTCTGCGGCTGCTGCACGAACTTGGGCAGGTCGTCACCCTGGATGAGGACGAGGTCCGGCACCTTGCCGCCGGCCAGCGCCGTGGTCAGGGCCTGTGCCGTCTCCGTGGAGCCTCCCACCTCGGTCAGCTTGACCTGCACACCCGGGTTGTCCTTCTGGTACTTATCGACCGACGTCTTCTGATCGATCCCGGTGAACGACCAGAACTCGAACGACTTGCCGTCGCCTGACGGCGGGGCCGAGGTGCTGCTGCCACCGCCTCCACAGGCGGATGCGGTCAGGGCGATGGCCGCGGCGAGCACGACCGGTGTGGCGATGCGGATCTTCACGGGGGGACCTCTAAAGTTTCGTATTTAATTCCGATCGTTAACCCGGGACTGTAGGGGGATGTTCCGAAATCCGTCAAGAACTGTCGCGTAAGCCAGCGAAACAACAAAGGCCAGACTCCGAAAGCGTCCCGGTTAGACTGCGGCCATGACCGCGACCGAAGAGCCGTCCGCCGGCGACGGCGCTCCATCCCAGCCGCTCACCATCGCGCAGCTCGCCGAGCTGGCCGGGGTGTCCACGGCAACCGTCTCCAAGGTCGTGAACGGTCGCAGCGAGGTCGCGCCCGAGACCCGCGCCCTCATCGAACGGCTCATCCGCGAGTACGGCTACCGCCCGCAACGGCGGCGGGCCAGCCCGGCTCCGCTGGTGGAGCTGGTCTTCCACGCCCTGGAGGGCGACTACCCGGTGGAGATCGCCAAGGGCGTCGAGCAGGTGGTCCGCGAGCACCGTCTGGCCGTCGTCCTGTCGGAGCTGCAACACCGCCACACCCCCGGCAAGGGCTGGATCGAGGCCGTGCTGAGCCGCCGCCCCACCGGCGTGATCGCGGTGTTCGCCGACCTGACGAAGGAGCAGCGCGACCAGCTCGCCACGCGCGGCGTCCCCCTGGTCCTGCTCGATCCGTCAGGCGATCCAGGGCAGCAGGTGCCCACGGTGGGCGCGAGCAACTGGAACGGCGGGCTGGCGGCGACGCGGCACCTGCTCGACCTCGGACACCGGCGCATCGCCATCATCACCGGCCCTGACTACGCGCTGTCCAGCCGCGCCCGCCTCGACGGCTACCGCACCGCCCTGGACATGGCCGGGGTGCCCGTCGATCCGGTCCTGATCGGCCGAGGCGACTTCGTCACCGAGGGCGGCCTGGCCCAGGCGCACCGGCTGCTGCGCCTGCCCGACCCGCCTACCGCCGTCTTCGCCTGCAACGACGGACAGGCCCTGGGCGTCTACCGCGCGGCCCACCAGCTCGGGCTGCGCATCCCGCACGACCTGAGCGTGGTCGGCTTCGACGACCTGCCCTCGACGCAGTGGATGACCCCGCCGCTGACCACGATCCGCCAGCCGCTCACCGAGATGGCCGCCACCGCCACGACCATGCTGCTCAAGCTCGCCCAGGGCGAGCCGCTGGCGCAGCCCCGCATCGAGCTCGGCACCGAGCTCATCGTCCGGGAAAGCACCACGAACCCTTCTCGTTGACCGAAAGTTTCGGGAAACTTCCCGTACGTAAGGCGGCGGATCCGCCGCCGCTCATCCCCTCCGCCTTCCTCTCAAGGGACCGCCACCGAAGTGTGGCGGGTGCCGGAGGCGCGGCGCCTCCCCCGTCAGCCGGATGCCGGCGATCCGAGGTCGCTGCTCCTCAGGACCGCGTTCTCCAGATGATGGCGGACCGCCGCGGCGGCACGGTAGATGTTCGCCACCACCGCCACGCGCTCGTGGCGGACCGGCGCGCTACGGCGTCATACTCTCACCCTCCTCTCATCGGCCCCGGCGCACGATGGCCACCGGCACGGCACCCCCGACGCCGGGCCGAAGGAGGTCCCCGCCATGGCTCTGGCCCTCATCGAACAGGCACGCGGACTCGACCGCGACCAGCGCAACTCCTTCCTGGCCGCCTTCCTCGGCTGGACGATGGACGCCTTCGACTACTTCATCGTCGTCCTCGTCTACGCCGAGATCGGCAAGGAGTTCGGCGTATCGCTCACCCAGATGGCCTTTCTCACCACCGTGACGCTCGCGATGCGCCCGCTCGGCGCGTTCCTGTTCGGCCGCTGGGCCGACGCCTCAGGACGCAGACGGCCGCTCATGGTCGACGTCGCCTTCTACTCCGTGGTCGGCTTCGCCTGCGCCTTCGCCCCCAACTACACCGTCCTGCTGATCCTGCGGCTGCTGTACGGCATCGGCATGGGCGGCGAATGGGGGCTCGGCGCCGCCCTGGCGATGGAGAAGATGCCCACCGGCAAGCGCGGCTTCTTCTCCGGCGTGCTGCAGCAGGGTTATGCCGTCGGCTACCTGCTGGCCGCCGTCGTCTTCCTGGTCATCAACCCCCTCTGGGGCTGGCGCGGCATGTTCGCCTTCAGTCTGCTGCCCGCCCTGGTGTCGCTCTTCATCCGCGCCCGCGTCCACGAGAGCGAAGCCTGGGAACGGACCCACGAACGCCTCACCCGTACCCGCACCTCGCTTCGCTCGGTCTTCCTCAACCCTCAGGTGCTTCGGCGGTTCCTCTACCTCGTCCTGCTCATGACCGCGTTCAACTGGATGAGCCACGGCACCCAGGACATCTACCCGACCTTCCTCAAGGACGGCAAGGGCTTCACCGGCACCGAGGCCATCACGGTGGCCATCGTCTACAACCTCGGCGCCATCCTCGGCGGCACCCTCCTCGGCGGGCTGTCGGAGCGGTTCGGCCGCCGGCGCACCATCATGACCGCTGTCCTCGCCGCCCTGCCCATCGTCCCGCTGTTCGCCTTCGCGCCCACCCTGGCCACCCTCGCCCTCGGCGCGTTCCTCATGCAGTTCCTCATTCAGGGCGCCTGGGGCGTCATCCCCGCGCACCTGACCGAACTGAGCCCCGACGAGATCCGCGGTTTCTTCCCCGGCGTCACCTACCAGCTCGGCAACCTCCTGGCGGCCTTCAACCTGCCCATCCAGCAGGCGCTGGCCCACTCCCACGGCTATCCGTTCGCCCTGGCGGTCACTGTGATCCCGGTGCTGCTCCTGGTCGCGGTGCTCACCGGGCTCGGCCACGAGGCCCGCGGCATCACGTTCGGTGCCGGCCAGGCCACGGCGTCCGTCCCGGCCTCTCCGGCCTGAGCGTCGCCGGTGACGACTCCGGCTC
>NZ_JBQQBR010000052.1:0-86568 GCF_052245935.1 Nonomuraea sp. 3N208 | reverse complement strand
CCACGATGGTCCAGGCCGCCCGCATCGACGACCTGCTGACCGGCCACTCCAACGTCATGGACTGCTACGACCCGGGCAAGACCGTGGGCCTGGTGCTGGACGAGTGGGGCACCTGGTGGAACGTCGAGCCGGGCACCAACCCCGGCTTCCTCTACCAGCAGAACACCCTGCGCGACGCGCTGGTGGCCGGCCTCCACTTCGACATCTTCCACCGCCACGCCGACCGCCTCGTCATGGCCAACATCGCCCAGACGGTGAACGTGCTCCAAGCCATGATCCTCACCGACCCCGACTCCGGCGCGCTCGTGCTCACGCCCACCTACCACGTGTTCGAGATGAACAAGGGACACCAGGACGCGGCCTCGCTACGGGTCGACCTCCCCACCGGCGTGCCCAACCGTGAAACGCTGAAGACGGTCTCGATCTCGGCGAGCCGCAAGGACGGACGGGTGCTCGTGTCGATGTCCAACCTGGACGCCGGCACCCCGGCCGACGTCGAGCTGGACCTGCGCGGCGGCACCGTGGCCGACGTCCGCGCACGGATCCTCACCGCCGAGAAGCTCCAGGCCTGCAACACCCCCGAGACGCCCGAAGCCGTCGCCCCCCCGCACCCACGAGCAGGTCACCGCCACCGCTACCGGGCTGCGGGTGCACCTGCCCGCCCACTCCTTCGTCACCGTGGAGGGACGCCTCGTATGAGCGCCCGCATCACCATCGACGTCGGCGCCGACGAGGGCGTCGAGGTCGCCCCGGACCTGTGGGGACTGTTCATCGAGGACCTCAACGACGCGCTCGACGGAGGCCTGAACGCCGAATGCGTCCGTAACGGCGACTTCGAGTTCAGCGCGGCCGACCGTGACGGCTGGGACGCGCTGACCGCGTGGAGCGCCTACGTCGTTCATCGTGTCGATGTTCGCGCCGATGCCCCGATCCATGCGAACAACGCTCACTACCTGCGCCTGACCGGGCCGGTGACCCTGGTCAACGAAGGATGGGACGGCATCGGGGCCGTCACCGGGCAAGAGTTCCGGCTCTCGTTCTTCGCCCGCACCGGACCGGAACCGGCGAGCCTGTCGGCCGCCATCCGTTCTCGTGACAATGACCTCGCTCGCGCGGAGGTCACCGTGCCGGCGGGCGGCTGGCACCGATGCGAGACGACCCTCACCGCGGTCGCCGGCGGCCGGGGCAGGCTGCGGATCGACATCCCGGCGGGACTCGTCGTCGACCTCGATCATGTCTCGCTGCGGCCGACCGGCCCCGACGGCGAGCCGCTGACCTTCAGGCCCGACCTGCTCCAGGCGCTGAAGGATCTGCGGCCCAGCTTCATCCGCTTCCCCGGCGGCTGTGTCGCGCACGGGCTGGGCCTGGACAACATGTACCACTGGAAGACCACGATCGGCCCGCGCCACGAGCGCGTCCAGATCCCCAACCCGTGGGGCTACCACCAGTCACGGCAGATCGGCTACCTGGAGTACTTCGAGCTGTGCCAGGCCACCGGAGCCACCCCGCTCCCGGTGGTCGCGGCCGGAGTGTGCTGCCAGAACTACCCGGGCGGCGCCCAGGCGATCGACGACGACGCCGTGGACGCCTACATCCAGGACGTACTCGACCTCATCGAGTTCGCCAACGGCCCGGCCGACACCCCTTGGGGCGCGCGCCGGGCCGCGCTCGGCCATCCCGAACCGTTCGAGCTGCGCTATCTCGGGCTGGGCAACGAGGACGAGATCACCGACGACTTCCGGGACCGCTACGCGCGCATCGAGGACGCCGTACGCGAGCGCAACCCCAAGATCTGCGTGATCGGCACGGCCGGGCCGCAGCCCTTCGGCCCCGACTTCGAAGCCGGTTGGGCGTTCGCCCGCGAGCGCGCAACCGACATGGTCGACGAGCACGGCTACCGCAACCCGCGCTGGTTCCACCAGAACGTCGACCGCTACGGCGCCTACGAGCCCGGCCCTCAGGTCTACGTGGGCGAATACGCCGCGCGCAGCAACACCATGCGCTCGGCACTGGCCGAGGCCGCCTACATGATCGGCCTGGAGCGCTACCCCGGCGTGGTACGGCTCGCCTCCTACGCGCCCCTCCTGGCCAGGGCCGGGCACACCCAATGGACCCCAGACCTCATCTACTTCACCGCCACCGAGGTGCTGCCCTCCGCCTCCTACCACGTCCAGCGGATGTTCTCGCAAGAGCGCGGAACCAGGCTCCACCCCGTCACGCTGAGCGGCGTCGAACCGGAGCCCGTGACGCTGCCGGAGACCGGCTCGGTACGGCTGACCTCGCCGGGCGCGAGCGTCGACTACGCCGACATCGTGCTCGACGGCCTCGTACGGCAGCCTGTGACCACCGGATCGAGCGGAGAGCCCGTGGAAGTCGGCAGCATCGAGCCCGCCGCGGCGACGCTCGAGCTCACCGCCACCAAACGGGCGGGCGGCGAGGGGTTCGTCGCCGAACTCGGCGGTGACAGCTATCTGCAGGTGCACGTCGGGGCCTGGCAGAACAAATCCACCCTCGTGATACGTGGCGACGACGGCATCACCAACGACGATCATGGGCCGCTGCGCTGGCACGGCATGCAGACCGGCATCCCGGTGCGCGTCAAAGTACGTCTGGACGGCGCACGCGTGCGCGTGTGGATCGACGACGAACTGCGGCACGACTACGAACAGGACCTGCGGCCCGAGCACCGGGTGGTCGTCGGCGCGGCCTCGCGGACGGCGGCCGACGGGACCCTCGAGTACGTGATTCGCGCCGTGAACGCCCATCCCATCGCCCGCGTGGCGTCGATACGGCTCCCCGAGCCATTCGGGACGGCGGTCGCCACGGTGACCACGCTCGCCGGCGCGAGACCCGACGAAGGCCAGCCCTTCACCCCATCACCCGTGACTCCAGTCGCCGCCACGGCCGCCGGCGACACGCTGAACCTACCGCCCTGGTCGTTCGTCACGGCGGTCATCAGGAGGATCCCTTGATCATCGAATCCGGCCCGCATGAGATCCTGCACGTCGAACCGTGGGGCCCGCATGCTTTCCGGGTCCGCTCCGCGCCGCACGCGATCAGGAACGACCTGCCCGGCGCGCTCACCACTCCACCCGCCGGAGCGCAGCCGGAGCAGCGGGACAGCACCATCGTGAACGGCCGGATCACCGCCGAGATCGAGGCCGGACGCCTCCGCTTCCTGCACACCGAGACCGGCAGGGAACTGCTCGCCGACAAGCAGCCCTACGTCGCGCACCAGGGGCCGCGCGTGCACGCCCCGCTCGGAGACGGCAGCCACCGCCTCGAGCAGCACTTCCGCGCCTACGACGACGAACGCCTCTACGGCCTGGGACAACACCAGCACGGCCTGCTGGACCAGAAGGGCTGCGTGATCGACCTCGTCCAGCGCAACACCACCACGACCATCCCGTTCCTGTTCTCCTCCCGCGGATACGGGCTGTTGTGGAACAACCCCGCCATGGGCAGGGTGGAACTGGCACGCGACGCCACCCGCTGGGTGGCCGATTCCGCGCACCAGATCGACTACTGGATCACGGCGGGCGACTCGCCCGCCGAGATCATGGCGAGCTACGCCGATGCCACCGGCCACGCCCCGCTCATTCCGGAGTGGGCGACCGGATTCTGGCAGAGCAAGCTGCGCTACCGCACGCAAGCCGAACTCCTCGCCGTAGCCAGCCGCCACAAGGAGCTGGGCCTGCCGTTGTCGGCGATCGTCGCCGATTACTTCCACTGGGCCCGCATGGGAGACTGGAGCTTCGACCCGGAGTTCTGGCCAGACCCCCAGGCGATGGTCAAGGAGCTCGACCAACTCGGCGTCAAGCTGGTGGTGTCGGTCTGGCCGACCGTGGAAGCCGACAGCGACAACCACCCTGCGATGCGCGCGGCCGGGCACCTGGTGGGCAGCGTGGAGGGCGGCCTGCTCACCCAGGACTGGCCGGCCAAGGGACGCGGCGAGAGCTTCCTGCCCTCGGCCTACTACGACGCCACCGCCCCCAATGCCCGGCGCACGCTCTGGCGGGAGCTGCGTGAGCACTACGTCGAGCTGGGCGTGGAGGCGTTCTGGCTGGACGCCGGCGAACCCGATCTGATTCCGCGCAAGGCTGAGCAGGCGCTGTACGCTGCCGGCCCCGGACGCCAGGTCGGCAACATGTACGGCCACTACCACGCCGGCGGCGTCCACGACGGCCTGGCCGAGGCGGGCGTCCAGCGGCCGCTGTCACTCGTGCGCTCGTGCTGGGCGGGCAGTCAGCGCTACGGCGTCGCCCTGTGGTCGGGCGACATCCGGCCCACCTGGGACGCGCTGGCCACGCAGGTCCGCACCGGATTGAACGTCGCCCTCAGCGGCATCCCCTGGTGGAACACCGACATCGGCGGCTTCCACGGCGGCGATCCCTCCTCGCAGGAGTATCGGGAGCTACTGATCCGCTGGTTCCAGTTCGGTACGTTCTGCCCGGTCATGCGCCTGCACGGGGTACGCGAACCCTCCGGCCCGTTCACCGCCGAGCAGACCGGCGCGGACAACGAGGTCTGGTCCTACGGGGAGCGCGCCTACCAGATCCTCCGCGAGCACCTTTTCCTGCGCGAACGGCTCAGGCCGTACCTGATGACACTGGCCGAAGCCGCGCACGAGCGGGGCGAGCCCGTGCTGCGCCCGCTGCTGTTCGACTTCCCCGGCGACGAACGGGCCTGGAGCGTGGACGACCAGTTCATGCTCGGCCCGGACCTGCTGGTCGCACCCGTGCTGGCCCCCGGCATGGCCGAGCGCAGTGTCTACCTGCCGCAGGGCACGCGCTGGGTGGAGCTCGCCACCGGCCACATCCACGACAGCGGGACAGTCGAGGCCGCCACTCCGCTGGAACGCATCCCCGTGTTTGTCCGCGAGGGCAATGATCACCTATGTACGGCGGCGCGGCGCGCCGCCGCTTGATCCCCACTAGGCCCCTGTCCATCAGTGCCAAGCTCCCACGGGCTGGCTTCGTGAGCACGGGGCGGTCATTCTTTCGCATGCTGCTGCTGGCCCGCCTGGACCAGGAGCCGGGACTGGAGCCGAGCACGGTGGACCTACGCGTGCTGGCCGGGGATGTGGTGCACGCCGCGCAGGCCCGCGACCGGGAGCGGCCGGTCCGGCTCGTCGTCTCCGACGAGGCGGTGTTCGTGCTGGGCGACGAGCGCCGCCTGCACCAGGTCATCGCCAACCTCGTCGGCAACGCCATGACCCACACGGCCGCCGGTACGGCGGTCCTCGTCCAGGTCGGGCGCCGCGCCGTCGCCGGCCGGCCCACTCCACGGCACCACCTTCCTGGTCCTGCTGCCACTCCACCACCCCGAGCGCGACTGAACACGCCTGAGGCGAATCAGCCCGGCACCGGCCATCGGCAGACCAGCGGCCGGTCGCCGTTGTCCTTGCTGGGGAGGGGTTCCCGTGGTCTACGCCCTCCCGCAGATCAGTTGCCAGGTCAGGCAGCCGGGACGGCGGGGGTGTGTCCGTGTGTCTCCGTTGCAAGGTGGTGCCAGTCGGTCCAGGTCTTGAGCCGGTCGGCGTAGACGTGCGGGAGGATCTGGTTGCCCTGGGTGCCGGAGAACACCCGCAGGGGCGGGTTGCCTGCGTCGGCGACCTTGAGCAGTGCCCTGCCCGCGGCGGCCGGTCCGGCGCTGCGGGTCAGAGCCACAGCCACAGGGCGAGGCCCATGATGACGATGATGATCGACGCGCCGATGAGGACCTTCCCGACGGCGGAAATCGGTTTCAGCCTTCGGGAGGTGGGATCGAGTCTCTGGAAGCGCCTGCGATGTGACGTCTTCCGGCCGTTGCCGCCATCCACGGGGGCGGTCATCCGGTCGAGGCCGGCTTCGATGTGGCCGGCGACGGGCCTTCCGGTCAGGCCCAGGCTGCGCACGGTGCCGCCCGCGAGCGTGTGGAGCAGCGTCGAGGCCGTTCCCGGTGCGCTCTCGGCCACGATAGCGAGCAGGAACGTCTGGGGAGGGCGGTCCAGGTCCCCGAGGATCTCCTCTATGTCAGCCGAGGTGAGCTGCCCGCGATAGCTCACCCAGAGCACGCTCTGATAGTAGATGATGCTCTCCTCGGCGGCGCAGATGGAGCTGATCGCCTCGATGAGGTAGCGGTGCCGGGTCAGTGCGTATTTGACGGCCTCCATGGCCCGCGGATCGGTGGGCACGGCGCGGTGCTCGGCCTCGGCTATGGCGATGTCCAGCACCCTGCGGTTGCGGGACTGGACGGCGACGCGGAGCAACTCGTCCTCCGACATGTCGTCGAGGATCCGGCGCAGGTGCTCGCGGCCCAGCAGGCTCGCGATGAGCAGCTTGCCCGAGGGGGCGCAGGCAGGCAGGATCCGGCGCATCGCGGCGAGCAGCGCGGGCGGAAGGGCGGGCTCCTGCCGGAACGGTCCACACAGGTCGACCAGCATCTCCTCGACGTCGGCCGCATGCATCGCCGACCCGTACAACAGCCGTAGCAGGATCTCAAAGAAATGCCGCATGACGGACGAATCGGCCAGCCTTTCAAGCGGGCGGATGGGGTTCGCTCTGATGAACACCCGGTAGGTCTTGCGATCGTGGTCCGCCACACGACCGCGAGTCCGCTGCGCCAGCTGCGCGTTGAGGACGGCGAGCCGCTGCCCGTCGGCGTTCGCGATGCTCTCACGGCACAGGTGCAGCAGCTGCTCGACCGAGGGCAGCGCGGCGGCGTGCTGCTCGGCCTGCGCCGGAAGCCGGGAAGAGGTACGGCCGCGGAGCAGCCTGGATGCGGCGGCGCGGTGGGAGGCGTCGTCGAAGTCGCGCGGTTCGGCCGCGGTCGTGAGCCACCTCATCAGCTCACAAAGGTCATCGCCCTGATAGCCCTCCAGTTCCCGCTTGTAGAACAGTGCCTGGGGCGGGATCGACCCCGCGGGGTCGCCGGCCTCCCAGGGCAGCTCCCAGGCCCCGTGGGTGGGCGGTACCTCGGCGAAGGAGAGGCGGATCCGGTGCCGGGAGGCACTGTTGGTCCAGGTGGAGACCGCCAGCGTGTGGCGGAACCCGTACGGGAGCAGCGCCGCCACAGCATCCAGGAAGTCCAGCCGCTGGTCCAGGGTGAGATGGCCGGCCCGTACCATGCAGACGGGCTGTCCGGTGAGCAGCAGCGCCGCCGCCCGCCGCGCCGTGCCGTTGACCTGGCCGGCGAGATGACGCTCGTCGTACGCCGCGAGGGAGAGCTGGAACGGCGCGTCTCCGGAGAAGTTCTCCTTCAACAGCGCCTCGTACAGGGCCCGGTACGAGAGCCTGGTCGACTCGGAGGCCACCTCCGCCCAGCGTACGCAGACGTAGTACGTCATCGCGTACGGGCGTTGGAAGCCGTCCTGGGAGTCCGGTTCGGTCTGCAGGGACAGCCCCAGCCAGGGCTCGCCGTCAGGGTCGGAGAAGTAGTTGGTCGCCACTCGTGGGAGGGCCTTGGGCTCCATGGTCCCGGAGGTGAACGCCTTGAGCCACATGCCGAACTCCGCGTTGGTGATCGCACCCGTGCTGCAGTCGATCACGCTGTAGTCGTCCAGGCTCTCCGGTGTCTTGCCGAGGATCGCCCAGTGGGCGGTCAGCCGTCCCATCGTCTGCTCCTCATCGCGCCGGGCCGGAGCATGCGGCCGAGCCAGATCACGGGCTCCATGACGTTCATGGGGCGGATGGCACCACGGATCGTCAGTCCGCCGTTCGCGTTGTCGATGACGTTCAGGAAGTCGTCCGGGTCGAAGCTGCCGAGATCCTCGTCGATGAACAGGCCCACCGACGAGGTCACGAAGTACCTGATGCGGTCCTGGTGGAAGAAGGCCTCGAGCAGGTCGAGGATCATCTCCGTGTTGTGGTCCTGGGCGTCCCGGCACAGCAGCCGGAAGAAGTCGCGGACCCGCTCCTCGGGCACATGGGGGATGCGCAACTCGTCGACGGGATCCCGCTCGGTGAACCCCGCTTCGATCGCGGTTCTCAACACCTTCGGGTCGTCGAACTTGGTGATGCAGACCGCGACGTAATGGGGGAGCTTGCCGTCCTCGTACGCGTCGTCGACGAGCATCCGCCCGGCGACCTCGTGCAGAGCGGCGTCCAGGTGTTTGAAGGCGTCACCCACCCGGGCCTCCCGATCCGGGTCGAACATGTAGATCAGGCCGCGGCTCTTGACCAGGCTGTCGACCAGGGCCTTTTTGTCGATGTTCGACTCGGACTCGGCGTACAGGTCACCGCGCAGGTCCAGGAAGTCGAGCTTGATCTTCGGAGCCTTCCCCTCACGCGTCTCCCACGGCCACCACCATCGTCTGCGCGGCGCCCCCGCCGGGCCGATGATCAGCCAGCTGTAGTAGGTGAGGGCCTCGGTCGGGGCCGGGAACGTACGCGTCTGCAGCAGCGTCGTACGCAACTTCGCCAGCTCCATCCGGGACACCGGGTTCTCCCCGATGAGCCTCCAGCCCGCGTCGGGGGCCTTGTTCAGCGCGATGCTCAGCGCCGCCAGGAAGGCGGTCTTGCCGCTGCCCGAAGCACCCCACATGGCGATGTCAGGCGCGCGATCGCGCTCGGGATCGCCGGGGGCGGAGTCAGTGTCGACCACCGAGGTCCTCATTCTGGGAGTCGGAATTCTGGGAGACGAAGGGAAGGGCGAGCACGGCGGCGGGCGGTGTCACCAGGCCGAGCCGGAGCGCGAGTTCTTCCGCGTTCACCGCGTCCACCTGGAACAGCGCGGCCGAGCCGAGCCGATGCCAGGCAGACGAGGCAGTGGCGGGCGGACTGTCGCAGATGACCGCGCTCCTCAGGTCGTGGCGCTGTTCCATCTCGCGCAGCAGCGCCAGCCAGTCGTACCGCGCAGGGCAGGGGGGCACGCGGTCGAGGCCGGCCCGAGGCGGATGCGGAGGCCGCGCCCCGATGGTGAGCAGCGCCGTCCGCGTGTTGACCGGCTGCGGGAGCAGCCGGGCGCTCACCTCCGCGAGCACGTCCTCGAGTTGGGCGGCGTTCGGGTAGGCCGGCGCGGTGGGCTGCAGGGACTCCAGGGCGGTCCGTGCCTGCGCCGCGGACGCGGACCAGGCGGCCATGGCCGGCCGGGTACGGTCCGCGTGCCGGGTGCCGAACACGTGGGTGCCGTATCCCACGACGGACACCTGGAGCTGCCGGGGGTCGAGGCGGCGCTCGGCGAGCAGGTCGATGACGTAGCCGGCCCAGTGGCAGCGGGCCTCGAACTCCTTCGCGGTCCCCGCCGTCTCTATGGCGCACACCAGGTGCGCGGGCCGGGGCGCGTATTGCAGCCGCGACGGCAGCGTGGCCACCACGTCCGCCCACGGCCGGGTGTCCGGCCGGAGGCCGGGGATCCCGGGAAAGCGGACGACGCCGGGCCGCTCCAACACCGCCCGCAGCAGATGCCGTCCGGGCGAAAGCGGCGCGTGGTCGACCGACACCAGCTCCGAAGGCTGGAGCGGCCCCGCCCAGGCGGAGATCGCGAGCAGCATGCCGCCGGCGTCGGTGCACGTGACGGCCACCTGGGCGTCCTCCCCCGGCTTCGCACCGGGACCGAAGAGCCGTTGTCCCACCAGTTCGAGCCTGCGGTCGTCCGCGCGCTCACGCGCCATGATCAAGTCGTACACCTGGCGCAGCGGCGCGCCGGCCACCAACTCACGGAGCAAGCCCCCCACCTTGGCCCCGGACACCTCGACGACCTGGGCCGATGGCCGCCACTGCCGCAGTGCGCGCACGGCGGCCTCCTGCTCCTGCCCGTCGGCGGACCGCACGACCACCACCGGGTCCCTCTCGTCGGCGGAGATCAGATCCTGGGAGACCCGGAGCACCGCGTCGTGGACGTCATCGCCGGCGGCGGCCAAAGTGGACCACTTGGCGGCGGCCCTGCGTGTGTAGTACGTCGTGCCGACCTCGTCGACGCGGACCTCGAAGATCCGTGTTCCGGCAATGTCGATCTCCACGACCGTCAGCCGTTCCCTGAACGAGGCGATCAGATCGGCGAGATCCCCCCGCAATCCACCCTCTGCGAAATGGCTCAAGAATCTCCCCACCAGTTTCGGACCCTTGCCTGGTACGAATTAATGTCATTGGTGGAGTAAGTGATAGTAAGAGGGGATAGTCAAGTCTTTGTCCGTTTTCTGATAGTTTGTGATCCTTCGTGACAGCACCGCGTGGCGGGCGGTCAGCCCTCTTGTTATAAATCAGGATTGCCGGTTGTTTATGGTAGTCAGTGGATTACTCACGGGGTAGGGCGTGGAGCGCCCTGGTCCCTTCCTCCCGGAGCCGCGCATGGTCGGTAGATGGTTGATCGTCTTGTCGGGTGCCCGTCCCGACGTGCTGGACGAGTGCAAGGGGGAGCGTGCCAGGTTCCACGGCCTGGGTGGCGCCATCCTGACCACAGCCTGCATCGCCGCCATCTCCATGACATTCGCGTTAGCCTCGGCGCTCAAGGTGTTCCCGCCCCTAGCCGTCCTGATCGGCCTCGTCTGGGGCGTGGCGATTCTGAGCCTGGACCGCTGGCTCGTCACCTCCCTGCCGGCCCGAGGCGGAGGGCGCCTGTGGCTCGCCCTGCCCCGGGTGCTGCTCGCGTTGCTGCTGGGGGCCGTCATCTCCACACCGCTGGTGCTGCAGATCTTCAAACCCGAGATCGATGCCGAGATCGTCGACATCCAGCAGGAGAAGGCCGACGCGTTCACCCGCGCGCAGCAGGGCGGCGAGACCGGCCGGCGGATAGCCGCTCTGGAGAAGTCCGCGGCGGCCCTGGAAGCCGTGATCGCCTCCCGCGGGGAGAGTGCGCTCGATCCGGCGGCCGACCCCCGGATCCAGGAATTGAGCAAGTCGCGCGAGCGGGCGGTGAAGCAGCGGGACGCGTTCTATCAGGAATGGCAGTGCCAGCTGTACATCGGGCCGCCCAAATGCGCGAAGAAGGGCTCCGGGCCGCTTGCGAAGGCGGCGGAGGAGGCGTACAAGAGCGCCCGCGATCGGGTGAATGACATCGACCGGCAGATCGAGCAGCGCAGGAAACGGCTCAGCGACACTCAGGAGGCCGGAAAGGCGAGCAGGCTGGCCCAGGCGGAGCAGGACCTGCGCAGCGTACAGACGGAGCTGGACAAACTGACCGAAGGGCAGGCGCGGCTCAGATCCGGTTTCGCCGCCGAGATCCAGGGATCCGACGGCCTGCTGCTGCGGCTGGAGGCGCTCAGCAGGGTGTCGCAGGACAATCCGACCCTCACCCTGGCGAGGATCTTGCTGTTCCTGTTCATCCTTCTCATCGAGTGCCTGCCGGTCATCGTCAAGCTGATGCAGCGGCCGGGCAGTTACGACACGATCGTGGCCGCGTTGGAGAAGCGTGAGGTCAATGCGGCCATCGACCAGATCTATGAGACGGACAGGAGGCCACGGCGCGCCGCCTGGCGGGATGGCACGACCCGGCCGTACACCGCGGAGGAGCCGCGTACCGGAGTGTTCCACGCTACCGATACGCCGTCCCTGCCCTCGCAGGATCGCCATGAGGGCAGGAGCTTCGAGGACGAGGCACTCCGCGGCCTCCGCGACAACCGCGCCTCCCGGCCGGCCGGGACGGGCGACAGCCCGCAGGCCGAGTACGCCGGACTGAACGATGATTGGTGAGCACGTCGCGGGCCGGTTCGTCATCGAGGCGCAACTCGGCAGCGGCGGCATGGGGCGGGTCTGGCGCGGCCGGGACAGCAAGCTCGGCCGCGTGGTGGCGCTCAAACAGGTACGCGCGGACGTCGGCCGCCAGCCCGAGCTCAAGGCGCGGGCAGAACGCGAGGCGCAGGCGCTGGCCCGGATCGACCACCCGGGCATCGTCCGAGTCCACGACGTGCTCGACGCCCCAGACGGCCCATGGATCGTGATGGACTACGTGCAGGGCGCCTTGCTCGGCGAGTTGATCGAGCGGGGACCCTTGTCCGAGCCCGCCGTGGTGCGGATCGGCGCCCAGGCGCTCGACGCGCTCGCCGCCGCGCACGCGGTAGGGGTGCTCCACCGCGACGTGAAGCCGGACAACATTCTGATCACCGCTTCCGGTGGGGTCGTCCTGGTGGACTTCGGGATCGCCGCCATCGAGGGTCACGAGCGCATCACCATGCTCGGCCACGTGATCGGCACCCCCGACTTCATCGCCCCCGAGCGGCTGCGAGGCACCCCGGCAGGCGAGGCGGCCGATCTGTGGTCGCTCGGTGCCACGCTCTACACGGCCATGGAGGGACGTCCGCCGTTCCGCAGGGGCACCGAGGAGGCCACCAAGTTCGCGATCCTCACCTTTCCCCCGGACCCCATGACCCGGGCAGGCAGGCTCAAGCCGACGATCAACCGGCTGTTGGCCAAGAGCCCGGCCACCCGGATGACGGCCGGTGAACTGGCGCGAATGCTGGAGCAGGCTGCCGGCCGCTCTCCTGGGGTGGAGCCGCGCCGGACGTCGCAAGGCCCTGTCACGAAACCGCCTGCGCCTCCCCAGGCGAACGGGGCTGGAGGGAACCACTCCTACGCAGGGAGCGACGGCCGAGGCGGGAACGGCTCGGGAGCGGGTGGTGGCGTGGCGGCGCAACGAGTGCGTCGGACGCTCGCCGGCGCCGGCGCCGCAGAAAGAGGTTCGATGGTCCTCACGCTGCCCGCGGCCGATGCGGCGGTGCTCCTCGCTGATCAGTGGCAGCTCTTCACGACCGCCGCAGTGGAGGAGATGTGCCGCCAGGCGACGAAGTGCGCGAAGATCCTGCAGATGTTGCTCCCGCGCCGCGTGGGCCTGCTGCTGGAGCAGGTACGTGACCCAAGCCTCGTGGCCGGGGTCGTGCTGGCGATGGACCCCCACCACCGCGGACGCGTGCTCGGTCACATGCACGATCGGCATTCCGCAGCGGCCATCGAGGCGATGGCGGCCATCGATACCCGGCAGACCGGCCTCGCCCTCGCCGCGATGCCGGAGGACCCGGCCGGTCAGGCGCTCAGTCGCCTTCCATCCGCCACGATCGCCGGGGTGCTCGTGCATTGCCGGCCTTCTTGCCGCGACCGCCTGCTGCCCCTGCTACCGTCCGCGACCCGCGACGACGTCGAGCGCAGACTCGCCGCCGAGGGATAGCCGCCTGATTCGTCCTCTCGCTGGTGGCGGTTCTGGTCTGCGTGCGCAGCGTGGATCTGCCTGACGTGGATGAAGGCCGGCAAGCGGCGTTGGTAGACGTCGGTCACGAGGGCGATCAGGATGACGGGACGGGGCCCGTGAGTCGCGGACGCTGAGGGTCGTCGCCGTTGGAGGTGCCGGGAGGCGGGCTGGACACCGTCCGCCATGCGCAGGACGGTCTCGACGGCCATCCGGCCCATGCCAACGAGAGGTTGCCGGACGGACGTGAGCCGGGGTGCGCGGCCGGGATCAGCGTCCTGATGTGTCCAGGCGTTCCGAGCAGCGCCCCAGAGAACGCGAGCGACCCCAGCTTTCGTGGTTGGCGGCCCGGTTTCAAGGCGCGAGCGCGCGGCTGACAGGGGCCATCAAGCCTGTGCAGGCGGTAGCCCTTTGCCAGGGCGGGATCGAAGTCCGCTCCGTGGATGAGTTGTGCGGATGCGCTTCCGGACGGGGCCGAGCGATCTCGACGCGATGGCCAAACTGTACGTGCGGCTGCTGGTGACGGGATCCGGGCGGGCTCGTCCGGGCGGGCTCGTCCGGGCGGGCTCGTCCGGGCTCGTCGTGTGGAGACGGGTCAGGTGAGGTCGAACCGGTCGAGTTCCATGACCTTGGCCCAGGCTGCAACGAAGTCGGTCACGAACTTGTTGCGGGCGTCCTGGCCGGCGTAGACCTCCGCGAGGGCTCGTAGCTGGGAGTTGGAGCCGAAGATGAGGTCGACCACGGTGGCGGTCCACTTCACCTCATCGGTGGCCACGTCGCGGATCTCGTACACATGCTTCTCGGAGTCTGATGCCTTCCACCGGACGCCCGGGGAGAGCAGGTTGGTGAAGAAGTCGTTGGTGAGCACGCCGGGCCGGTCGGTGAGGACGCCGTGCTGGGTACCGCCGAAGTTGGCTCCGAGGGAACGCAGGCCGCCGATAAGGACGGTCATTTCGGGCGGGGTCAGGTTGAGCATGTAGGCACGATCGACGAGCAGCACCTCCGGTTGGGTCTTCTCGCCGGAACGCAGGTAGTTGCGGAACCCGTCGGCCCGCGGCTCGAGGACCCGGAAGGACTCGACGTCGGTCTGCTCCTGAATGGCGTCGGTGCGGCCTGGCCGGAACGGCACTGTCACTGCCACGCCGGCCTCGCGTGCTGCCTTCTCGACGGCGGCCGAGCCGGCCAGCACGATCAGGTCGGCGAGGGAGATCTTCGCGCCGCCGGCCTCGTTGAACTCGCGCTGGATGCTCTCGAGGGTGTCCAGGACCGTCGTGAGTTGCTCGGGCTGGTTGACCTCCCAGCTGCGCTGCGGCTGGAGACGGAGCCGGGCGCCGTTGGCGCCGCCGCGCTTGTCGGTGGACCGGAAGCTCGCGGCGGAGGCCCAAGCGGTGGAGACCAGTTGAGCGGTCGTGAGGCCGGACTCCAGGACCTTCGCCTTGAGGGAAGCGACGTCGGCGTCACCCACGAGTTCGTGGTCGACGGCCGGCACCGGGTCCTGCCACAGCTGGGGCTCGGCGACCCACGGTCCGAGGAAGCGGCTGACCGGACCCATGTCGCGGTGCAGCAGCTTGTACCAGGCCTTGGCGAAGGCCAACGCGAACTCGTCGGGGTTCTCCATGAAGCGGAGGGAGATCTTCTGGTACGTCGGGTCGACGCGCAGCGCCAGGTCGGTCGTGAGCATCGTCGGCTTGTGCTTCTTCGACGGGTCGTGCGCGTCCGGGATGATCGCCTCGGCGTCCTTCGCGACCCACTGCTTCGCGCCGCCGGGGCTCGTGGTGAGCTCCCACTCGTAGCTGAAGAGGATCTCGAAGAAGCGGTTGCTCCACTGCGTCGGCCGGTCGGTCCACGTCACCTCGAGACCGCTGGTGATCGTGTCACCGCCCTTGCCGGTGCCGTGGCTGCTCAGCCAGCCCAGGCCCTGCGCCTCCAGCGGCGCGGCCTCGGGCTCCGGCCCCACGTGGTCGTCCGCGATGCCGGCGCCGTGGGTCTTGCCGAACGTGTGGCCGCCGGCGATGAGAGCGACAGTCTCCTCGTCGTTCATCGCCATCCGTCCGAAGGTCTCGCGGATGAAATGCGCCGCCGCAGCCGGGTCGGCGTTGCCGCGTGGGCCCTCCGGGTTGACGTAGATGAGACCCATCTCGGTCGCGCCGAAGTTCGGCACCATCTCGGTGTCGGTGACGTAGCGCTCGTCACCGAGCCAGGCGTCCTCCGGACCCCAGAAGATCTCCTCTGGCTCCCAGACGTCCTCGCGGCCGAAGCCGAAGCCGAAGGTCTTGAAACCCATCGACTCCAGGGCGACGTTGCCTGCGAGAACGAGCAGGTCGGCCCAAGAGATCTTCTGGCCGTACTTCTGCTTCACCGGCCACAGCAACCGGCGGGCCTTGTCGAGGTTGGCGTTGTCGGGCCAGCTGTTGAGCGGGGCGAAACGCTGAGCGCCATCGCCGGCCCCGCCGCGACCGTCGTGGATGCGGTAGGTGCCCGCGGCGTGCCAGCTCATCCGGATCATGAGACCGCCGTAGTGGCCGAAGTCGGCCGGCCACCAGTCCTGCGAGGTGGTGAGCACCTCGATGATGTCCTGCTTGAGGGCCTCGACGTCGAGCTTCTCGAGCTCCTTGGCGTAGCTGAAGCCCTCTGCCAGCGGGTTGCCCTTGGACGAGTGCGCACGCAACACCGACAGGTCGACCTGGTTGGGCCACCAGTCCCGGTTCGTGTGCGGACGACCGCCGGTCTTCGGAGTCGGCGAGTCGATTGCCGGGTTCTCGCTCTCGCTGCCATGCGCGGTCACGGAGTCATGCGCGAGCGGGTAGCCGGCCGCCGCCTTCCGATCCACGCCCTGCGCGCTGGAGGGGGCGTTGTCCTGGGTGTCGCTCATCTGCTTCCTCCGAACTTCCGGATCACTGGGCAGTGCATCTAGTCGCACAGTCGAGGTAGGTGCCCCAATAGACGACCTCTAGACGACCTCCGGCGCGTCGACCACGAAGCCCTGGTCATCCGAGGCGGTGAGACAGGGAGCGTGGCCGACGGCGCAGTCGACGTACGCGACCGCACCGCAGGAGCGGCACACGACATGGTGGTGGTTGTCCCCCACCCGTGACCCGTAGCGGGCGGTCGTACCGGCGGGCTCGATGCGCCGCACCAAACCGGCGTTGGTCAGCGCACGCAGCACGTCCTACACCGCCTGGTGGGAGACCCTGGGGAGTTCGGCTCGTACCAGGGCGATCACCGTGTCCGTGTCGACGTGCGCGTGCTCGCGCAGCGGGGCGAGCACTGCCAACCGCAGCCGGGTCACGCGTAACCAAACCACTCGCAACTGCGTCTCGATGTCAGACGCCATATGGTCAACATAGCCCCCCTTCGAAGAGCAGATACGCGGCCCGGCCCTGCCCTGCCGTCTGGCTCGCAGCTTGGGCATGGGTCGTGCGAGCGAGCACGTGCTCGCGCTAGTGGCTGTAAGCCAGGCGGTCGTAGACAGCGCAGGAGACCGGGTCGGCGTCCAGGGCGCGGGCGAAGTCCGCGGGCTCGACTACGACAGGAGGCTCGGCATCGAATCCACCTGGGCCGATTCGGTCGGACAGGATAGCCCCGTGCACTGATCCATTCGCGAGTCCCCAGGGTCCTGGATGATCCGCGCCGCCATAAGCCGACGACGCATGACGTTGCATCCCATGGGGGCCCGTTGCTTCGAGCGTCATTCGACTGAAGCCGGCCCAGCCTAAGCCGACCTGGACGGTCCTGAGGTACTCGGCTGCTGCGACGATCAGATCGGGTAATCGGCCGGGATGGGCAGCGACGCGACATCAGTTGTGGCGTGCGGCCTTCGCCCCGGCCGGGCTGGACCTGGCTCCCCGAGTTGCCCGCCCATCTGGCCTCTGAAGAGCACGGCGGGCCTCAGATGTTCGGATGACGTCACCCACGTTGGATGACGATCATCGTTCATCATCCCGTATGGCGTCCTGCTCGCAGTCGCTCTGTCGGTCGTCCAGATGCTCGCCCGCTTCATGGTCGCTCGTGCGACTGGTGCCCTGCCGCCGATCGCGGCGTGGGCGAGTTAACCGATCTGTCCGTGGCTGTCGCACGAAGTCGTTGATCGAGCGGAGGTTGAGCTGTCTGCCGACGTTGTGACCGGGTTCGTTGGCAGTGGCCTCCTTGGGTGCGTGACCGTCGAACGCGATTTCCAGGCGCCAGCCGTCACGCCGCAGGATGACCGTAGGGCCGGAGGATCGCGGGACGGTCTGCACATCCCAGCCGTGCCGGTGTGCCCGGTGGGCAAGCGCGTGTGGATTCACCGATTCGTACTCCTTGTTCGAACGGGGTCCAGCAGAGTCGACGAACGGGCTGTCACGGGACTGATGCGACTTGTAGGCGGTTGGTCGATCCCTTCTATCGAGGGGACGGTTGGAAGTCCGGTTTCGGTTCCATGGCGAGCTTTGATGGCGGATCACGTTGCTCGCTCAAGGGACGGATCTGCAGACCCGGTTCGGACTGGCGGTGGGCCCTCTACGCCGTGGCCACGTTCCTGCTGCGGGGGCTGGCGTCGTTCTTGCCCGCCCGTCTGACGGGCCTCCTCGGGATCACCCCCGAGCCCGCCCTCAGGGATCGCCCTGACCTCTCCCTGGATCGTCCCATTTAACGGCGACGGGCCCCGATGGGGCTGTCTACGGTGAGGGCGATGAGCGCACGAGTGACGAGGCTCACTTGGAGCGGCGAACCGGGAATCAGTGAGGAAATGCGATGAAGGACTCTTTGTATTTCCGGTGCGCGTACAACGATCTGATCAAGAACAAGGGCGTCAATGTGGCGCTCGGGGTGGTTCTGGCCCTCAGTGCATTCTTGATGGCCACCGGGTCCATGGTGATGGAGCGTGTGGTCGGATCGGTCGATCAGCTCTTCGATGAGGCGAAGCCGCCGCACTTTCTGCAGATGCACAAGGGTGATCACGATCCGGATGCGCTGGCCCGGTTTGCCTCGGCGCATCCGGAGATCGATGCGTGGCTGGTCGAAGAGATCCTTGGCTTCGACGGCGCCGCCATCGCCTGGCACCGTCCGGTGACAGGTGAGGCAGGTGATTTCGCCGAAAGCTTGATCGACAACCTCTTCGTGACGCAGAACGAGGAGTTCGATTTTCTGATCGACGAGAGCGGGGCGATTCCGCGCCCCTCTCAAGGCGAGGTCTATGTCCCGGTCGCCTACCAGCAGAGATTCGGCCTTCGGGCCGGCGACGAGCTCGCGATCAGGACGGACGCCGGGATCCGGGACTTCCGCATCCAAGGGTTCGTACGCGATTCGCAGATGGCGTCATCGCTGTCCTCCGCCACCCGGTTCCTGGTCTCCGACGAAGGCTTCCAGGAGCTGGAGCGAGCCGGCGGCGGCGCGCCCGAGATCATCGCCGAGTATCGGCTGGCCGACTCGTCCTTGATATCCGAATTCCAGCGCGCGTACGAGTCCGATGAGGCCCTGCCGAAGAACGGCCAGGCGGTCACCTTTCAGATGATCCGCATCATCAATGCGTTCAGCGATGGCCTGATGGCAGTGGTCCTGGTGTTCGTGAGCCTCCTCCTCATCGTGATCGCCCTCCTCAACCTGCGCTTCGTGATCCGCGGAACACTGGAGGAAGAAGTCCGCGAGATCGGCGCGATGAAGGCCATCGGCCTTCCCCACAAGGTGATCGCCCGCCTGTATCTGGCGAAGTACCGCGTCATGACCTTCCTCGCGTGCATCGTCGGTGGCGTCCTGTCCGTCATCGCAACGAATCTCCTGACGCGCGGAATCCAGGCGAATTACGCCGAGGCGCAGCCCAGCGTCACGACGATCCTGGTGCCTGTGGTCGCGCTGGTGCTCGTCTATCTGTTCGTCGTCGCCATCTGCCGCGGTGTCCTCAGCGGGATCAAGAAGATCCAGGTCGTGAACGCCGTGGTTCACGGCAGCATGCTGGATGAGCGGCAGACCGCCCGCCGCACCAAGCGGCGGGCCAGGCGAGCTCGGCGAACCAGCCTCGCCTCGTATCGCGGCCGAAGCATCGGTAGGCGCCTGGCCCTTGTGGACCTCCGAGCCGAGGCAGGGCAATGGGTTTTGATCCCCATCGTCTTCTTCCTCGCCGGCGTCCTCATGACGCTCCCGATGAATCTGCTCAGCACGTTCGAGAGCCCCCGCTTCGTCACGTACATGGGGGCTTCAGAGAGTGACGTGCGCGCTGATCTGCAGTTCTCGGATGACGTCGACACCGTACGTGAGGACGTCCTCTCGAGCATGCAGGGCGATCGCCGGCTGACGGATGTGCGCGCGTTCGCCAACGTGCTGTACGAGACCCAAGGGGAAGGGTGGGAGACCCTGCGAGTCGAAGTGGGTGACTATTCCAGTGACACGGTCGAGTTCCTGCGGGGCGAGCGACCCGAACCCGGGCAGATCGCGCTGTCTGTCTTGAACGCGGACAAGTACCGGCTCTCGACCGGGGACGAGCTGACCATTCGCCACGGCGGCGAGTCGACCACGGTTGTCGTCAGCGGCATCTATCAGGACGTCACCAGCGGTGGATACACCGCCAAGATGCAGGGTGAGACGACGACCGGCGCGGTCGGCTACGTGATCTACGCGAACGTGGCCGACGGGGCAGACCCAGCTGCCGTCGCGGCTGATTACAGTGGGCGCTTTCCGGCTGCGGCCGTGATTCCGATGCGGGAGTACGTCCAGCAGACGCTGTCGTACGTGACAGACGCCTTCCGGTCGGCTGCAGTCCTGTCCTTCACCTTCGGGATCGGCGTCGCGGTGCTCATCACGAGCCTGTTCCTCAAACTGCGTCTGACGAGAGATCGAGGAAAGATGGGAGTCCTGTCCGCCCTCGGCTTCTCGGCAGGCGAAATCATCGCACAAGTGCGGGGCAAGACCCTCCTTTCCGTGGTCGCCGGGACCGTGCTCGGTCTTGTTTTCGCGGCCACGGCCGGAGAATCCCTCGTCGGCTTCTTCTTCTCATTCGCGGGATTGGGGATCTCGAATCTCGCGTTCCTTCCGAACCTGTTGCTCGTCTATGTGGCCTACCCGCTGATTCTGATCGCTGCCGGATGCCTCGGCGCCGTGGCTCTCACCGCGCGGCTTCGCTCTGTCGACAAGAGCTGGTGGCTCAAAGGATGAACAGGAGCACTCATGTCACACAATGACCAGGTCACGCTGGAATCCAAGGACCTGAGCAAAACGTACTACTCCACTGATCCGCCAACCCAGGTCCTCAACGGAATCGTCCTGTCCGTCAAGAAGGGTGAGTTCCTCGTCGTGATGGGAGCTTCCGGTTCCGGGAAGTCGACACTGCTCTACAACATCAGCGGAATGGACCGCCCAACGAGTGGGAATGTTTTCCTGGAAGGACGGGATCTGACCTCGCTGAGCGATACGGAGATGAGCCGCGTCCGGCTGACAAGGATGGGATTCATCTTCCAGCAGGCGTATTTTCTGAACAATCTGACGATCCGCGATAATATTCTCCTGCCCGCCCTGAAAGCGGCACCCAAGGAGAAGGAAATCGCGATCGCCCGCGTCGACAAGCTCATGGAGCGATTCGGGATCGCCCATGTGGGGCAGCACGGCACCACCCAGGTCTCAGGGGGCCAGCTGCAGCGGGCCTCTCTCTGCAGGGCACTGGCCTGCGAACCGTCCATCCTGTTCGCGGACGAGCCGACTGGCGCATTGAACAGCAGCATGACGGTCGAGGTCATGGATGCGCTCACGGACGTGCACAGCGAGGGAACGACCCTCGTCATGGTGACGCACGACCCCGCATGTGCCGCTCGAGCCGACCGCGTGATCTACCTCAAGGACGGCCTGCTGATCGACTCCCGTGAGCTGGGGAAATGGAGCAGAGTGCAGGCGATGCAACGCGAGGACGATCTCCTTGCGTGGCTGAGGGAGCTGGGCTTCTAAGCAGGCGTCGCAGGCGGCCTGCTGGCCCGCGTACACCACCGCGCTGGCCGGTGCCCATCGCGCCTGCCCGGCCGCAATGACCTCCACTGCGGTTCAAGGTCGTTCGTCTCGGGCTTCGCCCCTGCGGGCGCTCCACCTGTGACCCGCTCCCGAGACGGGCCGAAAGCGCGTGGCCGCCGA
This sequence comes from Nonomuraea sp. 3N208, assembly GCF_052245935.1. Lineage (NCBI taxonomy): Bacteria > Bacillati > Actinomycetota > Actinomycetes > Streptosporangiales > Streptosporangiaceae > Nonomuraea > Nonomuraea sp. 3N208. The sequence continues at coordinate 65,385 of NZ_JBQQBR010000052.1, read as the reverse complement.
CGCGCGGGGTCAGGGAGCTGGCCAGCCAGGCCACCCGCTCGGAGATGATCTCCGTCAGGACGGCCAGCCGCTCGGGGATGGCGCGCAGCGCGGCGACGTCGTACAGGTCCCAGCCCTTGTAGTCGTCGACCACGCTGGTCAGACCGCGTGCCTCCAGCTCGCTGATGTCGGCCTGGTCGACGTCGAGGCCGGTCACCACCCCGTCAAGGGCCTCCCTACGCGAGGGCGTCCGACGGGGCCGCCACGTTCTCGATGGACAGCACCTGCCTGCCCGCCCTGACCCCGATCCAGCCCCCGTCGGCGGGAAGCAGTTCGTCCACGTGCTGCGCCCCGGGCCACGGGACGATCCGTGCGATCGTGACGAGGTCACCGGTCACCGGCCCGGTCGCGCGTACGGCGGCCTCCAGCGCGGCGGGCGCGATCCCGTGGACGGGCGGGAACGGAGTCGTCCACAGGTCGGCGGCCGTCACGGTGGGCAGCCGCAGATCTCCTGTCCCGAGCACCAGCCCGGACCAGTCCAGCCGCCCGCCACCTGAGGCTGTCTCCCGAGTCAGGGCAGGAGGCGGGGCAGGAGGCGGGACAGGAGGCGCGGGTGGCGACGGCTGGTAGAGCAGCCGCATCGACCCGGCCACCGCGCCGTTCTCAGCGGTGACCGAGACGCGTACGCTCCACCCCTCCTCCGTCGTCTCGCCCACCGCCAGCGTGGTGAACCGGCTTCCCTTCTCGGCCAGCGTCAACGCCGACGGCCGCACCGCCACGTCGCGCAACGAGGCCAGGTGCTGGAGCGGCCAGCCGGGCGGCACCACCCAGTCCGCGACCGAGCACGCCTGCTCCACCAGCACCGACACCGGCAGCGCCGGCCGCCCGTCCACGGTGAAGTCGGCCAGGCATGGATGGGCGCCGGCCGTGTGCACCACGCTGCTGCGAAGGGATCGGAAGGGCTCGAACGCCTCGACCGAGCCGAGGAAGTGCGCGAGCCCGTGCAGCCGGGGCAGATCGGGGTGCCCGGTGAACAGCCAGAACCCGCGCAATTGGGTGGGCACCAGCGCCCCACCAACCTGGCCGATGAACATGACCTCCCCGGTGCCGCCGGAGCGCAGCTCGTCGATCCAGCGGCGCACCCCCTCGGCCGGGTCGATGGTGGACACGTACCGGACCGCCGCGTCGTAGTTGGCGATCACCCCGAGCCGCTCCCACGTCGGCCAGCACAGCGTCTGCGTCGGCAGCCCGTACGTGTTGCGCGCCCAGAACCCCAGCCTGGGCAGCGCCTCGTTGCCCGCCGCGTAGTCGATCTGCCCGATCATGCCGCCCATGCGCCCGGCCAGCGACCCCACGTTGCAGAAGACCTTGAGCGCCGCTCTCCGCTCCGGCGCGGCGAGCACCGCCCGGGTCAGGGATGTGAACCCCGACACCTTCACCTCGACCGTGCGCACGACCTCCTCGGGGGTCTTCCTGTCGAGCCTGGTGGGCAGGTCGATGCCTGCGTTGTGCACCACTACGCTCGGCGCTGGGATGCGGGCGAACAGGGCGTCCACCTGGTCCTGCCGTACGCAGTCGCACGGCTCGTAGGCGATGCGCAGGCCGTCACGCTCGGCGGCGGCCAGGTTCACGCCGACCTGTCGCAGCTCGGACTCGCGCTTGAGCGTCGCGCGCACCTTCCGCAGCTCGTCGGCGGTGCGGGCGGCGGCGATCCTGGCGCGGCGGAGAGCGGCGTAGCGGTCGTCCGGCATGCTGAGCCAGTCCGCGGCGGGCAGCTCGTCGCGCCCTGTCACCACGACGCGGCAGCCGAACCGCTCGGCCAGTCCGCGGGCCAGCGCGAAGCCGACGCCGCGCGCGCCCCCGGAGATCAGCACCACGTCACCGGAGTCCAGGTCCAGACGCGGCGGGGGCTCCGGGCTCGGCAGCGCGGTGAGCGCGTGGCGCACTCCCCGCCGGTAGCCGATCTCGAACAGGTCCCAGGCCGACAGCTCGGCCGCCAGCAGCCCGGCGAGCCCGTCCGGGTCGGTGGAGTCGACGTCCAGCACCTTTACCGCGAGGTTCGGCAGCTCGCGGGGCAGGCATTTGGCGAACCCCGCCCAGATCCCGCCCAGCGGCGAGTCGATCGGCCCGTCGTGGTAGCCCATCAGCCCGCCCATCGCGGTGACCGCGACATAGCAGCAGCGGTCGGCGCGCGACTCAGCCCGCCAGGAGCCGTACCTGCGCTGCACCATCCGCGTCGTCCTGGCCAGCGCGTCCTGCCATTCGACGCCGTCGAGCCGGTACGGGATGCCGGTGACGTTCAGGTCGACGATCCCGTCCCAGTCGTCGCGCTCCGGCTCGTGGCCGGGCGCGCACAGATCCGCCCCTAGGCCGCTCGCCACCTTCCCGGCCAGCTCCGCGTCCGAGCCGATGACCAGCAGCCGCCGCTCCACCAGGGACGGCTGGGGGAGCGGGTGCGGGACCGGCTCCCACACCATCCGCCGCACGGGCCGCACGAACGAGCCGGTCTCGAAGGACACCAGATGCGGCCGGACCGGTGCGCCAGCCGTCACGCCCGCTTGCGGCCGGACCGGTGTGCCAGCCGTCACGCCCGCTCCCGCACGACCGCCGGGATCCCGCTGCTGGGGAACAGCGTGATGTAGTGGCCGCTGCGCACCTCGCGCGTCCCGGACAGCCGCAGCCGGTACCGCTGCGACAGCATGGCCACCGCGGTCACCAGCGTCGCCATCGCCAGCCCCTTCCCGATGCACATCCGCCGCCCGCCCCCGAACGGCAGGAAGGCGTGCTTGTGCCGTTTGTCCTGGCCGTCGTCCAGGAAGCGCTGCGGGTCGTAGGCCTCCGGATCCGTCCAATGCTCGGGGGAGCGGTGCGTGCCGTACACGCTGAGCAGGACCGTCGTCCCCGCCGGGACGTCACGCCCGGCCAGGTTGTCCGGCTCTACGGCGTCCCGGGGGAACTGCCAGACCGGCGGATGCAGGCGCAGCGCCTCGTTCACCGCGGCCGTGGTCTGCGGCAGCTCGCCCAGCCGTTCCGGGGTGGGCGGTCCTTCGACCAGCACCTCGTCCACCTCGCGCTCGACGGCACGCCGCGCCTGCGGGTGCTTGGCCAGCTCGTACATGGTCCAGGCCAGCGCCTGGCCGGTGGTGTCAGAGCCGGCAAGCAGCAGCGTGCGGAGGTTGTCCGAGATCTCCGTGTCGGACAGCCCGGCCGCCAGCAGCAGACCGGCGGCGTCCGCGCCGTGGTCACCGCCAGCCCTCCGCGAGTCGATCACCTGGCGGATGATGTCGTCGAGCACCCGGTTCGACCACTTGCGTTCGCGGTGGTAGCGCGTCGGCACGAAGGACGGGATCAGGGAGGGCACGCCCTTGATCGTGCTGGTGTAGATGACCTTGTTGGCGATCGCGGCGGCCCGGGAGTAGTCGGTGCCCGACAGGTCCCGGCCGATCAGCGCCATGCCCATGACGTGCGCGGACACGTCCATCAGCTCGGGCGCGACGTCCACGACCGCGCCCGAGGCCGCGTGCTCCGACCAGCGCCGCAGCACCGCCTCCGTCGCGGCGACCGCCTCGCGGGCGTTGTCGTTCACCCGCTGCGGGGTGAAGGCGGGCTGCACCGCCTTGCGTGGCCCGCGCCACCCGTCGGTGTCCAGCGTCAGCAGGCCGGACCCCATCATGCCGAAGAACCCCTGGTACAGAGTGCCGCGCTGGTAGTTGTCCGGATTGGTGCGCAGCACCCGCTCGATCGCCTCAGGCTCGGTGACCTGAACGAACGGGATGGGCAACTGCACCGACACCAGCGAGTCGCGCTCCTGCATGCGCAGGGTGTAGGCCAGCGGATCCTTGAAGTACGGGATGGCGTCGCCGATCACCGGCAGCCCTCGCGGGCCGTGGGCGACCGGGCAGGTCCCTTCGCCGTTCATGCTCGCTCCTCGCGGTCGAATCGCTCTCTTTCGACGTACTCGCCGGTCTCCTGGTCCACGTAGCCGACGATGGCGCCGATGATGTCCTTCACCTGCAGCAGCACCTCGCCGCTCGACGCGACCGCGATGGCCCGGTTGTCCGGCTCGGGGTCCTCCAGATCGAGATCGACCGGGGTGACGTACAGCTCCACCGGCTCGGTCAGCGCGGCGAGCGTCAGATCGGTGTGCCCGCCGTACAGGTCGATGCGCCGGATCGAGCGGGGGATCGCGACGGGCGTCCAGCGGCCCGACACCCGCTCCAGCACGGCCACGCGCACCAGGCCGTCCAGCGTCACGGAGGGGACCAGCAGGTCGGGGAACCAGCGGCGTAGCGCGGGCGCGTCGAGCGCGAGCCGGCCGCGCCGTCCCATCGGGTGGGTCCGGGTGTCCGTGGTGGACCGGAACACCTCGCGCAGCAGCACGTCGGATCCAGGCACGTGGTACGGGTCGCGCAGCGGCCTGCTCCCGTGCTCGTCCCAGTGCGTCCACGCCGGGCCGGGCAGCGGGGCGTCCCGCAGCCGTACGGTGACCGAGAAGTGCGTCTTGTCGCGGGCGACCGTGACGCCGTTCGGGGCCACCACGTCTCCCAGCACCCGTACGGCCACCACCGACTCGCGCTCGTCGCTCCGCAGCAGCCTGGCGGTGAGCCGCTTCACCTCCGGCCGGTCCTTCCGGTAGATCCGCAGGAACGACTCCAGCCGCAGGTCCTCGAAGACCACCGGCACCCGGCCTGGCACCAGGGACACGGCGGCCTGCGCGGCCAGCTCCGGGACGAACGTGCCGGGCAGTGTGGGATATCCACGGACCTGGTGGAGATCGAGGTATCCGTCCCGTTCCATGGAGAACGTACGCTCGGCCACCAGTTCCACGGCGTCGCGGCGGAGCACCCTGTCGACGAACGGCAGCGCCCGCCTCGGGCCCGCCGAGAACTCCAGGAACTCGGGCACGGCGGCCCTGATCGCGGCCCGCTCCTTGTCCCCGAAAAACACCGTGACCGGCCCGTTCGACGCGTCCGGCCCGTTCGGCGCGGCGGCCAGCTCGGCCATGAAGTGCTCGACGCCCTCCTCGGTCGGCGTTGGGGTGAACTCGCCGCTGCCCTCCAGGAAGTCGCGCATCAGCGGGGTCGCGCCGAGCCCGATGTCGCGCCAGAGCGTCCACCCGATGGTGAACTCGCCCTCGGCGTTCATCGCGGTCGTGTTGAGGAAGTCGTTGGCGGCGCCGTAGTCGGTCTCGCCGCGCTGACCGGTCAGCCCGATGAACGAGCCGAAGTTGCACCACAGGCGTGGCGCCCGCTCGCGTAGTGCCTCCCTCAGGTTCAGGTAGGTACGGACCTTGAGGTCGCGCACCGCGCGGAAGTCGGCGACGGACTTGGCGGTGACGCCGGCGGCCCTGTTCGTCCCCGCGATGTTGAGCAGCAGGTCGATCGGGCCGTCCACGGCGGCCATGGCCCGCTCGACCGCGTCGCCGTCCCGCAGGTCGCAGCGCAGGTAGCGGACGCGTCCCGGTCCGCACAGCCGTTCCAGCCCGGCCAGCGTGCGCCGCACCTGCCGCGCCTCGCCCAGCCGGTCGAATCTGGCGTTCGCCTCCGGCACGCCGACCCCCTGCTTCAACAGGGTTCTGATGTACGCACTGCGGTCGGGCGTCTCGTCGGCGTCGTCGGGGAGCTCGGAGCTGCCCAGGATCACCAGGCGCGGGCGGTATCGCGCGGCCAGCGCCTCCAGGATCGGCGCGCCGATGCCCCGCGCCCCTCCGGCGGCCACAACCAGGGAGTCCTCGTTGAGCGGCGGAACGTCGGCCGGCGTGGCAGGGGCCGGCACCGCCCGCGGGGCGAGCCTGCGACCGCCTGCGTGATAGGTCACCGGGATGAGCTGCCGGGCGCCCAGCTCGGCGCTCACCGTGGCCAGCACCTCGTCGAGCGGCACGTCCGTGTGCACGGTGGCCAGCACGTCCGCGCCGGGGAACTCCAGCGCCAGGCTCTTGACCAGGCCCGTGAACAGCCCGGTGAAGGGCAGCGGCACGCCCGCCTCCGTCACGCCGCCCACGACGCTCACCACGAACGAGCCGCCGTCCAGGTGCGCGGCGCAGTCCTTGGCCGCCAGGAACGTCCGCTCGTGCAGGTCGAGCAACTCGCCGACCGGCTCCGACCAGCGAGCTTCGCGCAGGCGGGGGTCGGTGGCGTCCACTATCACCCGTACGTGCCCGGAGACCCCGTCGTCCACGCCCGCCCGGAACGTCGGTGAGTTGGTGAGCACGAGCGCGTCCCGAGGGATCGCGGGCGGAGCCGAGCGGACCGGACGGCGCGGGTCGGGCGCCAGCTCGAACACGTGGCGGTCCAGCAGGTGGGCGGCCCTTCGCAGCCTGGTCAGGCGGATCAGCCGCGTTCTCGCCGCAGGATCGGACCGGAGCTCGATCGCCGCGCCGCCCGCGTGGTCGCCGCCCTCCAGGAACGCGATCAGCTCGCGCGCGCCCTGTGCCCCCAGCAGGTTGGCCCGCGTCATGCCGTGGCCTCCAGTCTGCGCTCGGGCAGCCTCTCCTCGGCGACCGCCTCGACGGACACCTCGGCCAGCACCGGCAGCCCTTCCGCCAAAGCCAGCGACTTCCTGGTGACCGCGAACAGGAACGACCCCTCGCCGATCGGCCCGCCACCGAGCACCTCGGCCCACGACCTCAGGCTGTTGCCGTTGCTGCCCGCGACCAGCGCCACGTCCACGTCGCCGAAGTCCAGGTAACGCCCCGCCATGTCGAAGGCGTCGGCCAGCGAGGCCCGGCCGCCGTCCACGGCGATGTTGAGCCCGCGCAGGTCGAAGTAGCCGCACAGGCGCGCGGCGATGACGTTGGGCATCTCGCCGGGGAACGAATCCTCGTCCGGCTGGGCGATCAGCGCCGTCACGCGCTCGCGCAGCTCCCGCGCCCGCGGGCCCGCCAGCCGGTCGAGCTCGTCCAGGTGGGCGCGCACGGCGTACAGGACCGCGTTCCGCGTGGGCCCCGTGTGGCCCACGACCACGCCGGTCGTACGGCTGTGCCGCCCGCAGAAGTCGCGGATCCTCGGCTCCAGCCGCTGCATGCATTCGATGATCATGAGTTGGGTGCGGTCGGTGGCCCGGATCGTCGAGGCGGGCAGCCGCAGCCGGGCGAACGGAGGGCTCGGATAGCCGTCGCCGAACGATCCCGGCAGAATGTGTCGTCCCCGCGCCCACTCGGCGACCTGCTCGTTGTCCTCGGCGCCCGGCACATGCGCCGACCAGCCGACGATCACCATGGGTTCGCCGTTCCTGACTCCGTATCCCGCCTTGGCCGGACGGCCCGGCCGGTACTCCTGGACCAGCAGGTGTGCGTTGGTGCCGCCGAAGCCGAACCCCGACACGGCGACCGTGCGCGGCCCGTCCGGCCGGGGCGGCCACGACACGGGCCGGGTGGGGATGCGCAGGTTGGACGACTCCAGGGCGAAGCTGTCCGGCGCGGCCGAGAACCGGTGCTGGGCGGGGATCACCCCGTGCCTCAGTCCCAGGAGGGCGTGGATGAGCGACACCACCCCCGCCGCCCAGCCGGTGTGGCCGATCAGGGACTTGTTCGAGGTCACCTGGACCGGGTCCGTTCCGGCGTAGGCCGCGCGCAGGCTCAGGAACTCCGCCTCGTCGCCCGCCGGCGTCCCGGTCGCGTGTGCGATCACCCAGTCGACCTCGGCGGCGCCGATGCCTGACTTGTCCAAGGCCCTGGCCACGGCCAGCTCCTGGCCCGCGCTGGACGGCGCGTAGATCGCCTTGCCCTTGCCGTCGGCCGACAGCCCGACGCCCGCGACGAGCCCGTGCACGGTGTCGCCGTCGGCCAGCGCCCTGGACAGCCGCTTCAGCACGACCACGCCCGCGCCGTCGGAGAACAGCACGCCGTCGGCGCTCCTGTCCAGCGCGCGGACCTCGCCGCTCCGCGACAGGCCGTAAAGCTTGGAGAACAGCACCGAGCCGCCCGGAGCCAGCGCGAACGCCCCACCGCACACGGCGATCTCCGCCCTGCCCGCGAGGAGGTCGCGCAGCCCGAGATCGATCGCGTAGAGGGAGGACGAGCACGCCGTGTCCACCATGAGCAGCGGCGTGCCCGCCGGGAGCAGGCCGTCGATCGCGTTGGCGCCGATCCGGTGCGGGAACGGCTCCGATCGCGTGGCGTCGCCGTGCGGCAGCACGGCGGGTCCGCCGAGCTCCTGGTTGACCAGCGCCTCCTGGAGGTGCTGGCTGCCGTCCGGGGTATAGCCGAAGCAGGCGGTGTAACGGTCGCCGTCCCGCCTGGCCACCCCCTCCAGCGCCTGATGGACGCTGTGCCGCAGCCACAGGGTGGTGAAGTCGAGCCCGTCGTCCGGATGTTCGGCGGCCAGCCGCGGGTGCGGGGTGAAGCCGGTGATGAAGCCGGAGCGGCGCTGGTAGGTCTTGTCGGGCGCGCGCGGGTCGTCGTTGTGGAAGCTCGCGATCGGCCAGCGGTCGGGCGGGACGTCCACGAACAGGTCGGCGCCTTGGGTGAGCAGTTGCCAGAACGTGTCAGGGTCGCTGGCTCCCGGCACGGCCAGCCCCATGCCGACCACCGCGATCGGGTCCACGTCCTGGGCCTTCGGGTCCACCGGGTCAACGCTCTGGGCCGTCCCCGGCTTCGGCGCTGCTTTGGCGGGTGGGGGCGGGTCCGGCGACAGTGCGCGGCGCTGCAGCGACATGCCGCCGTCCGCCACCACCGTCTGGCCCGTGACCCAGCCCGCGCCAGGTGAGGCCAGCAGCATCACCAGGTTCGCCAGGTCGGCCGGGGTGGCCAGGCGGCCCATCGGGGTGGCGGCCACGGTGTTCGCGCTCATCGACTCGAACCCGGGGAAGCTCCGGCCGACCGGGTTGTCCAGCAGTCCGGCGGAGGCGGTGTTCACCCGGATCCCGTCCCCCGCGAACTCGGCGGCCAGGTAGCGGGTAAGTGCCTCAAGCGCCGCCTTGGACAGCCCTACCGGCAGGTAGCTGGCCGGCGCGTATGCCGCCCCGACCGAGGAGACGTTCACCACGCAGCCCGCGTCCGAGCGTGCCAGCAGCGAGCGGGCGGCACGGGCGCACCACAACGCGCCCTTGACGTTGGTCTCGTACGCCTGGTCCAGATGCTCCTCGGTCAGCTCGTCCCAGCCGACGAACGTGCCCGCGGCGGCGTTGTTGACCAGCAGGTCCAGCCGCCCGTACGTCGAGGCCACCTCGTCGAACATCCGGCGCACCTGCTCCTGCCTGGCCACCGATGCCCTGATCACCCGGACGCCGCCGCCCAGCTCGGCCGCCAGCGCCTTGGCCGCGTCGTAGGAGTGGAAGCAGTTGAGCACGACCGTGGCGCCCGCCTCGGCGAGCGAGCGCACGATGTGCGCGCCCACGCTGCCCGCGCCGCCCGTGACGAGGGCCACCCTTCCCCGGAACGCCGTCATGCCGCACCCGCCCCGGCCAATGAGTCCACGACGAAGTCGACCACCTGGCCGAACGTCCGGTAGTCGGACATCCGCAGGTCGTCGGGACGCGGGCCCAGCTCGAACAGCGTGCCGAGCCTGCCCATGAGCTCCACACGCTTGACCGAGTCGACGCCGAGATCGGCCTCCAGCTCGGCGTGGTCCTCGAAGACCTCCTCGGGGTACTCCAGGGTGGTGGCGTAGAGGTCGCGTACGCGTGCGGCGATCGCGTCCCTCGACAGCTCGGCCGGGGCTCGCTGAGCCGGCGCTTCCGGAACATGGCTCTCCCGCGCTGGTACGGCCTGCGCGGCACTCTCCTGCGCCGGTACGGCCCGCGTGGCATCCTCCTGCGCGTGACCGGAGGGAGCGTGTGTTCGGGGTCCGGTGGCGGCGGGAGCCAGGAACCGTCCCGTCTCCCGTAACGTGTCCACGCCCTGCAACAGCGGAGTGTGCACGGACGCGGCCCGGTGCGCGGAAGAGACCCGGGAGGTCAGAGCGCGCCCCGCGCCCACCTCCACCCAGACTCCCGCGCCTGAGCCGTGCAGCCGCTCCACGGCGGCGCCGAACCGCACCGGCGTGACCAGGTGGGAGGCGAGCAGTTCGCCGAGGTCGTCCGAGTCGCGGTAGTAGCGGCCCAGGATGGGCGAGAAGACGGGCACGCTGAGGCCGCGCCGGTCGTACCCGGTGAGCCTGCGGGCCAGCTCCTGCCTGGCCGCGGCGAGCAGCGGGCTGTGGAACGGATGCGGCGAGCGCAGCGGGGTGGCGGACAGGCCGATGGCGGTGGCGATCGCGGCCGTGCGCCGCAGCGCGTCAGCGGGCCCCGCGACCACCGTCTGCTCCGGTCCGTTGTCTACGGCGATCACCGCGCCGGAGGTCGGCAGCAGGTCCAGGATCTGCCGGGTGCGCTCCGTCGCGCAGCCCAGCGCCAGCAAGCCGCCGCCGCTGCTGTCGTGCTCGCGCAGCGCGGTGATCCGGTGGCAGAGGATCTCCGCGCCCTCGGCGACGTCCAGCGCGCCGCCGGCGACCAGCGCGGCGATCTCGCCGAGACTGTGCCCGACCAGCACGCTGAACCGCGCCCCTTCCTCGCGGAGCGCGCGGAAGGCGGCGACCGAAGTGGCGAACACCGCCAGCTGCAACACGTCCGGCGCCTCATCGAGCAATTGGTCCGCGGAATCACCGGAAAAGGCGCGTTCCAACCCTTTGCCCAGTATTCCTGTGGCCACGGCGTCAATGGTTTCGACCGCAGCGGCCGCGGCATCTCCACGGGATTTCAACCAGTGCAGAGCGTCCTGAACATAGGCACCCTGACCTGGGAAAAGACCTACCACGATTTCAACAGTGCTCAGCATTGGGTCCCCTTTCCCGAGCACGGCGGCTGGGCGAATTCGGCGCCCCTTGGATCCCCGGTGTGAAAAGGCGCGTGCGGGGGATTGACGTGTTCGACGATAACCGCGGCCGTGACACGCCGCACACCCCTAAGGCATGGCTTCAGGGGTGCGGACTCCGCCGATAGGGTCGGGCTCCTCGAGCATGCCTACGAAGGGCAGCTCTTCGCGCCATTTCCGGCGCCACCAGGAGATGTGGGTGTTCACGACGATGCGGTGCACGTAGGAATCGGGGTTGGTCTTGATCCGGCCCCATGCCACCCAGGCCTTCGCCAGCGCGGTCTGCACAACGTCTTCGGCGGTCGCACGGCCTCCCGTGAGCAGGAAGGCTGAATGTCGTAACCGGTCGTAGCGTGTTCGTCGCTTTGGCCACGGGTTTGGTGGCCTGTACCCGGATGCGCACGGTCACCGGGATGCTGATCGGCGCGGGCATGAACCTGGCCTGGCGGCACGAACGCGCGCACCGGTTCTTCTCCCGCGCGGCCTGGTGCATCGACCACGTCGGGCTGGTGCTGGCCCGGCTCATCATCGCGACGCTGGTGGAGCCGGACGCACCGCTGATCGTGGCGATCGACGACAGCGTCACACGCCGCTCAGGTAAGCAGGTGCATGGGGCGTTCTGGCAGTACGACGGGTCGGCCACCGGCTCGAAGAAGACCAGCCGTGGCAACTGCTTCGTCACGCTCGGGATCGTCGTGCAGCTGCCGTTCCTGCCCCGCGCGGTGTACGGCGCGCGCATCGCTAGGACGGCGTCGGTCAGCTCGGCGGGCTCACGTGCGCTCGAGGCGCAGCCGGATCACGTCGCGCTGCATAGCGAACAGCCGCACCGCAGCCTCACGCGCGTCGACGGGCAGTTCGTCGCGCGCGGCCGCCAAGTCTCGCCAGGCAACCCATATGATCATCGGGTGGCGTTACCGAGGATCACAACGATCGTCCTGATGCTCGCCCTAACGGCCGGCTGCGGAGGCGGCGATGCGGTCACGGCGCGAACGCCCGCAGAGGCGGTGACTCAGCGGATGAAGGACTCGACCGGTGTGAAGGTCACCAGGCTGGTCCGCCTGGACTACGGCGAGAAAGTGTTCACCCCTCCAGCGGAGGACGACTCCGTCGCGCTGGTCAACATCGGCGAATACAGCGAGAGCCGCGCCACTGGCGTCCTCGGCGCGACCGCCTCCGACCTGACCGCGACCTACTACCGGACCAATGTCCCCGATGAGCTGAAAAGCGTTGTCCCGACCGACCTGTCCTACATGACGACCAGGACGATCACGATCGCAGGCTCCGGCACCTACCAGTACCGGGCTGATCGGCAGGACGTTCCTGCGGGCAAGTCCTGGCTTCATGGCCGCAGCTCCAGGTGCGAGCAGTTGTTGCGCGCCATCGGCTCGCTCGGCGTACGCAGCCTCGTCACACCCGAGGTGCTGCGAAAACTGGCGGCCCCGGCTCCCTCTTCGGGGGAGGCCATCGACGGAGTTGCCACCGTCGTGCACGCCGGGAGCAGCTCACTGACGGAGTTCGCCATCGCGGCTCCACACGACGACCCCGTGATCGCCGCCCAATTTCGCAAGCGGAACGACTTGACACAGATCTCCTGGCAGCTGTGGGTCGGACCGGACCGGCTTCCCCGTCGGGTGCGCCTCACCTCGACCGATCCCATGGCCGAGGACAATCAGCCCAAGACCATCGTGACCGAGGTCGACTTCACCGACTGGGGCAGCGATGTGCTCATCGACCCCCCACCGTCGGACCAGGTGCACGAGACCGGGACTTGTCTCGGCCCGGAGCCATACTGAGCCGTTGGAACTCCGGCCTCGGCAGCGGCTCGTGGAACATGAACTCGGGGACAGCGCGGATCCGCACCCGGCTTCCTGCCCATTGCGTGACCCGCTACTAATGACGTGCGGAGCATCTCTACTGGGACCTCGGATCTCGCGCAGGCGGCGCCTGCTTCGAGGTGGAGCTGCGCGGCTCGGCCGCCAGAGTGTGTCTCATGGACGTCGACGACTACCAGGCATATCTCGACGGTGACGAGTACGAGGATTACGGCGGCTTCTTTGACGTCAGCCCCGTCGTCCTGGAGGTGCCCTATGACGGCTATTGGTATCTCCTCGTCGACAGCAATGGCCGGCGGGTCAGGGTCCAGTTCACCGAGGTCTTCGACTGACCGCGTCGCCCGCCGGCCGTTCCGGGCGTTCATCCAGCTGTCGAATCTCAAGGCCGTCTGGACCGATCACAATGGCGTCGACCAAGTCGTGCGCGCGTCCGGCATCGACTGGACCCTTGCTAGGGCCGTGATGCTCACTGACAAGCCGGTCGATGATCAGGTACGGGCCGCCGAGGCGGGTACGGACAAGCCAGGTACCCGCATCTACCGCGCCGACCTCGCCCGCTTCCTCCTGGACACCGTCGAGCAGGGCACCTGGATCGGCAAAACCCCGCTCGTCTGGAACGCACGCGGCTAACGCTCGCCCTGCAACCCACAACCGCCCACACCCCTCGTTTCCGCACCAGTTGAGGAGAACCTCCATGTCCAAAGTGATCGCGATCTTCGGCGCCGGGACGGGCCTCGGCGCCTCCGTCGCCCGCCGCTTCGCCCGCGAGGGCTTCAGCGTCGCCCTGGTGGCCCGCCGCAAGGACCGCCTCGACGCGCTCGTCGAGCAACTCACCGCCGACGGCATCGAGGTGGCCGGTTTCAGCGCCGACCTGTCGCAGCCCACCGGGGTGCCCGCCGTAGTCGCGGCCATCCGCGACCGTTTCGGCCGCATCGACGTCGTCGAGTACGGACCGATCAGCACCGAGCAGACCTTCGTCCCGGCCGCGCAACTGGACGCGGCCACCCTGCAAAAGGACAGCCCGCTGCTGCTGCTCACCCCGGTCGAGGTGGTCCGCGCCGTGCTACCAGAATGGACTGAACGCGGCGACGGTGCCTTCCTCATGACCACCGGCGCCACAGCCGGCCACCCCATGCCTCACCTCAGCGGCGTCGGCCCGCTTATGGCCGCCGCCCGCAACTGGCTGTACTCCCTCAACGGTGAGCTGGCCCCATCCGGCATCTACGCTGGCACGCTGTCCATCGCCGCCTTCATCGCCCGTAGCGAGATGGGTGAGAAGCACGCGCGGCGGCGAGCTGCCGGACATCACCTACCGCCGCGTATGGGCGAAGGCCCGCAGAGACGCGTTGACGCCCAACCAGGCCGCCTCACCACTGGCCAAGCGGGCTTACGACCTACGCCACGCCTGCGTCTCCACGTGGCTCAACGCGGGCGTGCCCGCCACGCAGGTCGCGGCCTGGGCCGGACACAGCGTGGAGGTCCTGCTGCGCATCTATGCCAAGTGCGTCGCAGGACAAGACGAGGCCGCGAAACGACGTATCGCTCAGGCGCTGGGTGATGACGGGACCATGCATGAGGAAACGATGCATGCCTACAGCTCCGTGATTGAGTGACGTCCCGGGATCAGCGAAAGATGAGCGTGAAGTACGTCGGCGAACAGCCGACGTACTTCACAATGAGAGCGATGTCAGCTCACCTCCTTGCACGAGCCACAGCCTCACTCCATGGCTTGGCTCTCGGCGACGCCTTCGGTTCCCAATTCTTCGTCCCGGCCAATCGTCACGCCCTCTCCTCTCGCTCTCTTCCACCCGGCCCATGGCAGTGGACGGACGACACCGAGATGGCGTGCACCATCTACCGTGTCCTGGCGGATCACGGCGCCATCGATCAGGACGAGCTAGCTACTGATTTCGCCAGCCGCCATAACTTCGACCGCGGATATGGTCCGGCGACGAACCGGATGCTCCGGCTCGTACGCGAAGGAGGCGACTGGCGGGCGCTTTCTGCCGAGCTTTTCGACGGCAAGGGCTCATGGGGCAACGGCGCCGCGATGCGAGTGGCACCACTTGGCGCCTGGTTCGCCGACGACCTGACCGAAGTCGTCCACCAAGCCACCCTGTCGGCACAGGTCACCCACACCCATCCCGAGGCAGTGGCCGGCGCCGTGGCCATAGCGGTGGCGACAGCCGTAACCGCAACAGAACCCGACCTGCCCTCCGGACACTTCCTCGATCACATCAGCGAACACGTACCCGCGAGCATGGTTCGCGACGGCATCGCCGAGGCCCGGCAACTCCTCACCATCAGCGACCCCTCGCTCGCCGCCCAGATGCTCGGGAACGGACGACAGGTCACCGCGCACGACACCGTGCCGTTCACCCTCTGGGTGGCAGCCCGCCAACGCCACGACTACGAGGCGGCCATATGGACCACAGCGGTGGCCGGAGGGGACGTCGATACCACCTGCGCCATCGTCGGGGGCATCGTCGCCGTTGCCGAGGGCATCCGCCTGCCACCGCAGTGGAAGAGACGCTGCGAACCCCTGCCGGACTGGGCAGGTGCCCCGCCACTCGCCCCTGAGCCCACCCCGTAGGCAGTCGGGCATGGCATCGCACCCTTCTGATCCCTTGGGAAGGCATTGGGAAGGATCACCCGGTGATGCATGGCGATAGCCGTACACCACCGGACACAAGAAGAGGGCCCCTGACCGGCGTTACCGCGGGGCAGAGGCCCTCTTCTGCTGGTTGAGTTGTGCGCGCCCTGCAGGATTCGAACCTGCGACCGTCGGATTAGAAGCAAGATCCTTTACCGTCGTACCGTGCCGTTTGGTGGTGATACGTGCCGCCTTCGCGCACATCGCATGCCCGGCAGTGCCGAGCCCTGACGGGGCGTGGCGGGGCACGCGAGCACGCACCGAGCACGGTCGACGCCCTATTCGATCATTACGTTATGGCTCCACGGCCTGAGCCCCGCACCCCAGACCATGCTGGCGCTCCACACGGCGCTGCCGCCGTGCTCGGCGCGTGCTCCAACGCCCAGACGCTCCGTGCGGGCGCAAGCTCACCCGAAGCCCTCGGCCAGGATGGCCTACTTAAATCCAGCGTCCTAGAGCTTGATCCGAACGAGGTTGCGTGCCTTGAGCGCGTAGAGGCTGCTGCCGTCAGGCGACGCCGCCAGCAGCGGTTGCGCGCCGTACGCCTGGGCGGCTAGTCCGGACACGACCGTGGAAACGGTCATGGTCCTGGTGTCCAGGCGGTAGACCTGGTTGCCGTCGGTGCCGTAGATCTTGCCGCCGGCCTCGACCAGCGAGCCGCTGCCCCCACCTGTCACCGGCACCGGGACGGTCCTGGTGACCTTCTTTGCCCAGGGGTCGAGCTCGAAGATGACTCCGGTGGAGGCGATGCCGTACAGCTTGCCGCGCTGCTCGGTCAGCGCGCTGATCCGCTTGGCTCCTGGCACGGGAACCAGGCTCCACCGGACCTGCTTGGTGCGCAGGTCGAAGGCGGCGAGCTTGGCCTCGGGTTCGATCGGAGTAGTGCCGAGGCCGCCGTAGATCTCACTGCCCACGTAGGCGGTGCCGAGCAAGCTGGTGATCGCACTGATCGACTGGTTCTCGACGACATCGCGGAAGGCCTCGACGGCGTTCTTGTGCGGGTCGTAGAGGGCCAGGGCGCCACCGTGCAGGCCGTACTCCGGCTGGGTGCCGACCAACAGGCGGCGGGTACGCTCGTCGTAGTGCGCGGCCAGCGGGCGGTTCTGGTCGGCGCCGACGCGGGTGAGGCGCTGCAGGTCGGAGCCGTCAGGCCGCATGCTGAACAGGTACGCCAGGGTATAGACGGACAGGTAGACCTGGTCGCGGATCGGGGTCATCACCTTGGCCTCGCCTGGCAAGAAGGTGCGCGTGCTCGTGCCGGTGGCCAGATCGTGCACCTGGACCCCGGCCTTGCCGCTGACGAGTACCTGATCCTCGGTTGCCGTGATGGCCATGGCGAGTTCCGGCGCGGGCGGCATGCCGGCCTGGGTGAGATCGACGCCGGTCAGCTCCTTGGTGGCCGGGTCGTATTCGACGACCTGGCTGGTGAGCACCGCGACGACCTTGCCGCCGCGCAGGAAGATCCGGTTGAAATACGCCCCGTCGTACGGCACGACCAGCTTCTCCAGCTCGGCGGTGTCGCGGTCGTAGCGGTAGAGCGTGCCCGAGGGACGCGTACCGAAGTAGACGTCGTTGTTGGCCGCGTCGATCTCGATGGCAGTCACGTAGGAGTCGCCTGGCGCGTCGACCAGCGTGTACTTCGATGGGTCTACCGTGTCCATGAGCAGCATGTCACCGGTCGCCGACAGGCCGGCCGCGAGCAGCCCCTGCTTCGAGGTGAGCGTGGCGACGAATGTGCGGTCGGCCAGCTCGGGCGGGAGGATCTCGCGCTTGGCTCCGGTGGCCCGGTCGATGGCGATCAGATGCGCGTGTGCGCCGACTCCGGCGTAGATCGTGGTGTCGTCGACAGCGATGCTGCGAACGTACTGCTCGCCAGCGGCCGCCTGGCCGAAGTCGCGGGTCTGGCCGGTGGCGGTGTCGTATTCGACGACCCTGCCGCCCGGGTAGGTGCCCGCGTAGAGCTTGCCGTCGCCGGAAGCGGCCATGGACCAGACGAAGTTGTCCGGCTTGACGTCGGCGACCTTCGTGGCCGTCCCGGAGGTGGTGTCCACCTTGTGGATGTCGCCGGGCGTGTACGTGCCGACGTAGAGGTCGGTGCCGACGACGGCGGTGGCCCAGGCACCATCGCCCGAGGGCAGCTCGGTGATAGAGGTGACCTTGCGCTGAGCGGGGTCGTAGGCGCCGATCCTGGTCGGTTTGATGCCGCCGGTGGCGACGTAGAGCTTGTCGCCGACGAACTCCGACCCATTGATCGAGGTGACCGACGACGCGGGCCCCAGGTCCTCGACGACCGGCGCCGGTGCGCCGGTCGTCAGGACGGCGGCCATGACGGCCGTGACGACTGCGTTGAACGGCATGGGGGTGCCTTCCATTTACGGACCAGTCCGATATTCGCGCAATTCGTATCATAAGAGGCCAGAATCAATCAACCTTGAGCGGCAGCCTTGACCTCGTCCCTGGGGGGACGCCGCCTTGTGGGTGGGGGATCGAATACTCGATTCACGTGGTGACCTGCGGCTCTTGGCAGACGTGTGGATCTTGAGCGTCACTGTCTAAGCGATCGCTCAAAACGACTTGTGCAGTCGCTCAATTCGAAGCACCGAGGTTTCCGCATGTCTAGCGAAGCCACAGGTCAGACGTAGTGACTGAATATTAGGCACCGCCCCCATCGGGGCCGCTATCAGCTACCACCCGACGCCCACCAGCAGCCCGCCACCGTGCACGGCCTCGAAGAGGCACAGACTCCTGCGCACCCGCATCGTCGGCGGCGCCATCAACGAGTACCGCTACGCCTCTTGACCAGCGGCGACGACTTTCCGAGCCCCACAGGCAGCGGCCGCAGCCGAGAAGACCGCCGCCCTGCTCCTCGGCGACGAAGACCAGACACAGTCCGGAAAACTCATCTCGCTACGAGGCTGAACAGTCGGATAAGCATCCGGCCCCGCAGTCGCCACCTTCTCGCGGCGGAGCGGGGCCGCTGCTCTTCCGTAGAACCCCGAGGAGGGCGAATGGATCATGGTGTGTGCAGGGTTGGTCCACACGAGCACGCACGGAGCACGCTGGCGCCAGACGTATATTCTAGAACGCATCCGATCCGCGTTTCCGCAGGTCAGGACATGATCAAAGCGCGCCCTGCAGGATTCGAACCTGCGACCGTCGGATTAGAAGCAAGATCCTTTGATGTCGCGTTGTGCCATTGGGTGATGGTTCGTGCCGTCTCAGCGCGTTTTGTGTGTTAGGCAATGCCGGGTTCTGCCGGCGTGTGACGGGGCGTGCGAGCACGCACCGAGCGCGGCCGACACCCTATTCGATCATTGCATCACGGCTCCCCGGAATGGATCCCGCGCTCCCGGCGCCGGAGTGACGCCTCTCTCAGGACGCTGCGGCGGTCCTGATGTGATCGGCGAGTGGCGACAGCGACGACAGCGGCAGTTCCCGATGCGTCCATGCCTGCCTGAGATCCTTCGGGGTGTAGCGGGGAAGCAGGTGAAGGTGGAAGTGGAACACGGTCTGCCAGGCCGTAGGGCCGGTAGCGTGCCAGATGTTCATCCCGCCCGGTTCCAGCGCGCGCCGCAGCAGGGCGGCGGTGTACACAGCACCCCGCATCAGCAGGCCCGCCCGGTCCGGGCCGATGTCGGTCAGGTCGCGACAGTGCTCGCGGGGGACGACCAGGGTGTGACCGCGAGTCGCCTGCGAGATGTCAAGGAAGGCGACCACGTGCTCGTCGGAGTAGACGATCTCCGCGGGGATCTCTCCAGCAATGATGCCGCAGAATGTACAGGTTTCGGTCATGACCGCCTTTCCTCCACTTGATCAAGCCAGAGCGTAGCGACGCGGATCAGGCTCAGGAGAGCGGGGCGCGTCCAGAGCCTCACTGTGACCCGTGCCGTCGAGCGGTGGTCGAAGCCGGCCTCAGTCCTCATCCACGGCACCGCACACGATCTCCCGGGCGCCGAGACGGCCGGACACCTGGACGTCGTCGCCAGGCTCTGCCCCCAGGATCTCCAGCGCCCGGTTCGCGATGACCTCGTTGGCGTTCATGTTGGTCGAGGTGCCCGCGCGTCACATCAACGACGAACTGACTGTCCAGAGACCCGGCACGCACCTCACTGCAGGCCTTGCCGATCGCCTCCGCGATCACATCGTAGAGCAGGCCGAACTCGTGGTTGGCCCTAGCGCAGCCTGCTTCACGCCGACCGCCGCGACAAGCTGGCGGTGCCGGTGCAGGAGTATCCGCTGATCGGGAAGTTCTCCTGCGCCCGCGACGTGTGCACGCCCCGGTAGGCGGTCATGCGGGACCGTTCGCTCGCCCAGGAGGTCACGCTCCACGCGCACTGCGGACTCCTCCAGCGCTGTCACCGGTCCGCCTTCGTTCCGCCACCACGTCTATCGCCGTCCACGCCAACGCCGTCGCGGCATCGCGGATCGCACGCTCGGCCGCCGCACCCACGCAGTGAGCGGCAAACTCCATCTGATGGTTCAGGGCCGGCAGTGAGTCGATCCCGATGTAGGGGTGGATGGCCGGCACCACCTGCGACACATTGCCCATATCGGTGGAAGCCGATTCATCCGCGACGCCATCCCGCCCCCGGCGAACTCGGGCCCCAGGGCCACGGCGTTGCGGCGGTACGCCGCCAGCGCGGCCTCGTCCGCCCGGAACTCCGCGTACGGCTTGCTCTCCGGAACGAGCTCGAGCTCACACCCGGTCGCCAGCGCGCCGGCCTCGAAGCAACGCCGCACCTTCGGCTCCACCTCGGCTAGCTCGGCCAGCGTCTCGGCGCGGACATACCAACGGCCCTCCGTGCGCTCGGGGATCGCATTCGGCGCCTCGCCACCACGGGTCACGACCCCGTGCACCCGCACCGTGTGCGGAAGCTGCTGGCGCAGCAGGCCGATCGCCACCTGCGCGACCGTGAAGGCGTCCGCGGCGTTCACGCCCTGCTCGGGGTATGCCGCGGCGTGAGCCGCCTTGCCCCGGTAGGACACGTGGGTGTGCGACACCGCGAAGGGACGTGCCTCCGCGACGTCGACCGGCGCAGGGTGCGCCATCATCGCCAGGTCAAGGCCGGCGAACGCCCGCCGGTCGAGCAGCTCGATCTTGCCGCCGCCGCCTTCCTCGGCAGGGGTGCCGTAGACCTCGACGGTCAATCCCAGCTCGTTGGCCAGCGGTGCCAGCGCCGCCGCGGTGCCCACCGAGCTGGCCGCGATCAGGTTGTGCCCGCACGCGTGCCCGAGTCCCGGCAGGGCGTCGTACTCGGCGCAGATGCCGAGCCGGAAGGGGCCGGACCCCGCGGTCGCGTGGAACGCGGTCTCCAGGCCCAGGTAGCCGGTCCTCACCTCGAAGCCCGCCTCATCCAATGCGTCCGCGACCCAGCGGACCGCCTTGTGCTCTTCCCAGGCCGTCTCCGGGTGGGCGTGCAGCCGCTCCGACAGGGCCACGAGCCGGTCATGTCGCTTGGCCACAGCATCCGCGACCGCCTGCTTGACCATCACTCGTCTCCCGGCACGCCGTAGCTCGGTGCGTCCCCGGGACGCAGTGCCCGAGCCACGTAGTCGTCCCGCTGCGGTAGCCAGATCTCGACCAGGCGCCGCAGCTCGGCGATCGGCTTGTCGCTCCAGTCGACACGCAGGTCGGTCTCGCGCCATGGCGTCGCTCGGACCACGGACAGTCCCGCCGAATGGAGCGGGCCGGCCTCGCCGCCGACCGACAGCCCGGCTTCGAGCGCGGCGAGGAGCCGGAGCTCGAGCTCTCCCTCCGCTGACTCGAACCTCTGGACCGCGGTATCGATGACGCCCGGCGTGGCGAGCAAGTTTCCCGCCGAGACCACCGATCGGCCGCGACACTCAGCGACGACGCCGAGCGCACGGGCACCCGAGAACACCGCGGACTCGCCCGCGAGATTCAGCACCGTGAGCTGCCGGTAGCCGGCCTCCGGCGTCGCCGCGACGACCTCCGCCAGCGCCTTCTCCGGGGTTAGGCCGCCTTCGAGCGCGTCGAGGAGCTTGGCGCCCAGGCGGGGATCGGTGACGTTCTGGGACGCGGCCCCGCCGGCCCCGTCCGGAGGACGCGATCCGTCAGCTGGTCGTAGGAGATCTCTTGTCCGGCGTGGAGGGGAAGGGTGGCCAAAACCACCCGTTGTTTCCCCGCGGTAATCGCAATGGGCCCGTCGGTGTCGACCACCCGCAACGGCCCCAGAACACTGAACCGCAGACCCCTGCCAATGTCCACGACATCAGGTTTATCGCACGTCCTCTGCCCTCGCCACCAAAATGGCCGCGACCACATCGAAGACCCGATCCTCGAACTGGTGCCGCATCAGCTCCCTGGAAAGGATCCGCACCCTTCCGCGAAGGGCCGTCCTGCCGGATTGCATGGATCTAGTTAGGGTCGTCTCCAGCTCGACTCTGAGTACGACTGTTGCGATTCGTTGGGTGCTGACTGGTACTGCTGTTGCGCGTACGGCTGCTCGTACCCCGGCTGCATGGGTGCGCCGTCCCCCCGTGGTTCGTGTGGTTGGTCCGCTGCCTGCTCTGCGGCGCTGGAACGCCGACGAAGCAGCGGGACCACGATGGCCAACACCACACCCGCCGCACCAACAACGACCGCGGCGATGAGGGCGCCGAACAGATCCGCGCGCAATGAGTTCCCGAACGCGTCGTAGACCGCCGTTACCAGTGCACCGGTCACCTTGTGGGCCGCGAAGGCGCTGTTGCTGAGCAGCTGATCCTTGCCGGCGTCCAGCGCGAACATCGCACCACCCATGCCGAGCGCGACCGCGGAGCCGGCCGAAGCCAACGTCACGAATCGCCGCCGTGCGATCAGGATGGCGAGCCCCAGTACGCCGAGCGCGGTCACTGGCAGGACGCCGGCCAGCGTGTGCAGCAGGTTGGCCGACTCCCGGGCCTGAGCGATCTCCGGTGAGTCGACCAGCGTGAGCCGGGTGTCCGCCTCACTTGGCGCCCGCGGCGTGTTGATGCCGTGGGCCTTCAGTCTCTTGCGGACATAGTCGATCAGGTCGCCGGTGTCGACCACGATCTTGGTGCCTGTGCCGTCCACCACAAGATCGCGCGCCGCCAGGTTCGCGTCCAGCCAGATCTGCCGCGCCTCTGCGGTAGCGAGGATAGTGGCCATCTGGGTATGGACGAGGTCCTTCCATCGGCGCGGAACCGCGTAGCCCTTCTCGTTGGCCGCGTCGAACGCGGTATTGGCCAACAGGCGTTGCAGCTCCCGATCCTGCAATAGCGGAGCCACCGTGTTTCCGTATGCATCGGTCTGCAACTGGCCATCGGCCCACCGCACAGGTACGGCGATGATCGCCACCAGGCAACCAACCAAAACTAACAAACCCGCGAAAAATCCCCTGACAAGACGCATCAGGACACCGTGCCAGCTCTCAGGGGTAGTTGTCCAACTACGCTAGGCTCCCAATTGTTTGAGCGCGAAGGAACTCACCCCAGATCGGTCCCGAGCGTCGCGGCGTCGGGATCGATACCGGCCCTCTGCAAGATGAGCCACACCGTAGAAGCGCCCACCCGATGACCATCGATCGGCCGCGCGCCTACGAGATCTTCGCCTCAATCGCCTACCTCGGCGGCCGGCGCGCCGCCTTCACCCGCCTGGCCGCCACCGCGCGGCCACGAGCCGGTGACCGCGTCCTCGACGTGGGCTACGGCACCGGCTACCTGACCCGCATCCTGTCCCCGTGGTCAGCCCCAGCGGCCATATCACCCGCCTCGACCCCTCCCCGGCGATGATCGACCACGCCACACACCACGGCCCGGCGAACTGCACCTACCTCACCGGAACAGGCCAGAACCTGCCCTTCCCGGAGCCGAGGCCGAACTCGGCCGGGTGCGCGATCTGCTGGCGCTGGCCGATCCGCGTGAGCCCGCCACCCGCACCCAGATCGCCGACCTGATCAAACGCACGCTGGCCGAGACCGACACGCTGCCCAACGTGGAGACGGTCCGCAGCAAGGTCAAGACCGGGCAGCATCTGACCCAGGAGATCACCG
Source organism: Nonomuraea sp. 3N208 (assembly GCF_052245935.1). Classification (NCBI taxonomy): domain Bacteria; kingdom Bacillati; phylum Actinomycetota; class Actinomycetes; order Streptosporangiales; family Streptosporangiaceae; genus Nonomuraea; species Nonomuraea sp. 3N208. The sequence goes on along the minus strand of NZ_JBQQBR010000052.1, from coordinate 42,117 downwards.
TCGAGCAGTGGCTGGCGGAGTTCCTCAACCGCAAACGGAAGATCGAGGAAACCACACGCCGCTCCTACGAAGGCCGCATCCGGCTCTACCTCACCCCGTACCTGGGGCGGCTGCGGCTGGAGCAACTCAAGGTCAGCGACATCGCGTTGATGTTCGAGCAGATCGAGGAGTTCAACGACAGCATCGCCGACCGCCGCGCCGACCCCGACCCAGCGGTGCGGGCCAGCGTCAAATATCGGCGGCCGATCAGCGTCACCACCATGCACAACATCCGCGCCACCCTCCGCCACGCACTCAACATGGCGATGCGCCAGGACCGGCTGATCGACTTCAACCCCGCCGCCGTGCTGGAGATGCCAGCCAAGACCCGGCCCAGACCTGTGGTGTGGACCGAGGACTGGGTCCGCGCCCGGCAGCAGGACTACCGCAGCTACCGGGAGACGGAAAAGCGACACCGGGGCGGGCGGCGGGTCGACCCGATCGACGCCTACACCAGCGTGCCGCGCCCCTCCCCGGTCATGGTGTGGACGCCCGCGCACACCCGCCGGTTCCTCCAAGAAGCCAAAGCGCATCGCCTGTTCGCCCTCTACCAGCTGATCGCGCTGCGCGGGCTGCGCCGGGGCGAAGCGTGCGGACTGCGATGGAAGGAAGTCGATCTCGACGGCCAGACCTTGACCGTGAACTGGCAGCTCGTGCAGCTGGCCTGGCAGGTCCACGAGGGCACCCCGAAGACCGACGCCTCGGTACGGACCATCGCCCTGGACACCGACACCACCCACGTCCTGCGCGCCAACCGCCAACAGCAACTCCAGGAACGCCTATCGATGGGCGAGGCCTGGACGCACACCGACTTCGTGTTCACCCAGCCCGACGGCAGCCGCCTGCACCCGCAGCACGTCTCCGACCAGTTCTTGTGGCTGGCCTACCTCGCGGACCTGCCGCCCATCCGGCTGCATGACCTGCGCCACGGCGCCGCCTCGCTGATGCTGGCGGCAGGGGTGGAGATGAAGGTGGTACAGGAAACGCTCGGCCACACCTCGAGTGCGTTCACCGCCGACACCTACACCTCGGTCTACCCGCAGGTGGCCACCGCGGCGGCCGAGAAGACCGCTGCCCTGCTCTTCGGCGAGGAAGACCACGCCGAACCGGGCAAACTCATCTCACTGAGAAGCTGAACAGGCGGATTAAGCATCCGGCCCCGCACTCGCCGCCTACTTGTGGCGAGGCGGGGCCGCTGCTCTTCCCGCAGCAGTCGGCAATGCCGAATGGATCATGGAATGTGCAGGGTTGGTGCAACCGAGCACGCACGGAGCACACAAACGCTAGACGAAAATTCTAGAACGCATCCGATCCCGCATCACTGCAGGTCAGATCATGATCAAAGCGCGCCCTGCAGGATTCGAACCTAATGACTGTGTACGACCCCGAGTTTCGCCGACTCGGGCACTCGCCTCAGATGCCTTGATTCGAATCGGAGCTTGACTCCTGACCGCAGGCCGTGCGAATGGGGCGAGGGCCTGGCGGGTGGTGGTCGACGGGGACCGAGTGAATGCCTGAGTCGATACTGGACCTGGAGTCCTCTGCTAAGGCCGTGCATCTCGGTCTCTCTCGGCCGCCACCCGTCAGTCGCTTTTTGGCCAGGATCGTGGCGTGAGCCAGCCGCAGGAGAGACCGCTCGTATCTACCAGGGCGCTCGAGCCCTTGCGCAGAACGCGGACCTGCGGCGGGCTGGGGCCACGAACTGCTGATCGGATGTCGAGCCGTCGAGCTCTCTCATGAGGGCGTGGCGTGCCCCTGCGCGGCTCACCTGGGCCGATGACCGAACGAAGGAGGCGCCGGTGACGGTGACATGCGGAATCGACTGGAGCGAAATCCACCACGACGTGGCCTTGGTCGATGAAGGCGGCAAGCTGGTGGCCAAGCGGCGTATCAGCGACGATGCCCACGGCTGGCGGGTCCTGGTCGAGTTGCTGGCCGAGCACGGTGACCGTCCCGACGACCCGATCCCTGTCGCGATCGAAACCGGGCGTGGGCTGCTGGTGTCCTGCCTGCGGGCCACCGGGCGCAAGGTGTATGCGATCAACCCGCTGGCTGTGGCCCGTTACCGCGAACGTCACACCGTCGCCCGCGCCAAGTCCGACCACGCCGACGCCATGACCTTGGCCAACATCCTGCGCGTGGACGCGGCCTGCCACCGGCCGCTGCCGCAGGACTCCGAGCTGGTCCAGGCGATCGCCGTGCTGGCCCGGGCGCAACAAGACGCGGTCTGGAGCCGGCAGCAGCTGGCCAACCAGCTGCGCTCGCTGCTGCGGGAGTACTTCCCCGCGGCGCTGACGGCCTTCCACGTCAAGAACATCGGCCTGACCTCCCGCGAGGCTCGTGCCGTCCTGCAGGCGGCGCCTACGCCCACCGCGGCCGCCAAGCTCACCGCCCGCAGGTTGCACGCCCTGCTGCGCGCCTCGGGCCGGCAGCGCAACATCGCCACCTGGGCTGAGCGGCTGCAGGCGCTGTTCGGTGAAGAACACCTTCGCCAGCTCCCACCGGTCGAAGCAGCGCTCGGCCGCCAGACCCAAGCCTTGCTGTTGCAGCTGGATGCGGCATGCCGCGCTGCTGACGATCTCGCCGAAGCCACCAGCGAGGCCTTCCACCAGCACCCGGACGCGGCCGTCATCACCAGCTTCCCGGGCCTGGCCGATCTCACCGGCGCCCGGGTGCTCGCCGAACTCGGCGATGACCGCTCCCGCTTCGCCGACGCCCGCGCGCTGAAGGCGTATGCAGGATCGGCCCCGATCACCCGCGCCTCGGGCAAGAGCCTGGTCGTCCACCACCGCAAGGTGAAGAATCAGCGCCTGGCCGCCGCCGGCTACGTCTGGGCCTTCGCTTCCCTACGAGCACCAGGCCCCAGAGCCCACTACGACCGCCGCCGAGACGACGGCCAGCGACACTCCAGCGCGCTCCGCAACACCTTCAACCGCCTGCTCGGCTGCCTTCACCACTGCCTGCAAAAGGGCGTGACCTACAACGAAGATGTCGCCTTCCAACCGCGATCGAAGGCCATGGCTTGACAACTTGGGCAGATCGGATGTCTGCGATCGTCGGATTAGAAGCAAGATCTTTTAGTGCCGCACTGTACTGTTTGGTGGTTATTCATGCCGCCTCTGCGCACTTTGCATGTCCCCCAGTGCCGGATCCTGATGGCGCGTGACGGGGCGTACGAGCACGCACCGAGCACGTGACCGTCGTGTGCGTCATCCCTACGCTACGTCCGAGAAGCGCCCTGATGTCCGGCGCGAGCCGCGTCACCATGAGGGATGTGGCCGTGCGGAAAGATTCTGCTCGTCCCCCATGATCTTCCACCGACATTGGCCACGACACTCCCTTTGGGCAGGGAACTGTCGGTATGGCTTTCCCGTCTCAGGAGCCCTTCGCCCACCTGAGTGCGCCCAACGCGGCCTTCTACCGGGAGATCCTGCGCGCATTCGCGCGGGCGAAGGAACGATTCATCGTGCATCTCCGGCCCGAGGACGTGGCGGCGGATCTGCGGCGGGCGCTCAGATCATCGCCACCAGGATCCTTCTCGGGCCGGTGTAAGCGTGCCTGCCGTGCATGACGAGCAGGTTGTCGATCATCATGACGTCGCCTTCCTGCCAGGGGAAGGAGCATTCGTTCCGTTTGGCGACGTCGCGGATGTGCTGGAGGTCGACCACGTCCAGCGGGCTGCCGTCGCCGTAGGTGGACTGGAGGGGCAGGTCCTCGTCGGTCTCTGCCATCTCCAGCAGGGCATCGGCCTCGTCGTCCGGGAGGTTGGAGACGTGCCACTGCTCGGCCTGGTTGAACCAGACCTCCTCGCCGGTGACGGGGTGACGCCGGATGGCCGGGCGGACCTGTCGTACTCTGAGCTCCTCATCATCGGTCCAGTGGAACTCCGCGCCGGTTTCCGCCAGCGCCTTCTCCACCTCGGCCCGGTCGGCCGTCTCGTAGGTCTCCTGCCAGGACTTGCCGAAGCCGAATCCCCTGTGCAGGTTCTGCAGGTAGGCGACGCCGCGGGTGGCGAAGCGCTCGCGAACCTCGGGTGCGATGCCGGCCAGCACGGCCCTGGAGTCCGAGACGGGCGTCGCGCCTCCGGTCTCGGGGGCCTGGTCGCAGTAGAAGAACAGGCGCGAGGGCCAGCGGTGGGCGTAGGACAGCTCGTTGTGCAGGGAGATCTCGTACTCCGCCGGGTACTCGGTGGAGGTCCACACGCCGGTCTGCACGGCCACGCGGGGAGAGTTGCCGTGCCGGTAGTCGGTGAACGGTTCCCCGAACGTGCTGACGAACCGGTGGAAGTCAGCGGGCGAGGCGATGCCGAGACGGCGGAACAGCACGGCACCGTGCTGGACGAGCAGCTCGTCGGCGGGCCCGCGCGCGGCGTCGTCGAGCACGGCGATCGTGGTCGCACCTGAGGTGATCTTGTCCATGGTCAGTGCTCCTGCGGTTCCGGCATGCCCTTGGTCTTGGGAATGGGTGACAGCGCGAGCACGACGATCGGGATCACCGCACCCGCCGCGCAGATCAGCAGCGTGGTCCGCATCCCGACCCCTGCCGCGAGCAGCCCCGCGAGCAGGGCGCCGAGCGGGGCGAGGCTGAGGGCGACGGCACGCTGTGAGGCCATCACCCGGCCCTGCAGGTGCTGCGGGGTGGCGCCCATGCGCAATGTCGCGCTCCCCACCATAGCGATGGGCCCGGTGATGCCCAGCAGGAACTGGGCGGCTCCGATCATGACGATGAGCAGCCACGTCGGCCCGGTGGCCAGCCCGATGAGGAACAGCGAGAGGTTGCCGACCACGGTGGGCCAGAAGAACGCCGGGCCGATGCCGATCCACTTCATCGTCCGCGTGGCCAGCAGCGACCCGAGAATGGCGCCGGGAGCGCCGACGGCCAGCAAGATGCCGAGCCAGTAAGGGTTGAGGCCCAGCCCTTCGACGACCCAGAGCGGCAGCAGGACCTCGATGCCGGTGTAGAAGAACATGTAGAAGCCGGCCGCGATGACGCCCGGCCGGATCAGCGGGTCACGCCACACCCAGCGCAGCCCCTCGGCGATCGAGGAGAACACACTCGGCCGTTCCTCGCCCGGTGTGGGCACCGGCTCCGGTTTGCGGATCAGTGCGCAGCTGATCGCGGAGATGATGAGCGTCACCACGTTGACGAGCAGGACTTGGGCCGCGGCGAACGCGCTGACGAGGGCGGATCCCGTGCTGTTTCCGGCGATCCTGGAGACGGAGGTGCTGAGCTGCAGCTTGGCGTTGCCGTCACCGAGATGCTCCCGCCCCACCAGGAACGGCAGGTGCGACATGTTGGCGACCTCGAAGAACACGAACAGCGCGACCGAGAGGAAGGAGATCGTGCCGAGCCAGAAGAGCGTGAGCGTCCCGGTGAGGTACATGACGACGATCAGGAGCAGCAGCAGGGCGCGGCCGACGTCTGCGGCGATCATGGTGGGCCGCTTGCGGAACCGGTCGGCCCAGAAGCCGGCGAACAGGAACAACAGGAACGGCAGGCGGCTGACCGCGCCGAGCGTGCCCACCTCGGCCTCGTTCGCGCCGAGGATGACGATGGCCACCAGCGGCATGGCCACCACGGTGACCTGGGCGCCGAACTGCGAGGTGGTGTAGCCGAGCCAGAGCTTGAGGAACTCTCGGTGCTTCCAGAGGCTGGCGGGCTCGTCTACGGCCGGGGCGGGCGCCGGTGTCTCAGTGGTCGGCGTGTCCGAGGCCACGGTCCATCCACCTCCTCCATTTGTGGGCGGTTCTGGTGACGTAGGGGTCGTACAACGCGCTGAAGCGGGCACCGGGGATGAGCCCGGTGTCCAGCCCGGGGACGATCGGCCGCCAGCCGAAATCCTCATCGGCGGGCGCCTTGTCCTCTTCCGGGATCAGCAGGACGGCGGGCCCGTCGTAGATGTCGTGCTTGTAGCGGCCCACCGCCTGCGCGTTGGCGCGGAAGACCTCCACATAGCGCTGGATCTGATCAAGGTCGTCGGTCTCGGTCCGCAGTTGCCCTTCCTTGGTGGCCGCGTTGACGATCTTCAGCAGGCGCTCGGCCGGTTCGAGCATGCTGAGCTCGCGCGGGTCGAGCGAGGTGGCGCCGCCGGCGAGCGCGTGCACCATCAGCGCGGTGTCGTCCTCCAGGGTGGAGCCGACCACCGGCTCGTCCGCAGAGGACCAGGCGAGGAAGACGTACGGCACGGTCTCGCCGGACGCGCGCAGCCTGCGGGCGACCTCGAGGGCGATGTTCCCGCCGATGCAGAAACCACCCAAGAAGTACGGCCCTGCCGGGGCGATCTCGCGGATGTAGCCGGCGTAGGCTTCCGCCATCTCGTCGATCGAGGTGTGTACGGCGTCGCCCGCGGTGAGGCCGTGTGCCGGGATGGCGTAGACCGGCTGGTCCTCGCCCAGGTGCTGGGCGAGCGGCCGATACCGGAACACCTGCCCGCCGAGGGCGTGGATGAGGAAGAGCGGGGGACGCTTGCCCGTGGTGCGCAGCGGGACGACCCTTCCGCGTGACACCGGGTTGTCGCCCTCGTCGGCGAGCGCCTCGGCGAGCAGCGCCACCGTGGGCGCGGCGAGGACCGTCCCCACCGGGATCTCGCGGTCGAGCTCCTGGCGCATGCGCAGGGCCAGGCGGAGCGCCAGCAGCGAGTGGCCGCCCAGGTCGAAGAAGTCGTCGCGGATGCCGACCTGCTCGACCCCGAGGATGTCGGCCCAGATCTCGGTGAGGGTCCGCTCCAGGTCGTCCCGGGGAGCTTCGTACGGGGCACGGGCCGCCGGTGCCGGGTCAGGGAGTGCTTTGCGGTCGAGTTTGCCATTGGCGGTGACCGGTAAGCGCTCCAACTCGGTGAAGGACGCGGGGATCATGTGCTCCGGCAACCGCTCACGCAGGAACCCCGCCAGTTCCTGCGCATCCGCCCGGCCCACCACGTAGGCCGCCAGCACGCCACCCACCGGCCGCACCGCCGCCGCCTGCACCGTGGGATGCCGGGCCAGCACCGCCTCGATCTCGCCCAGTTCCACCCGCATCCCCCGGACTTTCACCTGATCGTCCATCCGGCCCAGGTAGTCCACCTCGCCGTACGGCAACCACCGCGCCAGGTCACCGGTGCGATACAGCCGCGACCCCGGCGGGCCATACGGATCCGGGACGAACCGCTCGGCGGTCAGCCCGGGCCGCCGCACATATCCCTCGGCCACCTGCACTCCGCCGATGCACAGCTCTCCTGGTGTCCCTACCGGCACCCGCCGCGAATCGGCATCCAGGATCTCGATGCGCGTCGCCCGGATCGGCGCCCCGATCGGCGTCCGCTCCTCCCCCACCTGGCACGCGTGCCAGGTCACATCCACCGCCGCCTCGGTCGGTCCGTACAGGTTGTGGACCTCCACACCGGGCCACATCCGATGAACCCGCGCCACGAGCGCGCTCGGCAACGCCTCCCCCGAACACACCACCCGCCGCAAGGACGGCACCGCCAGATCCGGCACCTCCACCACCGCATCCAGCATCGATGGCACGAAATGGACCATCGACACGTGCTCCCGCCGCATCAACTCCACCAACGCCGGCGCGTCCAGGTGCACGCCGGGCGGCGCCACCACCAGCCCAGCGCCCTCCACCAGCGGCCAGAACAACTCCCACACCGACACGTCGAACGTGAACGGCGTCTTCTGCACCACCCGATCCCCCGCTCCGAGCGGGCATGCCTCCCCCATCCACACCAGCCGATTCGCGATCGCGCGATGCGATACCACCACGCCCTTCGGCCGCCCCGTCGACCCCGACGTGTAGATCACATACGCCGGCGCCTCCGGAGGAACGGCCACAGGCTCCGCCCCGCGCACCACGTCCGGCACGGCGGTGGAGACGGTCTGCACCTCCCCGAACCGCTCCGGCGCCTCGGTGATCACGACCCGCGCCCCGGCATCGGCCACCATGAACGTCAACCGCTCATCCGGGTACTCCGGCTCCAGCGGCAGATAGGCGCCCCCCGCCGCCATCACCGCATGGACGGCCACCACCAGGTCCACGCTCCGCGGCAGGCACACCCCCACCACATCGCCCAGCCGCACACCCCGCTCACGAAGGGCCGAAGCCAGCGCACTCACTCGTTCGCCGAACTCCGCATATGACAACCACACGCCATCGCCGCCGCAAACGGCCGCGGCATCCGGCGTCGCAGTCACCTGCCGCACCACCGCCTCAGGCAACGACACGAACTCCCGCGCCGGCCCCGTCGCGTTCCACCCCTCCACCGCCGCCACGTCCTGGGCGAGGAGCTCGGCGGCACCGCGCGGATCGGCCGCGGGATCCGCAGCGATCTCGGTGAAGACCTGGTGGTAGTACTCGCCCATGCGGAGGATCTGGTCCGCGGAGAACTGGGTGACGTCGTACTTCAGCTTCAGCTCCAGCCCGCCGCTCTGCGGGGACCACGTGAAGTTGGCCGAGAGCGGCAGGTTGGTCTGCTCGAAGAATTCGCTCTCCACGACCTCGATCGGGCCGCCGGGGCCGAGGTCGCGGTAGACGTGGAAGTCGCGGTAGTCGAAGAGGACGTCGATCACCGGCGACCGGTTAGTGAGCCGTTGCATCTCGAACAGCGGGTAGAGCCGGTGCGGCAGGAGGGCCACCTCGGCTTCGAAGACCTTCCTGATCAGCTCCTGCCAGGTGCGGACGTCCGTACGCACCCTGACGGGCACGCTGTTGAGGAACAGGCCGAGGACCTGCTCCGCCGCCTCGTGCTCGGGCCTGCCGTGCGTGACCAGGCCGGTGATGACATCGGCGTGGCCGGTGAGCAGCGCGAGCACGCGGAGGTGACCTGCGAGCAGCACGGTCCGCAGCGGCACCCTGGCCTGGCGCGCCACCTGCTGGAGCGCCGCCACGAGCGGCTCGCCGAGGGTTACGGCGTGAGCCGTCGTCTCCTCCGCGTCCCCCGTACGGTATCCGGGCAGACGAGGCAGCGTGGTGGCCGGCGCCTCCGCCAGCACGTCCCGCCAGAACTGCTCGGTCGCCACGGACGCCACCGCGGCCTTCTCCCTGGCGACGAAATCACGGAAGGTCAGCCCCGGCGCCTCCGCACGGCCACTGCCGTTCGCGGGCGGAGGCTCGACCGCCGGGTCGCTGTCGACAGCGAACCTGGCGGCGTAGCGGCCAAGCAGTTCGGTCACGAGCGAGGCCACGCTCCAGCCGTCGAGGATCGCGTGGTGGAAGCTCAGGGTGAGCGCGAACCGTCCCGGTGCGAGGTGGTGGATGACGGCGCGGAAGAGCGGCGGGGCCTCCCAGTCGAAAGGTCGCCGCTTCTCCTCCTCCCGCCAGATGCTCAGCCGCTGCCGGGGATCCTCGAACCCGGAAAGGTCGATCTCCTGTACGGGCGGCTCGACGTCGTCCCAGACGAGCTGGATCGGCTCGTCGAATCCGGTCAGGTCGAACGAGGTCCGCAGGACGGCGTGCCTGGCCATGACGTCGCGCAGCGCGGACCTGAACACCTCGCTCTGGTAGATGCCGCGCAGGATCAGTGTGAAGACGTCGTGGTAGGTCGCGGAGTCTTCCTGGTAGGCGCTGTGGAAGAGCATTCCCGCCTGCAGTGCGGTCAGCGGGTAGGCGTCTTCCAGCCCGGTCACGGAGTCTGTTGCCGTCAACGCCTGCCTCCTGGGAATCGCCGCTTGAGCCGATCCAGATCCGCCGAGCCGAGCAGGCCGAACGCCCGGCTGCCCGTGCTCCCGCCGGGCTCGCCGGTCTCGTCGTTCTCGCCGAGGCTGATCGCCTGGGCCAGCTCCCGTACCGTCTGGTGGACGAAGACGTCCTCGAGCTTGAGGGTGTAGCCACGGGCCCGGAGGCGTGCGACGACCTTGAGCGATCTGATGGAGTCGCCGCCGAGGGCGAAGAAACCGTCGTGGGCGCCCGGCGACGCGATGTCCAGCACCTCGGCCCAGACCTCGGCGACCGCCCGTTCGCCCGCCCCGCTCGGCTCCTCGTACGGCACGTCCGCCGGGGCCTGAGGCGTAGGCAGTGCTTTGCGGTCGAGTTTGCCGTTGGCGGTGACCGGCAACCGTTCCAGCACCGTGAACCAGGACGGAACCATGTGATCGGGCAACTGCGCACGCAGATACCCCGTCAGCTCCTCGACGTGCGGCTCACCCACCACATACGCCGCCAACCCTCCGCCGAACGGCTGCACCGCCGCCGCCGTCAGCGACGCATGTCCGGCCAGCACCGCCTCGACCTCACCAAGCTCCACCCGCATCCCGCGGATCTTCACTTGATGATCGATCCGGCCCAGGTAGTCGACCTCACCCTCCGGCAACCACCGCGCCAGATCACCCGTCCGATACAACCGCGAACCCGGCGGGCCGTAGGGATCGGGCACGAACTGCTGCGCCGTCAACGCCGGGCTGCCGGCGTATCCGTCGGCCAGACCCACCCCGGCGATGCACAGCTCCCCTGCCGTCCCCACCGGCACCCGCCGCAGGTTCTGGTCCAGGACCTCCAACCGGATCCCCCGGATCGGCGCGCCGATCGGCGTGCGCGTCTCCCCCGGCACACAGGCATGCCAGCTCACATCGACCGCCGCTTCGGTCGGCCCATACAGGTTGTGCAACCGCGCATGCGGAATCCGCTCAAAGAACCGCCCCGCCAACGACGACGGCAACGCCTCCCCCGAACACACCACGCGCCGCAGCGACGGCACCTCCAGAACCGGCTCCTCCAGCAACGCCTCCAGCATCGACGGCACAAAATGCACCATCGACAGCTCATGCTGATGAATCAGCCCGATCAAGGCAGAGGTGTCACGATGCGCACCCGGCGCCGCCACCACCAACCCCGCGCCGGACATCAACGGCCAGAACAACTCCCACACGGACACGTCGAACGTGAACGGCGTCTTGTGCAGCACCCGATCGCCGCCCCCCAACGGGAAGGCCTCCCCCATCCACACCAGCCGATTCGCGATCGCGCGATGCGAGACCACCACGCCCTTCGGCCGCCCCGTCGACCCCGACGTGTAGATCACATACGCCGGGGCACTCGCAGGAACCGGCACACGCCCGGGCGCCCCGTCCTCGGGCTCAGCCGCCGGACTCACCGTGACACACCCGGCGAAACGCAGCGGCTCCTCGGTGATCACGGTCCGCACTCCGCCATCCGTAACCATGAACGCCAGCCGCTGGTCGGGGTAGCCGGGGTCGAGCGGCAGGTACGCCGCTCCCGCCGCCATCGCGGCGTGCACGGCCACCACCAGGTCGACGCTGCGCGGCAGGCACACGCCCACCACGTCGCCCATCCGCACGCCACTTTCACGCAAGGCCCCGGCCAGCGCGTTGACCCGCCCGCCGAACTCCGCATACGTGAGCCACGTACCGTCGGCATCGCACACCGCAGGCGCGTCCGGCGTCGCGGCCACCCGTGCGGCCACCGCGTCAGGCAACGACACGAACTCCCGCGCCATCCCCGTCGTATTCCACCCCTCCACCGCCGCCACATCCCGGGCGAGCAGGGGAAGCCCTGAGACAGGCGCGTCGGGGTCGTCCACCGCCGCGGTGAGCAGGGCGACGAAGTGCTCGGCCATGCGCTCGATCACGTCTGCGTCGAAGAGGTCGGTGCGGTACTCGAAGATGCCGCCCAGCCGGCCGGGGAAGCGCTGGATATGGAGCGAGAGGTCGAACTTGGCGGTCGTGGTGTTCGACGACACCCACTCGACGTGCAGATCTCCGGCCCGCATCGCAGGCCGTTCCGTATCTTCCAGGCTGAGCATGGCCTGGACCAACGGCGTACTGCCCAGATCGCGGCGCGGCCGCAGATCCTCGACGAGCGCCTCGAAGGGAACCTCCGCGTTGGCGAAGGCGTCCAGCGTGGTGGTCCTGATCTGCCTGATCAACTCCCGGAAGGTGGGATCTCCCGAGCAGTCGGTACGGAGCACCAACGTGTTGAGGAAGAAACCGATCAACGGCTCCAGCTCCGGCCTGGGCCGTTCCGCGGTCGGCGTGCCGACGGAGATGTCCTGCTGCCCCGTGTGCCGGGAGAGCAGGACGGCGAAGGCGGCGACCAGCGTCATGAACAGCGAGGCGTTCTCGTCGGCGCCCAGCGCCCGCAGCCGCTCGGAGACCGGTGCCGGGATCATGAACGGAACATTGGCGCCGTCGTGACCGCGTCGAGCCGGACGCGGCTTGCTCGCGGGGAGTTCCAGGCGTTCGGGCATGCCCGCCAGCCGCTTGCGCCAGTAAGCCACCTGGGTGTCGCGGAGCTCACCCTCCACCCGCGCACGCTGCCAGGCCGCATAGTCGGCGTACTGCACCGGCAGCTCCACCAGCGACGCAGCCCGGCCCTCCGCCAACGCCGCATAAAGCTCACCCAACTCCCGGGCGAACAACACCGCCGACCACGCATCGTTCACCACATGATGCACCGTCACCAGCAACTGATGATCCCGCGCCCCATGCCGGACCAGATGCGCCCGCACCGGAGGCTCAGCCGTCAGATCGAAACGCCGCCCCGCCACCCCCAGCAAAAGCTCACGAGCCTCCGCCTCGGCCAGCTCCACCACCTCAAAAGGCACCACCGGCTCGGCCCCCACCGACACCAGCACCTCATCATCAACCTGCACGAACCGCGACCGCAGCACCTCATGCCGCTCCGCCAACGCCACCAACGCCCGCTCCAGCAACCCCGCATCCAGCGGGCCGCGCAGGCGCAGCCAGATCTGGGTGTTGTAGACAGCGAGATCGCTCTCCAGCTGATCGAGGAACCACAGCCGGCGCTGGCCGTACGACACCGGCAGCAGCCCGTCGCGCGGCAGCGGCACCACCTCGGGCACCGAGTCCGCGGCCGTGCGCATCGCCGCCGAGTCCGCGGCCGTGCGCATCGCCGCCGAGTCCGCGGCCGTGCGCTGGGCGGCGGCGATGCGCTCGGCCAGCGCGGCCACGGTGGGCGCCTCGAACAGCGCCCGTACCGGCAACTCGATCTCGAAGGCCGCACGCAAGCGGGTGACGATCTTGATCGCCAGCAGCGAGTGGCCGCCGAGCGCGAAGAAACCGTCGTCACGCCCCACCGGACCGGTCTGGAGCACCGCCTCGAACAGCGCCGCCACCACCTCCTCCACCGGACCACGCGGCGCCACCCGCACCGGCTCGGCCACACCGGCCGGCTCGGGCAGGGCCGACCTGTCGAGCTTGCCGTTGGCATTGGTTGGGAGCTCGTCCAAGAAGGTGAGGGTGGCGGGGATCATGTGGTCGGGCAGCCGCTCGTGCAGGAGGGCGCGGAGTTCTGCGGGTTCCGGCGTGACATCGCCCGACGGCACGACATAGGCGGCGAGGACGCCGCGAACGGGCTGCACCACCGCGGTGCGGACGGCTGGATGCTCGGCGAGGAGCGACTCGATCTCGCCGGGCTCGACCCGCATGCCGCGGATCTTCACCTGGTTGTCCATGCGGCCGAGGTAATCGACCTCGCCGCCCGGGAGCCACCTGGCCAGATCGCCGGTGCGGTAGAGGCGAGCGCCGGGCGGGCCGTAGGGGTCGGGCACGAACTGCCGCGCCGTCAGCCCTGGCCGGCCGGCGTACCCCTCGGCCAGGCCGATGCCCGCGATGCACAGCTCGCCGGGAGTGCCGATGGGCACCCTGCGCAGGTCCGCGTCGAGGATCTCGACCCTGATCCCCCTGATCGGGGCGCCGATCGGGGTTTGCGTCTCACCCGGCTCGCACTTGTGCCAGGTCACCTCGATGGCGGCCTCGGTGGGGCCGTACAGGTTGTGCAGCTCGGCGCCGGGCAGCCGGGTGTGCAGGCGTTCGGCCAGCACGGCAGGCAGCGCCTCCCCCGAGCAGATCACCCTGCGCACGGAGGGCAGGTCCAGCTCCGGCTCGTCCAGCAGCGCGTCCAGCATGGACGGGACGAAGTGAATGGTGGTGACGTCGTGCTGGGCGACGAGCCGGGCCAGCGCGGCCGGATCGCGGTGTGCGTCCGGCGGGGCCACCACGAGGCCGGCGCCGGCGATGAGCGGCCAGAACAGCTCCCAGACCGACACGTCGAAGGTGAAGGTGGTCTTGAGCATGACCCGGTCGCCGGGCGTGAGCGTGAAGGCGTGGTCGGTCCAGGTCAGCCGGTTGACGATCGCCTCGTGGGAGACGAGGACGCCCTTGGGGGTGCCGGTGGAGCCGGAGGTGTAGATCAGGTAGGCGGGCGCCCTGGGCGGGATCTTCAGCGCCAGCGGCCCGCCATCCCCCGCCGTCTCAGGACTTTGCGAAGGGAGCGGAGCTCCCGAGCTAGTAAGAATAGTGATGAAGCCAGGGAAGCGGTCCGGCTCCTCGGTGATCACGACCCGCGCCCTGCCGTCCGTGGCCATGAACACCAGCCGCTGGTCGGGGTAGCCGGGGTCGAGCGGCAGGTACGCCGCTCCCGCCGCCACCGCGGCGTGCACGGCCGCCACCAGGTCGACGCTGCGCGGCAGGCACACGCCCACCACGTCACCCACCCGCACACCACGCTCACGCAAGGCTCTGGCCAGCGCGTTGACCCGCCCGCCGAACTCGGCGTAGGTCAGCCACGTGCCGTCGGCGTCGCACACCGCGGGCGCGTCCGGCGTCGCGGCCACCCGCCGCGCCAGCAGGTCGGGCAGCGCCGCGAAGCCCTCCGGGCCGCCCGTGGCGTTCCACCGCTCGATCGTCTCGGTGTCGGCGGCGGTGAGCGCGGGCGACGCGGACAGCCGCTGCTCCGGCCCGGCGGCCGCGGCGGCGAGTACTTCGGTGTAGAGGGTCGCGATGCGCTCGGCGGTGGCCTGGTCGAACAGGTCGGTGCGGTATTCCAGGATGCCGCCGATGCCGCCCGGCTCCCTGCGGAGGTACATGGTGAGGTCGAACTTGGCCGTCGAGGTGCCGACCGACCTCCATTCCATGCCCAGGCCGCCGGCGTCGATGGGCGGACGGTCGGCGTCCTCCAGGCTGAACAGGACCTGCACCAGCGGTGTCGCACCCAGGTCGCGCTCCGGCCGCAGCTCTTCGATCAGCGCTTCGAAGGGGACCTCGGCGTTGGCGAAGGCGTCCAGCGTGGTGGCCCTGACCTGCCTGATCAATTCCCGGAAGGTGGGGTCACCCGAGCAGTCGGTGCGGAGCACCAACGTGTTGAGGAAGCAGCCGATCAGCGGTTCCAGCTCCGGCCTGGGCCGTTCGGCCACGGGTGTGCCGACCACGATGTCGTGCTGGCCGGTGGCGCGGGAGAGCGCGACGGCGAGGCAGGCGACCATGGTCATGAACAGCGAGGCGTTCTCGTCGGCGCCGAGGGTGCGCAGCCGCTCCACGACCTGCGCCGGAATGGTGACCGGGACGTTGGCGCCCTGGTAGTCGCGCCTGGCGGGGCGCGGCCAGTCGGCGGGGAGTTCCAGGCGTTCGGGCATGCCCGCCAGCCGCTTGCGCCAGTAAGCCACCTGGGTGTCGCGGAGCTCACCCTCCACCCGCGCACGCTGCCAGGCCGCATAGTCGGCGTACTGCACCGGCAGCTCCACCAGCGACGCAGCCCGGCCCTCCGCCAACGCCGCATAAAGCTCACCCAACTCCCGGGCGAACAACACCGCCGACCACGCATCGTTCACCACATGATGCACCGTCACCAGCAACTGATGATCCCGCGCCCCATGCCGGACCAGATGCGCCCGCACCGGAGGCTCAGCCGTCAGATCGAAACGCCGCCCCGCCACCCCCAGCAAAAGCTCACGAGCCTCCGCCTCGGCCAGCTCCACCACCTCAAAAGGCACCACCGGCTCGGCCCCCACCGACACCAGCACCTCATCATCAACCTGCACGAACCGCGACCGCAGCACCTCATGCCGCTCCGCCAACGCCACCAACGCCCGCTCCAGCAACCGGGCATCCAGCGGGCCCCTGATCCTGAGGCAGATGTGCGTGTTGTAGAGCGCGAGGTCGCTCTCCAGCTGATCGAGGAACCACAGCCGGCGCTGGGCATAGGAGGCGGGCAGCAGCCCGTCGCGCGGCACGGGGGTGACCGGCGGGATCTGGTCGATCCCGCGGCCCTGGACGGCCGCCAGCCGCGCGGCGAGGCCGGCGACCGTGGGCGACTCGAACAGCGCCCGTGGCGGCAGCCCAGCGCCGAACGCCTTGCGCAGCCGCCCCATCAGCTTGATCGCCAGCAGCGAGTGGCCGCCGAGCGCGAAGAAACCGTCGTCACGCCCCACCGGACCCGTCTGGAGCACCGCCTCGAACAGCGCCGCCACCACCTCCTCCACCGGACCACGCGGCGCCACCCGCACCGGCTCGACCACACCGGCCGGCTCGGGCAGGGCCGACCTGTCGACCTTGCCGTGCGCGGCCAGCGGCAGCGCGGGCAGTTCGACGAGGTGTGCCGGGATCATGTGCTCGGGCAGCCGTTCGGCCAGGAAGCCGCGCAGCTCCGCCGGCCGGGCGTCACCGACGACGTAGGCCACCAGCGCCGGCTCGTCCTCGCCTCGCACCACCACCACGCAGTCGTCGACCGACGGATGCGCCGCCAGGACCGCCTGCACCTCGCCCGGCTCGACGCGGTGTCCGCGGATCTTGACCTGGCCGTCGGCGCGGCCGAGGAACTCGATCGCGCCGTCGGGCAACCTCCGCGCCCGGTCGCCGGTGCGGTAGAGCCTGGCACCCGCGCGCACGGAGAACGGGTCGGGCACGAACGCGGCGGCGGTCTGCCCGGGGCGGCCGAGGTAGCCGCGGGTGACGGTGACGCCGCCGACGCACAGCTCGCCGACCACGCCGTCGGGGACGAGGCACAGGTCCTCGTCGAGAATGTACGCCTCGGCGTGCGGCAGCGGGTGGCCGATGGGGGTGATGACTCCGGCCCCCGCAGGTTCCTGATCGGCCGCGAGTGCGAGCACGCCAACGGTGGTCTCGGTGGGGCCGTAGTGGTTGACGACGGCGGGGCCGCCGGGCAGCGCGCGCAGGCGGCGTACCCACTCCCAGCGAGACGCCTCACCGCCGAGCACGAGCGTACGGCCCGGCAGCAGGTCGGCGACGCCGGTGTGAAGCGCGGCCAGGTGCGATGGGGTGATCTTTAGCAGATCGATCCGGTCGTCGCGCAGGTGCTCGGCGACCCAGGCGGCGTCCGTAGCGTGGGCACGGGGCACCAGGTGCAGGGTGCCGCCGGTGAGCAGCGCGCCGTGGAAGACGGTGACGCTGAAGTCGAACGTCAGCGGCTGCAGCATCGACGACCGCAGCCCCGGTGCCAGCCCGAGAAGGCCGGTGACGCCCGCGACGTAGGCGGTCAGGTGCCTGTCGGCCACGCCCACCCCCTTGGGCAGGCCGGTCGAGCCGGAGGTGTAGATCACGTAGGCGAGCGTGTCGGGGTGCCGGATCACGGCGGGCAGCGTGTCCGGGAGAGCGGCGATGATCCCGGCGTCCACGTCGAGGTCGACGATGGGAACGTCCGTCTGGGGTACGTCCAGCCCCGACCTGGTCAGTACGGCCGTCGCGCCGGAGTCGGCGATCAGGTGGCGGAGCCTCTCCTGGGGGTGCTCCAGGTCCAGCGGGAGGTAGGCGGCGCCGCTCTTGAGCACGGCGAGCACGGCCACGGCGAGGTCGACGTCGGTGTCCAGGAGGATCGCGATCGGGATGTCGGGGCGGGCCGTCCCCGCCAGGTGCCTGGCGAGCCTGCTGGACCTGCGGTCGAGCTCCGCGTAGGTCAGCGTGCGCCCCCCGGCGTCGGCGACCGCGACCTGGTCGGGCCGCGCCGCCACCTGAGCGGCGAACGCCTCGGTCACCGACGCGAACTCCGCGGAGGCGCCTGTTATCAGCTCGGGAACTCCGTGCCCTTCGCGGGACTTCGCCGGCAGGGCGGCCCGCACGAGGCGGTCGTCCTCGCCGGGCAGCAGGATCGGCAGCCGGCCGAGCGGGGTCGCCGGATCGGTCAGCGCAGCGTCGAGGAGGCGCCGGTAGCGCTCGGCGAAGCGCAGCGTCCACGTCTCGTCGAACAGCGCCCTGGCGTACTCGATCCGCCCGTCGATACGGCCGTCCACCTCGGCCAGGTCGATCAGCAGGTCCACCTTCGCCGTGCCGTTGCGCAGCTGCCCGTTGGTGACCAGCGAGGGCAGCAGGTTGAACACGATCTGGTGCAGGGGAGCGCCGGCGCCCTCGGCGTGATCAGGCCGCACCTCCTCGACGAGCCGCTCGTAGGGCACCTCATCGTGGTCGAGCGCGTCGAGCACCGTGGTCCGCACCCGCTCGACCAGCTCGCCGAAGGACACCTCGGGCCTGCAGTCGGTACGCAGCAGCAACGTGTTGACGAAGTTGCCGATCAGCGGCTCGAGCTCGGGCAGTGGCCGCCCGCCCACGGGTGACCCCACCACCACGTCGGCCTGGCCGGCCAGCCGCGAGAGCAGCGCCTTGAGCCCGGCCAGCAGCACCACGAAGGGGGTCGTGCGGAGCTTCCTGGCCAGCTCGTGGCAGGCGCGTACGGTCTCCTCCGGCAGCACGAAGCCGACGTCGCCGCCGGAGTGGCGGGAGATGTCCGGGTCCGGGGCGCGCGGCGACAAGCGGAGCGGTCCCGGCAGCTCGCCGAGTTGCTTGCGCCAGTAGCCGAGCTGGTCGGCCAGCTCGGCACGCTCCCACCGGTCGCGCTGCCAGCCGGCGAAGTCGCCGTACTGGATCGGCAGCTCCGGCAGGCCGGAGTCGCGCCCTTCGAAGGCCGCCAGGAACTCCTCCTGGAGGATTGCCACGGAGGCGGCGTCGAAGGCCACGTGGTGCACGGTGAAGAAGAAGTGGTCCGCCTCGCCGCCGGTGCGGATCAGCCGGGCCCGCCACAGCGGGGCGCTGTCGAGGGCGATGGATCGGGCGGCCTCGGCGGCGCGTATCCGGGCCAGCTCGCCCTCGGGGGCACGAACTCCGTCGCGCAGATCGGTGACGGGGATCTCGATCGGCACCTCCGGCTCGACGACCTGCACGAGTCCGCCGTCGCGCGCGGTGAGCCTGGTGCGCAGGATCTCGTGGCGGCCGACCACCCGCGCGAGCGCGGCGGTGACCTCGGCGGCGTCGCAACCGGGCGGGAGCGGGGTGCCGAAGCCGATGTTGTACACCGCGAGCCCGGATTCGAGCTGATCCAAAAACCAGAGCCGCTCCTGCGCGAAGGACGCGGGAAGTTCGTAACCGCCGGCCGGATCCATGGGCGTGCTCACCGTCTAGTCGGCCCGCTCGAGCTCCCGCATGGCCTCGCGGAGGCTGCGAGGCCGCATGTCCGTCCACACCTTGTCGATGTAGTCGAGGCAGGCATTTCGGTCGCCCGAAAAGCCCTCCTCCCGCCACCCGGCAGGGGCGGGGCGGTTCGCGGCCCAGATGGAGTACTGATCCTCGTCGTTGATTACGACCTTGTAGTCGCCCCCGGGCATTGGCACGCCTTCTCCCTTTCGCGGTGCCCGGGATTTCCGGGCATGCCAAAGAATGATGTGGGACTGCAGACCGTGAACTGGACAAGTTACGGCCACACTGCGTTGGCAGCGTACATTCTCGACACTGACTGCGATGTTTGCTCGAAACGCCAGAAGCCTCGCTGATTGAAGTAGATCAAGACCGGCAAGTCAAGAGATGTCGTGGAATCACGACGTTGCCCGGTCGACTGTGCGATTGACAGGGCAACTTCCCTATTGCCCCGTCGGCGCAGGCTGTGGAATATTGGCCCCGCCCAAATCCCGTAACAGCGGAATGGGACAAAACAGACGGTTCGTCCGTTTTATGGAGTTCATCCTTACTTCGCGCCAAACAGGCAGTGAGAGGGGTCTATCCGGATGACGGTGCATAGCGCCCTGCCCAGTCCGCAGGCGGCCCACGCCCCATGACCGACCCGGCCTCGCTGGTCGTCATCGGCACAGGCGGTCTCGCCCGAGCCATCACCTACGCCTTGGCCGTGATCCCCCAGGCGCCGATCCGGGTGTCCGTGGTGGGCCGCGATCCCGCCAGGGCTGCCGAGATCTGCTACGTCTCCTCCGCTCGGGCCGCGACATCCGGGACGGCCGCGGAGTTCCGCCCTGTGACCGTGGATCTGACCTGCGCTGACGCCCTGACGGCCGCGCTGGCGGCCGCCGCGCCCGCAGGTGTGGTGCTCGCGGCCTCCAGCCAGTCTCCCTGGGAGTCGCGCACCTCTCCCTCGGAGTGGACGGCCCTCGTCCAGCGCGCGGGGTTCGGCCTGACGCTGCCGTTCCAGGCCGACTCGGCCCTGCGCGTCGGCCGGGCCCTCGCGGCCACCGGCAGGGACGCGTGGTTCGTCAACGCCTGCTTCCCCGATGCCGTCAACCCGGTGCTGAGCGCCGCAGGGGTGCCCGTGCTGTGCGGCATCGGCAACGCGGGGCTGCTCGCCGCCAGCCTGCAAGCCGCGCTCGGCCTCCCCGACCAGCGGGAACTGCGCGTGCTGGCACACCACGTCCACCTGTACACCCCGCCGTCACCCGCGGACGAAGCGCTGGCCTGGCAGGGCGACCAGCCGCTCACCCAGGTGAGCACGCTGCTCGCGGCCCAGCGTGCCGCCGCGCGAGCCGAGCTCAACCACGTCACCGGCCTCACGGCGGCACGTCTGCTGAGTGGCCTGCTCGCCGGGGCCGAGATCGACACCAATCTGCCAGGACCGCTCGGGCTGCCGGGCGGCTATCCGGTACGACTCGCCCGCGGCCGCCTGGACCTGCGGCTGCCACCTGGCATGGACCGATCCGAGGCCGTGGCGTTCAACCAGCGCGCCGCGCTGCGCGACGGCGTCGTCGTCGACGGCGAGCGCCTCGCCTTCGGCCCCGCCGCCCGGGAGGAGCTGGCCCGGCTGGCGCCGGAGATCGCCGACGGCTTCCCCGTCGCCGATCTGGCACCCGCGGGCGATGTCCTGGGCCGGCTCCGCGACCGGCTCCGCGACCTGGCGCCCGGGCAGGACCTCCGAAGCCCCCATCCCGTCACCCGCCTATGACAAACAGAGGTGCGCCAACGATGCCGAACCACGCAGCGAACCTGTTGCTCGACTTCTACGATCGTCTGCCCACCTCGATCGCGGCCTGCGTCGACAGCACCGAGCCCGTCAGGGACGACACCGGGTTCTCCCCCGGTTTCCTGCTGCCCGAGCCGGACGCGGGAGTCGAGAGGTTCTTCTCCGTGGCCACCGCCCGCTGGCAACCACTGAGGTCCTATTCCGGCCATCGGCTGAACCTGCTCGACCTGACGTGCAACCCGGCCACGGGCACGACCAAGACCTTCCCCTCGCTGCTCATCGTCGCGCGGGCGGTTGAATACATCAGGCGGTACGGCGAGGCAGTCACGATCTTCTCGCCCACGTCGGCGAACAAGGGCGTGGCGCTCCGCGACGCCGTGCTGCGCGCCATCGACGCCGGGCTGGCCGAGCCCGAGCAGTTGCGCACGGTGATCCTGGCGCCACGCTCGTGCCTGGGCAAGTTACGCTCCAGCAGGCTGTCCACCGACCCGGCGCTGCGTGCGCTGAACCCCATGCTGGTCTACAGCGGGCCCGAGCCGGAGCGGGTGAAGGCGATCGGCCGGGCCTTCACCGACAAATACGCGGGCGATCTCAGAGCCAGTGGCGAGAACCTGTGGTTCTCGCTGGAGCTGGGCAACTACCTGGTGGCCGACACCGCCAGGGCGTTCTTCGAGCAGCAGGCGGCCCCGGCGGGCACCGCGCCCCGGCTGCACGCCCACGCCGTCTCCAGTGCCTTCGGGCTGCTCGGCTACCACCGGGGCAGGGCCGTACTGGAAGGCTCGGGCGCGGTGAGCCAGGACTCCAGGCCCGCCAGCCTGCTCGTGCAGCACCTGGGCACCCCCGACATGGTGCTCAACCTGCGGAACGGCGACTTCGACCGGGCCAACGCACCCGCCTACGAGCGCCACGGCGGGCTCTACCGCCAGTCGGCCGACCCGCGGTTCCCGCAGGTGACCTACGACCCCGACGAGGTGCTCGACCCGACGTTCTACACCCACAGGCCGGCGACCTCCCCGGAGATGAACGGGTTGATCGAGCGGTTCGGCGGTGACGGCATCGTCGTCTCGCTGGCCGAATGCGTGGCGCGCTACTCGGAGCTGCGCGAGCTGCTCGCCGGCTCGGGCTGCGAACTCCCCGCCGACTTCCGGCAGCTGCGCGAGTGGTCGCTGGTGATGGCCATGACCGGCGTGCTGAACGCCATCGACCGCGGCCTGGCCGACCCCTGGGACGACGTCGTGGTGCACGGCTCGGGCTGCTACACCGCGGCGGACTACCTGCCGCTCGAACCGGAGGCGATGATCGAGGTCGCCGGCGTCGAGGACGTCGCCGCGGTGGTCTGCGGGTGATGGAGGACCGGCAGCACGCAGCGGACGGGATAGCCGTCGTCGGGATGGCGGGACGGTTCCCCGGCGCTCCCGACGTGGCCACGTTCTGGCGCAACCTGCTGGACGGCATGGACGCCGTGCACGACTACACCGACGCCGAGTTGCGCGCGCTGGGCGTCGGCGAGCGCCTGCTCGCAGACCCGGCGCACGTGCGCGCGGGCGGGCGCCTGCCGGACGTGGCCCGGTTCGACGCCGAGTTCTTCGGCGTGCCGGCGGCCGAGGCCGTCCGCATGGACCCGCAGCACCGGCTCTTCGTCGAGCAGTCCTGGGCGGCCCTCGAGGATGCCGGGTGCGACCCCGCTTCCCACGACGGTCTGATCGGGGTGTTCGCCGGCGGCACGGTCAACAGGTACTTCCTGTTCCACCAGTTCGGCGGGAACCCCGACGAGCCGCTGGATCCCGGGTTCGCCGCCGACTACCTGACTGCGCAGGCCGCTTACCGGCTCGGCCTGACCGGGCCCGCGGTCACGGTGCAGACCGCCTGTTCCAGCTCCCTCGTCGCGATCTGCATGGCCGGGCAGCAGCTGCTCGACTACCGTTGTGACCTGGCGCTCGCGGGCGGGGTGAGCGTGATGGAGCCGAGGTTCGTGCACCGGCCCGGCGGCCTGGTCTCTCCCGACGGCCGCTGCCGCGCCTTCGACGCCGCCGGGCAGGGCAGCGGGTACAGCAGCGGCGTGGCGGTGCTCGCGCTGAAGCGCCTGGAGGACGCGCTCGCCGATCGCGACCAGATCATCGCCGTCCTGCGCGGATGGGCGGTCAACAACGACGGCGGCCTGCGGGCGGGATTCGCGGCGCCGGGGCTGGACGGGCAGGCGAGCGTGGTGGCGGAGGCCCTGGCGGCGGCGGACCTGACACCGGCCTCGATCGGGTACGTCGAAGCCCACGGCAGCGGCACCGCGGTCGGCGACGCGATCGAGGTGGCCGCCCTCGCCCAGGTCTTCGCGGCAGAACCGCTGTCTCCACGCTCTGTCGCCCTGGGCTCGGTCAAGACCAACATCGGCAACCTGGACGCCGCCGCTGGCGCCGCCGGGCTGATCAAGGCCATTCTCGCCGTACGGCATGGCGTCATCCCGGCCAATCTCCACTACGACCGCCCCAACCCGGACATCGACGTCGACTCCTCGCCGTTCTACGTCCCGGTCAAGAACGTCGGCTGGCAGGCGGAGGTACGGCGGGCGGGAGTGAGCGCCTTCGGCATGGGGGGCACCAACGCGCATGTGATCGTCGAGCAGGCGCCGGCCGAAGCCCCGAGGCCGGAGGTGGGCGGGTGGCACGTGCTACCGCTGTCCGCTCGCACCCCCGAGGCCCTGCGCGCGGCCCGGACGCTCCTGGCCGAGCACCTCGCGACCGCCCAGGGGACACGCCTGGACAACGTCGCCTACACGTTGGCGACCGGGCGCCGGGCGTTCAGCTGCCGGGCGGCGGTGCTGTGCCGCGACATCGCCGAGGCCGTCGCGGAGCTACGCCGGCACGACGGTGACATACCTGTGGCCGTCGGTGCGCCAGAGGAGCTGCGGCACCAGGCGGCCGCCTGGGTGGAGGGCGCGGGCATCGGCTGGCCGCTGCCGGACGGGCGGACGACGTCGCTGCCCGCCTACCCGTTCCAGCGGGTGCACTACTGGCAGGAGGATCGGTCATGACGCACCAGGACACCGCCTCGCTGGCCCGCTGGTTCTCCGACCCCTCGCCCCGGCCGGGGGCGCGGCGGCAGCTGTTCTGCCTGCCGTACGCGGGTGCGGGGGCAAGCGCCTTCCGGGGCTGGGCAGCCGCCGCAGGGCCCGAGCTCGAGGTGCTGCCCGTGGTACTGCCTGGCAGGGAGAGCAGGTACACCGAGCCCTTCGACGCCGACATCGCCGAGCTGGCCTCGGCGATCGCGGCGCGCGCCGACCGGCCGTACACGATCTACGGCCACTCCATGGGCGGCAGGCTGGGCTTCGAAGTGGTCCGCGAGCTGCGCAAGCGCGGCCACAGGCAGCCGCTGCGGCTGAGCCTCGGCGGGTGCAGGCCGCCCGACATCCTGGAGCCGCTGGCCGAGCTGTCGTGGGTCAGCGACGAGGAGCTGCTCGACCGGCTCCGCGAGCTCGGCGGGCTGCCGGAGGAGATCCTCGCCGAGCCCGAGCTGTGCGAGCTGATCCTGCCCGTGCTCCGCGCCGACTTCACCTGGCTCGACACCTACGAGTACGAGCCCGAGCCGCCGATCGAGGTGCCCATCGTGGCCTTCGCCGGCGCCGAGGACCACTCCGTCACCCCCGACGACATGCGCGGCTGGGCCAGGCACACCACGGCCGGCTTCGACCTGCGCGTCGAGCCCGGCGGCCACTTCTTCCTCCACGAGCGGCGAGATCACATCCTCAAGGAGGCGCTGGCATGAGCGAGCGCAGCGAGCGACCAAACAAACACAGCCGAACCTGTTCGCTCATGCGACCGACGAAGGAGGGCGCATGAGCGAACACAGTGGTCACCGCATGCCGCTCGGCGCCACCGACTGGTCGGTGTGGCGCGAGGCGGTGTTACGCAGTACCGGCTTCCCCGCCGACGGCCTCGACAGACTCTCCGCCCCCGCGTGCGCGGCGGCCGCCGACGCGTTGCTGGCGGGCGAGATCGGTGCGGAGGTTTTCGACAAGGCGCTGGAGCAGGCCGTGCACGAGAGCGCCAGGGAACTGGGCGGCATCGCCGCCGACCCGCTGTTCCGCGAAGCGATCACCTGGCAGAACCGGGGTGTCCTCGTCTCGCTCGACGCCCTGGTGCGCGGCGGCCCGACGCAGAAGCGCGACTCCCGCAGGCGCAAGCGCGAGCGGATCGTGGCCAAGTACTGGCAGCGGTACTGCGCCAAGAACGAGACCGTTGGCTTCTTCGGCCCGGTGACCTGGGTGACGTGCACGCAGGACGGGCCGACGGTGACCGCCGCACCCGGCCGGGGACTGTTGAGCGACCGTCGGGTGCGCTTCGAGGACTGGGCGCTGCGCTCCTACATGGAGGTGCTGGCGGACGATCCCCTGATCCGCCGCTCGCTGCCTCCCGCCCTCCAGCCACATCTCACGCTGGAGGGCCGGCTGATACGGCGCCCCGCCCAGCCGCCGTTGCCCGTGTCGGCGGCCGAGGCGGCGTTGCTGTCCGGGTGCGACGGAAAACGCAGGGCGTCAGACGTGGTCGCCGACGTGCTCGGCCAGGCGGGCATCCGCACCGAGGAGGATGCCTATCTGCTGCTGGAACGGCTGGCCGAGCGCGGCGTGCTGTCCTGGCGAGGCGACGTGCCGCAGTCAGAGCACGCCGAGGAGCGGCTGGGCGAGCTGCTGGCGGGGATCAAGGATCCCGGCGCGCGCGAGCGGGCGATGGCGGGTTTCGGCAGGCTCGGCGCCGCCAGGGACCGGGTGGCGCGCTCGGCGGGCGACCCGGAGGCGCTCGACGCCGCGATGGACGCGCTGAGCGCCGAGTTCACCGAGATCACGGGTACCGCCGGCGAGCGCAGGGCGGGCCAGACCTACGCCGCACGCGGCCTGGTCTACGAGGACACCACCAGGGACGTCCGGGTGACCTTCGGCGAGTCGCTGCTCGAGGGCATCGCCGGTCCGCTGGAGCTGATGCTCGGCGCCGCCCGCTGGCTGACCGCCGAGCTGGCTCACGCATACGGTCAGGCGCTGCGCGAGCTGTTCGAGGAGTTGCGCGCCGACGGGCCGGTGCGCCTGTCGGACCTGTGGTTCCTGGCGCAGGGCATGATGTTCGGCGCGGGCCCCAGGCCCGTCGACGCTATCGCCGAGGAGTTCGCGCGCCGCTGGTCGGAGCTCTTCGGCCTGGCCGACGTGGCACCGGGCACGGCGGAGCTGACCTTCACCGCGCGGGAGCTGTCCGCCTCGAAGACCTTCGCCGCTGCCCGCCCCGGCTGGTCCGCCGGCCGGCTGCACAGCCCTGATCTGCAGATCTGCGCCGAGAGTGTCGAAGCGGTGAACCGCGGCGACTACCTGGTCGTCATGGGCGAGATGCACGCGGCCTGGGCGACGTTCGACTGTTCGGTCCTCACCCTCGCCCATCCCGACCCGGGCGCGCTGCGCGACGCGCTGACCGCCGATATCGGCCCGCGGCGGATCAGGCCCCTGTACCCCGTCGACTGGCCGCGCTACACGGGCCGGATGTCTCACTCGCTCATCCACCCCACGGACTGGGATCTCGGCTGGACCGCCGCGCCGGGCACCGATCCGGATCGGCTGCTGCCGGCGGCGGGGATGCTGGTGACCGAGGAGGGCGCGGGCCTGGTCGCCACCGCCTCCGACGGGCGGTCCTGGCCGCTGATCGAGGTCTTCTCCCAGCTGGTGTCGATGCACGCCGTCGACGGCTTCAAGCTGGGCGGCGCGGACCGGCACGGGCACAGCCCGAGGATCACCATCGATCGGCTGGTCGTGGCCCGCAGGACGTGGCGGACCACGGTCGACGCCACGGGCTTGGCCGACGTCGAGGGAGAGCGGGCCAGGTATCTGGCGGTGCGCGGGTGGCGGCAGCGGCTCGAACTACCCGATCGGGTCTTCGTCAAGCTGAGCACCGAGATCAAGCCGACGTACGTCGATCTCACCAGCCCGGTCTACTGCGACCTGCTGTGCTCCATGGTCCATGCCGCCCGCCTGGCCGCCGGGCAGGACGTGCAGCTGGTGGTTTCGGAGATGCTGCCCACCCCCGACCAGGCCTGGCTGCCCGACGCGGCGGGTCGCCGTTACTTCACGGAGTTGCGGATGCAGATGGTCGACCCCCTTCACGGAGGCACGGGATGACTCTGGCGGACTTGGTGCTCGCTCAGGCCGCGCGGCGCCCGCAGGCGCCCGCCGTACGGCAGCGGCAGGACGTGCTCACCTACGGCGAGCTCGCCACCATGGCGGGCGGGCTGGCAGCGCGGTTGCCGGAGGTAGGCCCTGAGCGGCTGGTAGGGGTATGCCTACGGCGGAAGCCGACCATGGTGGCCGGGATCGTCGGTGTCATGGTGGCAGGCGGCGCGTACGTACCGCTCGACCCCGATGCCCCCGCCGCACGCAGGGAGCAGATCGTCGAGGGGTCAGGCCTCGGCATCGTGGTGGTCGACGAGTACACGGCGGACCTGTTCGAGGGAATGGACGTGCGACTCGTCCTGGTCGACGGCCCGGCGGCCGCACCGGAAGGCCCCGGACCCGCGCTCGCCGGAAACCCCGCCTACGTGCTGCACACCTCGGGCTCCACGGGGGTGCCGAAGGGCGTCGTGGTCAGCCATCTCAGCGCGTGCGAGTACGTGCGCTACGTCATCGAGTCCACCGGCGTGGACGAGCACACCCGCGCCTTGGCCTTCGCCTCGCTCGTCTTCGACGTGTCGGTGCAGGACATCTTCGTCCCGCTGGCCGCGGGCGGCGTTGTCATGCTCGCCGATGAGTCCGACAGGCACGACCCGGTGCGGCTGCAGCGGTTCTGCGCCGAGCACGAGATCTCGTGGGGTTGCCTTCCCGTCTCGCTGCTGCCTTTGCTGGACCCCGAAGGCCTGCCCGCGTGGCGGACCCTCATCACCGGAGCCGAGGCGCCCGGGCCCGAGCAGGTGGAGCGGTGGACCGCCGGCGGACGCAGGTTCCTCCACTACTACGGTCCCACCGAGACCACGGTGGCGGTGACGGCGTTCGAGGCAACGGGGCGCTGGGACCGTCCCCTGCCGATCGGCAGGGCAATGCCCGCCCATCGCGTCCATCTCGTGGACGAGGAGCTGCGGGAGGTGCCGGCCGGCGTGCCGGGCGAGCTGCTGATCGGCGGCCCCGGCCTGGCCCGCGGCTACCTCCGGCAGCCTGGGATGACCGCCGAACGATTCGTCCCCGACCCGTTCGGCGGCGAGCCGGGTGCCAGGCTCTACCGGACCGGCGACCTTGCCGTCCTGCAGCCCGACGGCGAGCTGCTCTTCCTGGGCAGGAGCGACGGGCAGCTCAAGATCCGCGGGCAGCGGGTGGAGATCGGCGAGGTGGAGACCGTCCTGCGCGGACATCCGCGGATCGGGCACGCTGTGGTCGAGGCGGTCCAAGCCCCGGCGGGGACCAGCCTCGTGGCCTTCTGCACCCCGCTCGGCGAGGAGCCTCGACCGGAGCAGGTACGGGAGTACTGCGCCGAGCGGCTGCCCGACGTGATGGTACCGGCCCAGGTGCTGTTCCTCCCGAGCCTGCCCACATCGGCGTCGGGGAAGGTGGACGGCGCCGCGCTGCGTACGCTGCTCACCAGCCCCGCCACCGGCCGCGGCGCGCGTCCGGGCACGCCGCTGGAGCGCGACGTGGCCGAGGTCTGGTCGCGGGTGCTGGGCCTGGAACCCGGTCTCGAGGACGACTTCTTCGCCTGCGGCGGCCACTCCATCAGCGCCATGCGCCTGGTCAGCGGCCTGCGGTCGGCGATCGGCCGAGAAGTCACGGTGGAGGACGTCTACGCCGCCCGCACGCTGGGGGCTCTCGCCGGCCTGCTCGCCGAGGCCCCGCCGGTGACCGATGACCTGCCTGCGGGCAGCCCGCCCGCCCTGACGGCCGCGCAGCGACGGCTGTGGTTCCTGGACCGGCTCGCGCCCGACAGCGTCGCCTACAACATCGGGATCGCCGAGCGGCTGCTAGGGCCCCTGGACGTGGCCGCGCTCGAGCGCGCGCTGACGGCCGTGGTCGAACACCACGACGTGCTGCGCTGGCGAGTGCCGGACGCCGGCGGTGTCCCTCGCGTGGAGGTCGACCCGATCGGACCGGTGTCGCTGGACGTCGAGGACGTCGCGAGCGAGAGCGAGCTCCACGAGCGGCTCGCCGCGGCGGCGGCTCATCGGTTCCAGCTGGCCAGTGGCCCGCTCTGGCGGCCTCAGCTGTTCCGGCTCGGGCCACGGGACCACGTGCTGTCGGTGACCTTTCACCATGCGGTGTTCGACGGCTGGTCGCAGCGGCCCTTCCTGGAGGACCTCGCCCGCGCCTATGCGAGCGAGCCCCTGCCTGAACGGCCCGCCCGGTTCGCGGACTACGCGGCGTGGCGAGCCAGGCGTGACGGGAGGCGCGGCAAGGCCGACCTGGCCTGGTGGGCCGACCACCTGAAGGATGCGCCGGCCGTTCTGGACCTGCCGCGGGACCGTCCGAGGCCGGCCGTACAGACCTATGCGGGCGCGCTGGCCACCGCCGCGCTCTCGCAGGCGACCACTGCCGCGATCCGCGACCTCGCGACCCGGCTGGGCACCACTTCCCCGAGCGTGCTGCTCGCCGCCTTCGCCGAGCTCGTGCGCCGCATCACCGGGCGCGCCGACATCGTCGTCGGCACCCCGGCAGCGGACCGCAGGCACGAGGCATTCCACGACCTCGTCGGCTTCTTCGTCGACATCGTGCCGATCAGGCTGCGGGCGGCGGAGGGGGCCGGCTTGGCCGAGCGCGTTCGCGATTGCGCCGACGCGGTCATCAACGCCCTGGCCCGGCCCTCCGCCATGATTGAGGACATCGTCGACACCCTTGCGCTGCCGCGGGACCCCGGCCGGGCCCCGCTGGTGCAGGTGCTGTTCAACGTCTACAACTTCCCCGAGTCGCGGCTCCGCCTGCCCGGGCTGAGCTCGACGGGCATCGGCGCGGCGCCTGCGGGTTCCCCCTTCGACCTGACCGTCTACGTGGTGGAGCGCGAGGGCCGCTACGCGGTGGACATCGTCTACAACACCGACCTGTACACGGCGGAGCGGATCGACGCGCTGCTCGCCGCGTACACGACCCTGCTCGGCGCGGCCGTCGCCGATCCCGGCAGTCCGGTGGAGTCCTTCGCGCTCCCCGGCGTGGAGGCGCTGGCGGAAGGCATTGCCGACGAGCCGGTCGAGAGCGCGCCGGCGACGGAGAGCGGGCACAGCGAGCCGGCGACCGACACCGAGCGGCTGCTCGCCGGGATCTGGTGCGACGTGCTCGGCCGTAGCGAGGTGAGCGCGACCGACAACTTCTTCGACGTGGGCGGCACATCAATGGCCGTCGTCGTGATCCGAGACCGGCTGGCCGCGCTGACCGGGCGCCAGACCACGGTCGTCGAGCTGTTCCGCTACCCGACCGTGCGTGCCCTGGCCGCTCACCTCGACGGCGCGTCCGGGCACCCAGAACTGAGCCGAGCCGATCGGCGTGCGGGTGCACGCCGCCAGCTGCGGGACAAGCGCAGGAGGAGACAGTGACAGAGTTGTCGCAGGACGCCATGTACGAAGACGCGGGCGCGGCTCCTATTACCTCGGGAGCTCCGCTCCCTTCGCCTCTTATTACCTCGGGAGCTCCGCTCCCTTCGGAACCCATCGCCATCATCGGCATGAGCGCCCGCGTGCCCGGCGCCAACGATCTCGACCAGTTCTGGCACAACCTGATCGACGGCGTGGAGTCGGTGACGTTCTTCACCGACGACGAGCAGCGCGCTCGGGGGGCCACGCAGGCTCAGCTCGACAACCCGATGTTCGTGAGGGCCGCGCCCGTCATGATCGACATGGAGCATGTCGACAACGAGTTCTTCGGCATGAGCGCGCGCGAGGCGGAACTGGCCGATCCGCAGCAACGGGTCTTCCTCGAGCAGTCGCATGCGGCGCTCCAGGACGCCGGTTACGATCCCGGCCGCTACGACGGCGCCATCGGGGTCTACGCCGGCTCCGGCCCCAGCCAGTACCAATGGCTGAACCTGCAGACCAACCCCGACCTGGACAGCGAGGCGCTCAAGCTCGGCATGTCCATCGGCAACAACATCGACTACGTCGCCACCACTGTCTCCTACCGGCTGAACCTGCGCGGCCCCGCGATGACCGTCACCACCGCCTGCTCCTCCTCGCTGGTGGCGCTTCACCTCGCCTGCGAGGCGCTGCGCGGCGGCGAATGTGATATGGCGTTGGCCGGTGGCGTGTGCGTCGAGCTGCCGCACGGGATCGGGTACCCGGCCATGGACGGCTTCACCTCGTCCGACGGGCACGTCAGACCGTTCGACGCCCGCGCCGACGGCACGATCTGGGGCAGCGGTGTCGGTGTGCTCGTGGTCAAGCGGCTGGAGGACGCGCTGGCCGACGGTGACCACATCCGCGCGGTCGTGCTCGGCAACGCGATCAACAATGACGGCAGTAACAAGATCGGCTTCTCCGCGCCGAGCCACGCGGGGCAAACCGAGGTGGTGGCCGAGGCGCTCGGTGTGGCGGGAGTGGACCCGCGCACGATCGGGTACGTGGAGGCGCACGGCACCGGCACCGCCCTCGGCGACCCGATCGAGGTGGCCGCGCTCAGCGAGGTCTACCAACGCGACACGCACGACAGGGGCTGGTGCGGCATCGGCTCGGTGAAGTCCAACCTCGGTCACCTCAGCCAGGCCTCCGGCGTGGTCGGCGTGATCAAGACCGTGCTGGCGATGGAGCGCGGCGTGATCCCGCCGACCATCAACTTCGAACGGCCCAACCCGGAGATCGACTTCGACACCAGCCCTTTCTATGTCGTGTCCACCCCGTCGAAATGGGACGCGGGAGCGCATCCCAAGCGGGCTGCGGTGAGCTCGTTCGGCATCGGCGGCACCAACGCCCACGTGATCCTCCAGGAAGCGCCGCCGCCGGAGGCCGTGCCCGCCGGCCTGCCCGCCACCGGCGGGCCGCGGCCGCTCTGGCTGTCCGCCCGCACCGAGAGCGCGCTGCAGACCATGCGTGCCCAGCTCGCCGAGTTCCTCGCCGGGCAGCCCGACCTCAGCCTCTCCGACGTGGCGTATACGCTGCGGGCGGGCCGGGCCGACCACACCCACCGTGCGGCGGTGGTCACCGGCGACCTTGCGGATGCCGTGGCCGCGCTGGGCGACCGCAAGCGCTGCCACACCGGTACGGCGAGCGGCACCGCGCCCAAGGTGGCGTTCCTGTTCTCCGGCCAGGGCGCGCAGTACGCCGGCATGGGCGCCGAGCTCTATGCCGCCGAGCCGGCGTTCGCCGCCGCCGTCGACGAGTGCGCCGAGATCCTCCAGGCCGAGCTGGGCGAGGACATCAGGCCCCTGCTGTTCACCGAGGGCGGCGACGACAGGCTGCGCGAGACCCGCCTCACCCAGCCCGCGCTGTTCACCGTCGAATACGCGCTGGCCAGGCTCTGGCAGGAGTGGGGCACCAGGCCGGCCGCGATGATCGGCCACTCCGTCGGCGAGTACGTCGCCGCCACGCTCGCCGGAGTCTTCGCGCTGCCCGACGCGCTGCGCCTGGTGGCCGCCCGCGGACGCCTGATGCAGTCGCTCCCCACCGGCTCGATGCTGGCCGTGACCAAGGACGAGAAGGACATCGCCGCGATGCTCACCGACGGGGTGAGCATCGCCACGGTGAACGGACCGGGGACGTGCGTGGTGGCGGGGACGTCCGAGGCGATCTCGGCGTTCGCTGAACACCTCGCGGGTCAGGGCGTCAAGTCCACCCTGCTGCGCACCTCGCACGCCTTCCACTCGCCGATGATGGACCCGATCCTGGCCGAGTTCGAAAGCCTCGTGGCGGGCGTGCCGCGCCGGGCGCCGAGCCTGCCGTTCCTGTCGAACGTGACCGGTGACTGGATCACCGCGGAGCAGGCGACCGATCCCGGCTACTGGGCCGCGCACATACGCCGGCCGGTGCGCTTCGCCGACTGCGTGGCCCGGCTGCTGGCCGACGGCGTGTGGGCGCTAGTGGAATGCGGCCCGGGCAAGCAGCTGGCCGGGCTGGCGCGCATGCAGATGCGTGAGGCGGTCTCCAAGGGGGCGATGCCGCCGCTCCCCAGCCTGCCCGGCCCCGGTGAGAGCACCGGCGACCTCTCTCTCCTGTACGGCACGGCCGGCCGGCTGTGGACTGCGGGCGTGCCGGTCGAACCGCCGATGATCGGTCGGAGGGTGCCGCTGCCCGGCTATCCGTACGAGCGCAAGTACCGGTTCATCCCGCCAGGTGAGGGCAGGGCGCCCGAACCGAAGCGGGCCGCCGGGCCACGGGCCCTCGAGGACTGGTTCGAGATCCCCACCTGGCGGCAGGTGGCACCGCCGGACCCCAGCGAGCCGATCACCAGGTGCCTGGCCTTCGTGGCCGGTGAGCGGGGCACGGAGCTGGTGTCCGCCATCAGGGCGGCCGGCGGCGAGGTGATCGAGGTCCGCCCGGGCGGGGAGTTCTCTGCCGGCCACGACGAAGGGGGCGGAGTTCCCGAGCCGATAACCGTGCGGCCGGGCGAGCGTTCCGACTACGACGCCCTCGCGACCGCGCTGGCCGAGAACGGCGGGATGCCGGGTCGTGTGCTGCACGCGTGGGCGCTGGACGGCGAGCCTGCGGGCACGGACCTCGGCTCCCTGGCACATGCGCAGGAGCACGGCCTGTTCAGCCTGCTCTGCCTCGTCCAGGCACTGACCGCCGCGCAGATCGTCGACGGCGTCGAGCTCGACATCATCACCGCCGGCACCGAGGACGTCCTTGGGGGCGACCTGACCAGACCAGAGCACGCCACGGTCACCGGAATCGCCCGGGTGGTGCCGCTGGAGGTCCAGGGCCTGCGCGTGCGCCACCTCGACCTCGATCCCACCGGCACCCCGGCGAGGACCGTCCTGGCCGAGCTGCGCAGGGACGCCCCAGGCGACGTGCTCGCCCTGCGCGGCGGGCGGCGCTGGGTCAAGGAGTTCCAGCAGGTCCGCCTGCCGGACGGCGGCGGAGATTCCGGGCTCAGGCAGGAGGGCATCTACCTGATCACCGGCGGTCTGGGCGGCATCGGTCTCACCCTCGCCGAGCACCTCGGCACCCGGCTCAGGGCCCGGCTGGTGCTGCTCGGCAGGAGCGGCAACGTCACGCCCAGGGCGGCGGCCACCATCGCACGGATCGAGCAGGCAGGTGGCCAGGTGACCGTGGTGGCGGCCGACGTCACCGACCCGGTACGGCTGCGCCAGATCAGGGACGAGACGCTCACGGCGCACGGCGCGCTCCACGGCATCGTCCACGCGGCAGGCCTGCCGGGTGGTGGCATGGCCGAGATCAAGGACCGCGCCACGGCGCAAGCCGTACTCGACCCCAAGCTCGCCGGAACGGTCGCGTTGTGGCAGGCCTTCGGCGACCTCGACCTGGACTTCGTCGCCCTGTGCTCGTCGGTGACCGCGATCAGCGGCGGTTTCGGCCAGGTCGACTACTGCGCGGCCAACGCGTTCCTGGACGCCTACGCCAGGGCCGCGCACCGGACCCGCGTGATCAGCATCAACTGGGGCGCCTGGCTCGAGGTCGGCATGGCCGCGGCCGCCGTACCCGCTGCCGGCCTGTCCGCGAGCGCGGCGACCATCGCCGTCGACCATCCCGTCGTGCGCGGCCGTACCGGAGCCGAGTGCTCGGGACCGCTCGCCGCGGCCACGCACTGGGTGCTGGACGAGCACCGCATCGGCGACGTGCCCGTGCTGCCGGCCACCGGGCAGCTGGAGTGCGCGCGGGCCGCGTTCGCGGCGGCCGTACCCTCCCCCGGCGACGGACACGCGGTCGAGCTTCGCGACGTGGTCTTCCTCGAGCCTCTCGCGGTGCCCGACGGGACGACCGCCCAGCTCACCGTGGCGTTCTCCGACGGCTCCTCCTTCGAGGTGCGGGCAGGCGGTCGCAGGCACACCCAGGGCGCGGCAGCCTGGATCCGGCCCGAGCCTGCCGCGTCCACGGACCTCGCCGCGGTGAAGAGCAGGCTGCGCGCGATCACCGCCGCCCAGGGCGAGGAACACGGCAGCGTGCTGACCTTCGGCCCGCGCTGGCGATCACCAGAGCTGATCTGGCTCGGCGATGACGAGGAGCTCGCGCTCATCGAGGGGACCGAGCAGGTCGCGGCGGAGGTGCACCGCTGGGGGCTGCACCCGGCACTGCTCGACATCGCCACCTCCTTCGGCAGCGGCAGAGGGACCGGCGCCTACCTCCCGCTGAGCTACGGGCGCCTGCTCGTCAGGTCGGCCCTGCCCGCCCGCTTCTACAGCCATCTCCGCCGGAGGGGCGACGGCGGCGGCGGTGAAGTCGTCACGGCGGATCTCACCCTGCTCGACGAGTCGGGGGCCGTGCTCGTCGAGATCGAGGAGTTCGTCCTGCGCCGCATCGACACCGAGGCGGTCACCGGTTCGCTGGCGGTGGGCGGCCCCGGCTCCACCGCGACCGGAATCGCGCCTGCCCAGGGCGCCGAGGCGTTCGTCCGCGTCCTGGCCGCGGACCTGGGCCCGCAGATCGCCGTCAGCGCGACCTCGCTCGACGAGATCATCACGCGGGAGCGCCTGACCAGGGAGAGCCTGGAGTCGCACGTCCCGGAACGCCAGGAGGACTTCGTGGCGCCCGAAGGGGAGCTCGAGGCCGCGCTGGCGAAGGTGTGGGGCGAGATCCTCGGCGTGCCCGAGGTCGGTGCCGACGACGACTTCTTCGACCTCGGCGGCAACTCCCTGGTCGCCGTCCAGCTCATCGCGCAGGCGCGGTCGGTGGCCGGGGTGCGGCTCCCGATGCGCACCCTGTTCGAGGCGCCCACGGTGCGGCAGATGGCGGCCAGGGTCGAGCAGCTCAGGGCGGAGCGGCAGGCGGAGGCCCCGGCGTCGACGTCGGCGCTGACCATTCCGCGCCTGTCGAGGGGGAGGTAGCAGGTGCTCGGCGAGTCGATCGCAGCCCGCTTCTGGGCCGTGGTGGCGGAGCATCCAGGGCACACGGCTGTGCTCGGCGACGACGGCGCGCTCACCTACGCCGAACTGGCAGAGGAAGTGCGCGCCGTCGCGGCGGCCGTGCACGGGGCCACGCGCGTCGGGCTGCTGCTCGGCCACGGTCCCCGCATGCTGGCCGGCATCCTCGGCACGCTCACCGCCGGCGCGACCTACGTCCCGCTCGACCCCGGCTACCCGCATGTACGGCTGGCACGCATGGCCGAGCTGGCCGAACCCGACCTGCTGCTCGCCCTGCCCGAGCACAAGGATCTGCTCCCAGGAGCCGGCGACATCGTGGACGTCACGTCCCTGCCTCCGGCCCTCGAATTCCAGCCGGTCGCCGTGGACCCGGATTCGCCGGCGTACATCCTGTTCACCTCGGGGTCGACCGGCCGGCCGAAGGGCGTGGTGCAGACGCACCGGGGGGTGATGTTCCAGGTCAGGACGCACACCGCCAACCTGCGCATCCAGCCGTCCGACCGGCTCAGCGTGGTCTCCTCCTTCAGCTACGACATGGCGGTGACCGACAGCTTCTCCGCCCTGCTCAACGGAGCCGCGGTCGTGCCTGTCGACCTCCGCGAGCGCGGGCTGGCCCACCTGGCGGAGGTATTGTCGGAGCGGGGTGTCACCATCTACCACTCCACCCCGACCGTCTACCGATACCTGCTCGACTCGCTGTCGCCGCGAGACGTCCTGGTCGGTGTGCGCGTTGTCCTGCTCGGCGGTGAGGAGGTCGTCCATGACGACCTCGACCGCTTCCGCAGGCACTTCACCGAGGACTGCGTGTTCGTCAACGGTTATGGCGCCACCGAAATCTCCTTTGCGGTCCAGAACCACCTGACATCGGCGGACCTGGCGGCAGGCAGGGGCATCGGGACCGCGGTGGTGCCCATCGGCTTCTCCCTCGACGGGGCGGAGATCGTCCTGGACGGGACTTACGCGGAACGTTCACGGGGCTCGGATGACTCGCGGGTCTCGGGAAACTCGAGGGGTTCAAGAGGTCTGGAGGCCCCGGAGGGTGAGATCGTCATCCGGAGCGCCTTCCTGGCGAGCTACCTGGGCGCCTCGGAACGGGACCAGGCCAGGTTCGGCCGCGACCTGGACGGCACCCGCTACTACCGCACGGGCGACCTGGGCCGCAGGCTCCCCGATGGCCGCATCGCCTATCTCGGCCGTCTCGACAGGCAGCTGAAGATCCGTGGCCACCGCATCGAGCTGGGCGAGGTGGAGGCGGCGCTCGCCGAACTGCCCGGGGTCTCCAGGTCCGCCGTGACGACCCGCGAGATCCACGGTGAGCGGCGGATCGTCGCCTATGTTCTCGGCGACGCGATCGACACGACCGCGCTGCGCCGCGGCCTCGAGCTGGTGCTTCCTGATTTCATGCTGCCGTCGGCCTTCGTGGAGGTGGACTCGCTCCCCCTGACACCCACCGGCAAGGTGGACACCGACGCGCTCCCCGCCCCGCCCAGCCACCAGACCCCGGCCGAGGGCCCGCGGCTCGCGGGCCCGATCGTCCCGCTGGCCGAGCACGTCACCGCAGCCTGGCAAGCCGCCCTCGGAGTGTCGGCGCTCGACTGGGACCAGAGCTTCTTCGACGCCGGCGGCCACTCACTCCTCATGGCCAAGATCCAGCACCACCTCGAACAGTCCCTGGGCAGGCGTATCCCGCTGACCACGCTCTACGCCCACCCCACGATCCGTACCCTGGCCCAATGGCTCGCCGACGAAGCAGCAGAGGGGGTGGAGGGCGTAGAGCGGGCAGACACGGCCACGCGCCGGCCACACACTCCCGCCGACCGAGCGGCACTCCGCCGCAAGCGCCGTGGCACTCGCGACTCCTGAGAACGCGGACATGGTCCGACCTGGCGGCCCGCAAGCCCGCAAGCCCGCAACGAGAGTCGGTGCACCGCCTGAATGCGGTGGGGGCGGATCAGCGTGCCGTATGCCTGAGGTGTACGGGCACACGACGTAACGCGATGCCGCCCCTGCCTTCCGGCGTTGGCGGTCTTCCTGTGGGGTGTTCAACTCCAGGACTTCTGACCTCGTCCATGCACGGGTGAGGCCTTGATCCACTGGTGACACGGCGGGTGCCGGAAGGGACAATACAACGATGCGGACCCCTACCATGGCGATTTTGTCGGCCCTGCTCCTGGCGGCGACGGTGGCGTGCGCGCCCGCAGTAGCGCCGCCAACGCCCTCCTCCGCGGCTCCCCGGGGGGTACTCAGGCAGACGGAGGACCAGATCGCCCGTACGGCGGCCAGCCTGCGCCGGCTGGACGATCTGCCGCTGTACGAAATGACCTACCACGGCGGCTATGACGCCGAGGCACCGCTCACCGAGGAGGAGCTGGCCAGGAAAGGGGACGGCTGGGCATGCTCGCTGTTCCACCGCCCCGGCGAATTCGGCAGGAACTTCGACTGGGAGCCCAACCCGGCCATGGTCGTCCACGCCCGCCCGCCGGACGGCTACGCCTCGCTCTCCCTGGCCGACGTCTCCTACCTGTTCCCGCCGGGGGCCCGGCCGGACCTGAACGCCGCCCAGGACCGGCGGCGGCTGGCGCACGCGGTGCTGGCCCCGTTCGACGGTATGAACGAGAAGGGGCTCGTCGTCGGCCTGGCCCAGGCGCCCGACGCGCAGCTGCCCGCGCCCACCCCGGGACGCGCCACCGTGAGCGGGGTGCGGATCATCCGGCTCATGCTCGACCGGGCCGCGACCGTGCCCGAGGCGATCGACCTGATGGGTCGCTACAATCTGGACTTCACCGGCGGCCCGCAACTCCACTACCTGATCGCGGACCGGGCGGGCAGGTCCGCCGTCGTCGAGTACGGCGACGGGCGCATGAACGTCATCGACGACCGCTACCTCACCAACATCACGATGAGCGGCGCCGACCGGGCCGCCAAGCTGGCCGACCGCCGCTACCGGCTCCTCGCCGAAGGCGGCGACACGGACGCGATGGAGCTGCTCAGGAAGGTGGCTCAGCACCACACCCGGTGGTCGATCGTCTACGACCTGGATGACGTGACCGCCAAGATCGTCACAGCGCAACGGTGGGAACGCGTGCACGACTTACGCCTCTCCGCGGGAGGTTAGGTCGGCTCAGGACATTGCGACTGCCGATAATTACATCCGCCCAGGTCATGACTCTGCGAGGGCTTCGCGTGGCGGCGCGAGCTTCGGCCACTCAGGAGACGGAACCAAGTGCGGCAGGATGATCGGCCGTGCTCCTTCGCCTGGCCTATCTCACCGTCACGAACACCTTCGCCGCGCTGCGGTTGCTGCCCATGAGTGATCGGGACAAGGACGTGGAGATTCTCGTCTTGCGTCACCAGATCACCGTCCTTGAACGCCAACTCGGCGCCGACACCAGAGTGAGATTCGCTCCCGAGGACCGGGCCTTTCTCGCCGCTCTCCTGACCTCGCTGCCCCACGAGGTTCTGCGTCGGCTGCGGCTTCTCGTCCGGCCGGACACCATCCTGCGCTGGAACCGCGATCTGATGAGACATCGTCATGCCCGTACCTGCCGGCCGAAGCGACGTGGGCGCCCACCCACGGTCCGCTCCATCCGTGCCCTCATTCTGCGCCTGGTTCGGGAGAACCCGGGCTGGGGATATAGGCGGGTCCACGGAGAGCTCACCACGCTCTGCATCGAGATCGCACCGTCCACGGTATGGGAGATCCTCAAGCAGGCAGGTCTTGATCCGGCGTCCGAGCGGGCGTCCACCACGTGGGCCGACTTCCTGCGCTCGCAAGCCGACGCCCTACTGGCCTGCGATTTCATCGAGACCGTCACCCTTAACGGGCAACGCCAGTACATCCTGGCCGTCATCGAGCACGCCACCAGGCGCGTCCATGTGCTCGGCACCACCGCTCACCCGAGCGCGAACTGGGTCATCCAGGCGATAAAGAACCTGGTGATGGATCTGGACGATGCGGGCTGCCGGGCGCGCTTTCTGCTCCGAGATCGGGATGGGAAGTTCCCGGCGCTCATGGACGAGGTCCTCGCCGAGGCCGGCATCAAGACGGTGCTCACCGGTATTCGGATGCCGCGGATGAACTCGATCATGGAGAGGTGGGTGCAGTCGTGCCGTCACGAACTTCTCGACCGCTGCCTCGTATGGAACGAACGCCATCTGCGGCACGCCCTGCGCGAGTACGAACGGTTCTACAACCAGCACCGAGCCCACCAAGCCCTGAACCAAGCAGCCCCGCTGCGTCCCGCCCCGGACCCGATCACAGACCCCAGGCGAATCATCGACCTGAACATACGCCGACGAGACCGGCTCGGCGGCGTCCTCCACGAGTATTCACATGCCGCTTGACCTGCATGGATGGAATTGTCGGCAGGCGCAGTGTCCGACCGGCTTCTTGGCTTCCCGCGCTGGCGCAAGTCCTGAACGTCGACCTAGACGTGCTGGAGACGGCACCTGACAGGCCCGGAAAGAAGACGCGCACCAGGCAGGCACCGGTCGCTCCCTACACTGTCCCCAGCGACGATGTAGAGCAGGTGAGCGAGGTGCTACGCCGGACATTCCTCCAACGCGGAATAGCTGCCGCCGCAGTGCCCGCAATGCACCTGCACGAGGATCGGCGGGTCATCCAGGCGCTCAGCGTGATCGGTAACGATCATCTCAACGGGATGGTGGACAGCCTGGGCGAACTCATCGACCACTACGCGCAGACAATCTGCGCGCTTCCTCCCGCAGACGTGTATGACGAGCTTCTCACCGTCAGGTCGTACGCCAGCGGGATCCTCGATCACGTCGGCCACACCTCACCTCGGACGGACCTCGTCTTGGCAACTGGCCGGCTGTCCCACCTGCTCGCCGTGGCCGCATGTGACATGGGAGAGCACGCCGCCGCTCGCGTCTGGTGCTCCGACGCCGAACGCCGCAGCAGGGAAGCCAGACACCCGGAACTGGAGGCATGGGCAGCCCTGACCAAAGCAATGATCGCCTGGTATCAGGGGCAGCCTCGCCAGTCTGCGACGCTGTCAGCCCAGGGCCAACACGTCGCGCCGCGGGGGACAGTCGTCTACGCCAAGCTGGCCTCTCAGGAGATGCGCGCCGCGGCGATGGCGGGCGACGTCGATGGCATGACCCGCGCCCGCCGCCAGGCCAGCCAGGCAATCGCGGCCCTTCCCGCCGATGCTGCAACAACGGGCGCGCTCTCCATCGCTCTATCAGAAGATCCGCCCTACACCGCCACGTCGCTGCTGTTCGTCGGCCGATACCGAGAAGCCGTGAACGCCACCCATCGTGTCATCGAGACCGTCTACCAGCCAGAAGCCCGCCAACGCGGCGAGCACCCATCCGGCTACGCACGCTCACTGCTGATCCTGGGACTCGCCCAGGCCGCACTCGGCCGGCTGGACGAATCAGCGGCCGCCGGCCACGCCGCGCTATCCGGCAGCCGCCCCGCCTGGCCCACCATGGTCCTTGCCGACAAGCTCGACAAAGTCCTCGCCCAGCAATTCGCCGACGCTCAACAAACCGCCGAGTACCACGCCCGGTACCTGGACGCGATCAACACCGCCGCACACCACCTGCAACTCCCCCGCGCTGTTGAGGACCGTGGATGACCGACGACATCAGTCCCCACCAGATAGCTGAGATCACCGGGTTCGTGGACGTCCATGCACCTCCGCCTGACGACCAGCCGACCGCACTCCTGCTCTTTGGAACCAATCAGGCGCCACCGGCCGAGATCGCGGCCGAGCGATACCACGCGGGTCTCGCCCCACTCATCATCGCCACCGGCGGCGTGAACCGCCACAACGGGATCGTCGAGGCGCGCACCTTCCGCCGTCTCCTCATCGAACGTGGCGTCCCCGACAACGTGATCCGATGCGAAGACCAGTCCACCAACACCTGGCAGAACGTCGAATTCGCGCTGCCCTACCTACACGAAGCACTACGGTCAGGGCTGGTCATCACCGCCATGTCAAAGTGGTACCACCGCCGCACCGTGAACATGCTCAAGACCCTCCTCCCAAACATCGGCGCCTTTCACGCCATCGGATGGGAGCCCGTCTACGCGGGCAAGACAGTGACCCGGGACTGTACGGTTTTCGGTGTAACTCCTGATCAAGGAGAACGCACCTGATGAGTACTGTGATCCAGGCATCGACGGAGATCGACCTGGAGGACGCCGCAGTGGCACGCAAGGAGCCCAAGGACG